>JAZUEK010000059.1:0-9415 GCA_045640165.1 Acutalibacteraceae bacterium | reverse complement strand
CACATCCCACCAGCCGTTCATCGTCACCGTATACGGCGCGTTCTCCGGCAGAGTATATGCCATATGGTCGCCGGCTTTTTCGCCGTAAACCGGAGTGACGTCCGCATTCAGAATGGTAATTTCATCGATAACCGCCGGTTTCACCTCAACGTCCACGCTGTTGGAAACAACCGCGTTTTTGCCGTCATAAGCGGTCACCGTCACCGTGTAGGTGCCGATCTCAAAGTCGGACATATCGACCGCGAAGGTCTCGAGGCCGGCCGTAAGCGCCGTGCAGAGCGCGTCGTCGCCGTTAGCATCCACCACGTCAACGAGCAAGCGGTTGGTCGCATCGAAGGTGTACTCCACGTCGAAGTTCACCGCTTTGAGCGCCTCGTCACCGAGTTCGAACTCGGTGGCATCCGCACTGAGCGTCAGCTCCGGCTCATCGAGAGCGAAGTTCATCGCAACCGTACCGTATTTTTTACCGTCCGGCCCCGCAACGAACGGCTCTTCACCGTTGATGGTGAGCGCGATTTCCTCGCCGTTCTCCAAACCGGCTTTCAGCGTGTAGTCCACTTCAATCGCGTAGATCTTACCATACTCAAACACATCGGTAGAAGCCATATCCGCATAGTGGTCCACGTCTTTGTCCGGATCGCCGGTGCCTTCGTACACGTAGGCGTACACGTCCACGAACGACACTTTCGTGTCATCGAAGGTCACCGCAACGTCCGCCGGCGTGTCACCGGCTTTCACCGCAGAAACGGTGAAGTCAAGGGCATCCACCGTGTCGGTGGTTTCCGGAATGGTGAAGGAATGCCCAATAAACGCGGAATCCCAATCGTTAACGATATAATTCTCCGTCTTTTGGCCGTTCAGCGTGGCCGGAATGCTCGAGTTATAAAAATCGGCATTGATAAGAGTCACGTGCATCGACATGGCGTAGGTGACACCTGCTTTGAATTCCTCGTTGGAAGCGAGCGGAGTGTCCGCAGCGATACCCTCTTCGTCCTCTTCATACCACTCAATCGTGATGGCATTGATATAGTCGCTCACAAGCTCGTCGCCGAACGCACTAATATCCATAGGCGTTTGACCGGCTTCCGGCTCGCGCACGAACATATTGAGTTCTTTCACGAAAGCGCTCGGCATAAGGTCCGGAAGCGTGATGGTCACGATACCGGTCGTAGCATCATACGTGCCGGAAAGCGTAAACGTCGGCCCGAACGGCTCACCCGAAGTCAAACCGTATTCTACCTCATTCGCCATAGTGAAGCGGTCTTTCAGTTTGAACGAAACTTCGCCGCGATAGGTGTTGCCGCCCTTAAAGAACTCGTTGTTCTCCATCGCCACGGCGTTCGCCTCGTCGTACGTATCACCCTCGCAGTAAGTCCAGGAGGTGGTCACTTTGCCGTCCACAATCGGAAGACCGAAAGGCGAATATTGATACCCCTCCACCGTAGCAACCACGTCCGCCGGAGTCATCGTAGAATCCGGCTCGTTTACCGTTACGCTAACGTAGTTAATCATGTCTTTCAGCGGCTCGAAGACGGCACCGAACATCAGCGCGTTGTTCTCGTCGTCATAGATGGCATCGCTTTCGGCAATATTACCATCGGAAACCACGGTCATGTTCAACGTTTCGCTGTCGAAACGCAGCGAATCCACAAACGCGCCTTCCACGATTACCGCATATTGCTCACCCGGCATAAAGAGGTCGTCGTCTGCCATCGGAACACCCGTTTCGCCGTCCATTTTATACCAAGTCAAGGTCAGCTGGCCTTGGTAACAATCATCGTACTCGTGTTCGAAATACGAAACCTGGGCCGGAGTGTAGCCGATAGCAGGCGAATCCACATAAATTTCCAAATCGCAATCGTACCGCACTTTGTAGAAGGTCAAATCGAACGGCTCGCTGAACGCCACCGTTCCGTCCGCGAATTTCGCGCCGATCGTCCACGAAAGCGTGGCACCCGGAAGAACGTAATCCAAAGTGGGTTCCAGCAAATAGGTCGAATCCACCGTGGGATCAATCGTCGCTTTACGCTCGTAATAACCCTCGCTGTAACGGTCGCAGTAGAGATAGACTTCGGAAATCTCTTCCTCGCCGACATCCCAGCCGATTTCAATCGACCCATTGTTGCCGACGGTGTCGTTCTTGTCGCCGTCCCACCACGCGCACTCGGCTTCGGTGGTCGTCAACACCGGCGTTACCGTATACGGAGCGCGAGCGAGTTCGACTTTCTCGTAATCCGAGAGCTGAGACCAGTCGGGATTCTCCACCGGATCCGCATCGTCCGCATTTTCATACGCGGTCAGCATCAGCATATTAACGTTATTGTAACCATAAATATAAATCGCCTGGGTTTTGCCCTCGGCATAAACCGGGCCGCTTACAGGCACGTCGCACAGATTGCAGGTTTCGAGACCATATGCGTAGGGAGAATCCTCAAACTCGCCGAAATTCGCCGAAACGGTGAAGCTCGCCGGGGATTGCAGATACGTGTTGTAAGCATACACACCGTAAGCGCCGTAACTGTCGCTCACCGAAACGGTCACGTCACCGTTGTTTTTGTTATAGAAGTTTTCGGCGTAGATGCCCTTTGCTTCTTCTGCCGCACCGGTCATATTGATGGTGATTTTGCCGTCGGCTTCCAGATACACGTCTTCGCTTTCATAGTACGCGTTGATACCGTAGGTGTAGCCATCGCCATCTTCGTGGAAGTTGCTCTCGACGTTGATCGTCAGCGTACCGTCGCCCACAAAGTGGATGTCGCCACAAGCGTAGATACCCATCACGTAGGAGTTCAAATCATCTTTCACGGTGATGGTGTTGTCGCCGACCAGTTCGATATACAGCGGCTCGCTGTACGAACTGTAAATGCCGGCGGTCTCGCCGTTCACGCGACTGTAAGAGGCGATGTCGGCGTTGTTCAGCGTCAACGTATGGACACCGCGGTCATAATCATACTCAAACGACACCGTGCCGTCGCCGAACACGTCGTCTTGGTTATTGCTGGTCACGCGTTTACCGCCGATATAGATATCGCAGTAATCCCCATCGTTCTCAGCGGTTTTCACCGTTTTGCAAGCACTGCGTACGGAAAAGTCATAGCAGAAGTTGTCGTTCTCCGAAACTTCACCGTTATATTCGGTGCCGACGAAGTACTTGGCGGTATAATACATACCGCTCCACACGCAGTTCTCCGCGTACAGCGCCGTATCACCCGCGAGCAGCGAGACGTTCGGGGAATCAATGCCGCACTCGTCGCAGTAGAAACCGTAGGTGTTCTCCGCGTTGGGCAGTTCCACCGTAATAGCGGCGGTATCATACACCCAAATATCATCGCCGGCACTGTAAACGCCGTAAGAATACGTATCCTCTTGCGCCGGAACTTTCACCGTCAACGAGCCGTCGCCGTAGAAGCTCCAGTGCCAATCGCTCCACATACCGTAGACGCACACCATACCGGAAAGATCCGCTTCGGTCAAATCGATGACGTTGTCACCGATCAGACAAACGTAAATGGAGTTATCACTATCGTTGACAATGGCCGCACATTCTCCGTCCCCGTAACACGCCTTGTTAATCGTAGCGTTGTTGAGCGTCAGTAGACGGTTATTGTCATCGTAGGACACCGTACCGTCGCCGAGCACGTCAGCGGCGTTGTTGGCGGTCACCCACGTGTCACCGACACAAATGCCATATTCCTTCGCAAAATCAGAGCGCAGGAACACGTGTTTTGCCGTCTCGATCGAGTTGGTCGAATCATCCGGCTCGGCCAAATCGTCCTCGCTCATGGTTTGTGCGCAAAGCGTGGTATAGTCACCTTCTTGAATGTTAAGGTACGGCACGGCAGAGCCATCTCCTTGGAAAGCGCCGGTCTCGCCGATAAAACGCACGCCGTGAAGAACGTCTTCTTCGTTTTTACCACCATACAGATCAATTTTCCACGCATACGCACCGTAACTTTCGCCGCTTTCGCCGACAGTGCCGCCGACAAAGAGACAGTCACCGACGCCTTTCAGGTACACGTCATTCACGTGCATACCGAAAGACACGCCGTTCGTAACGTCGCCGCCATACGCAGTAATATCGCCACTGCCGTACGTCTTGAGGTCACTGTACACGAGCATACCGAAAGAGTCGCCGTTCGTAACATCGCCGCCATACGCTGCAATATTGCCACTGCCGTACGTATAGAGAGCACCGAGCAGGAAAAAACCGAAAGAAGCACCGTTCGCATCGCCGGCATACACCGTCAAATCGGCGGCATCATACAACGAAAGGTTATTCGACAAATTCAAGCCGCTGGTGAAGTCATCCGCCTCACCGGTATACACGGTCAAACTGCCGTCGCCGAAGAAATTGACATCATAGCCGTTTTCCTTGTAAATGCCGATGACACCATACGGTTTTGTCTCTCTCGCATCGCGCAGGTCGATAACGTTATCACCCACCAACCGAATGGAAAGGTCATCGTAACCGTACGAAGCAACGCCTAAGATTACGTCCTCTTCCTCGTCATAGCTAAAACCGGTGATGGTCGCGTTATCAAAAACGAGCACCTCGTCTTCCATATCAAAATACACGGTGCCGTCGCCGAAGACGTCGTTCGCGTTGTCCATCGTCAGCTTCACACCGCCGATTTCGACGTCCGGCAATTCCGAGAAAAACGCCCCGAAATAGCGCAGATTTTCAATATTGTCAAGCAATTCCTCTTCGCAAAGCGGCTCAAAATCGTCGCAATCCGGCGTCAAAAGGCCGCCGTCGCACACGACAAATTCAAAGTTTGTAAGCGTAGGAGCCGTGCTGAACACCGCCGTTTTCGCCATCAACTCAAAAGGAGAGTTACCAAGCACAAGGTTGATGTTTTCGCTGACAAGCGCATAGCTTTCCGCCGCTTTGGCAACGGAAATCTCCATAAATCCAACCGGACCATACAGCATTGTCTCTCTGTCAACGGTAACGTCAATAACCAGCGCACCGCCGGCAACCAAACCGGCCGCAAAATCTTTTACGGGCGGAATGTGGCACGAAACGCTGCCTTCGCCGGTCATGGTCAAGTTACCATTCGCTTGGATACCGACAGCCGTGTCTTTCAAATCAGCACCGTAAAGGTCAATGAGCGCTCTACCCTCCAACACAACGTTCAGGTCGCCGGTGGCAAAAATGCCGAAGCTTCCCTCGTCGGTGTCATAGGTGTCGAAAATGCCGGCGCCTTTGAGGGTCAACGTTTTCGTGTACTTATCGTAAGACACGGTACCGTCGCCCAAAACGTCAGCCGCGTTGTCCGCCGTGACTTCAACGCCGCCGACGTACACTTGCTCCGTCGCTTTGGCGAGCGAGGTCAGCGGCGCAAAAGTGCACAGCATCGCCACGCACAGCAAAACGCTGAACAAACGCATGGTGAAAGATTGTTTCTTCATACTTTCTCCTCCTTAATAAAATGTGCTTGTGTGTTTTGGCACAAGCCGATGATAAAGTAGACACTTTATTATACTATATTTACCATAGCTCTGTCAATCCGATTTCCTCGTCATAATAGGCGCAAATAATGGAAAATCCGTCACATATCGAACCTCCGGTTCTCGCCCGGGTTCTTGTATGCAAAAAACGGCAGGGACTTTCGTCCCTACCGTTTTCTGGTGCCGCTGACCGGGCAGCGACTCGCACGTTGCGCTCGCATGCATAAGTTCCGCCAACCAAGCGCGCTTCGCGCTCTTGGGGCGGAAACTAATCGAACCTCCGGGTCTCGCCCGGGTTTTGTATGGAAAAAACGGCAGGGTCTTTTGTCCCTACCGTTTTTTGGTGCCGCTGACCGGGCTCGAACCGGTATGGTATTGCTACCGAGGGATTTTAAGTCCCTTGTGTCTGCCAATTCCACCACAGCGGCGTATGCGTTTTTTGCGCCTTTCCTATCATAACGACTTTTTTTCGTTCTGACAAGCAAAACAAACATTTTTCGCACATTTAGCATATATCTACATATCCGAGCCACAATATAGTGGGACTCTTTTTCTGATTTTTACAAATTTTTCTTGATTTTCTTCAAAAGGATGCTATAATAAAATAGTATGGATATATATGGCATCTGAACTACAATCACTCGGGAGGTGGCAACGTTGAGCAAATACCGTGTTCAAGGCGGTAACCGGCTGGAAGGCTCGGTCCGCATCGGCGGCGCAAAAAACGCCTGCCTCGCCATTCTTCCGGCGGTGTTGCTCTCGGATGAACCCTGCCGTATTTCCAACATTCCGAATATTTCCGACGCGCTCGTCTCTCTGGATATCTTGGAGGCTCTCGGTGCCCGTATCCGCCGGATTGACAAATCCACGGTGGACATTGACCCCACTTCGGTCAACACCCATGAGGTGCCCCATGAACTCGCCCGTCAGATGCGCGCGTCTTACTATTTCCTCGGCGCACTCCTCGGTCGCTTCGGCGAAGCGCGCGTGGCACTCCCCGGCGGTTGCAACTTCGGCGTCCGCCCCATCGACCAACACTTAAAAGGCTTTACCGCTCTCGGCGCGACCGTTCCTGCCGTTGTCACCAACGGTATGATTGACGCGTCCGCTCCCGGGCTGATTGGCAACTCGATTTACTTCGACGTCGTCTCGGTCGGCGCCACCATCAACGTGTTGCTCGCCGCCGTTAAAGCGCGCGGCATCACCATTATCGAAAACGCCGCCAAAGAGCCCCACGTCGTGGA
Source organism: Acutalibacteraceae bacterium (assembly GCA_045640165.1). Taxonomy (GTDB): domain Bacteria; phylum Bacillota; class Clostridia; order Oscillospirales; family Acutalibacteraceae; genus RGIG426. The sequence goes on along the minus strand of JAZUEK010000059.1, from coordinate 2,720 downwards.
CGTCGCCAACTTCCTAAACTCCATGGGTGCGGACGTGCGCGGCGCCGGTACCGACGTCATCAAAATCTGCGGTGTGCCGCATCTGCACGGCGCGGAATATTCCATCATTCCCGACCAAATTGAAGCCGGAACGTACATGGCGTGTGCCGTGGCCACCGGCGGCGACTTGTGGATTGAAAACGTCATCCCGAAACACCTTGAATCCATCTCCGCGAAACTCATCGAGATGGGCGCCGAAATCACCGAGGCGGACGGTGCCGTCCGCGTGCGGATGAACGGCCCGATTCACGCCTGCAACATCAAAACTATGCCGCACCCGGGCTTCCCGACGGATATGCAACCGCAAGCCGCGGTGCTGTTGGCGCTCGGCGACGGCACGAGTATTATCACCGAAAACATCTGGGACAACCGCTTCCGCTACATCGACGAGCTCCGCCGTATGGGCGTTCAGGCCACGGTGGACGGCAAAATCGCCGTGTTCCAAGGCGTCCCGTATTTGAGCGGTGCACCCGTGCGTGCGCTTGACCTTCGCGCCGGCGCCGCGATGATGATTGCCGCGCTTGCCGCGCGCGGCCAGACCGAAATCGAAGACATCCACTTTATCGAACGCGGCTACGAAAACTTTGTGGAAAAACTCCACTCTATCGGCGCGGATATTTGCCGCATCGACATCCCCGACGCGGTAGCGCGTCACGCGTAATCGTCATTGTCAGCGGCCGCAACGTATGCGGCCGCTTTTTTCTTGGGAGGTATCGCTCATGGCGCGGTTTTGTTCTCTTTTTTCCGGTAGTTCCGGCAACTGCACCTACATAAGTTCCGGTGACAGCGGCATTCTCATCGACGCCGGCGTCTCGGCAAAACGCATTCGCGACGCACTCAACGCGCGCGACGTGGATCTCGCGTCTATCCGCGGCATTTTCGTCACGCACGAACACTCCGACCATATCGCCGGCGTGCGCGTGCTGGCAAAACAATGCGGCTGTCCCGTTTACGCCTCCAAAGGCACGCTGCTTGGGATGGACAAAGCGAGCGCGCTACCGGACACGCCGATTTTCGCGCTCGGCGCCGGCGAATCGGTCGCCGTCGGCGACTTGCAGGTTTCCGCCTTTGCCACACCGCACGACACCCCCGAAAGCACCGGCTACGCCGTCGAAACCGCCGACGGAACGCGGCTCGCGGTAGCAACGGATATGGGGGAACTGTTAAAACCTGTGTTCGATATTCTCTGCGGATGCGACGTCATTTTGCTCGAGTCCAACCACGACGTCGCCATGCTTCGCTCCGGCCCGTATCCCCCGTTTTTGCAAGAACGGATTTTGGGCCGTCGCGGCCACCTCTCGAACGCCGCCTGCGCCGCCGCACTTCCGGCGCTTGTGAACGCCGGCGTCTCCCAAATTCTTCTCGGCCACTTAAGCGACAAAAACAACACACCCTCGCTCGCGTTTGACACCGCCTGCGCCTCGTTGGCCAAAGCCGGCATAACCGCCGGGCAGGACGTGCGACTTTCGGTCGCCAAACGCGTAAACGACGAGGCGCTTTTGCGCGTATAACCACTTTTATACAAACCGTCGTTTTTCTTGACAACCTCGCCGGATTGTGCTATATTGAACGAACAAGGAGGGGATTCCCCAATGAAACAAACCCGTAAATTCTGCGTGTTGGCACTGGCTCTTTGCGCCGCGATTCTCTTTTCCGGCTGCATCAAAAGCGATATGCATATGTCGGTGAACAAAAACCGCAGTATGGACTTTTCCGCCACCTATCTCGTTGCGGATTATCTCGCCAATATGTCCACCGGTGACGACACCACCCAAAACGGTGTGGACGAGAATTCCGAAAACTGGAAAAACCTGACCGAACGCGGCTATACGTTGGAAAAAATCGAGGAAGAGGGCTACGTCGGCTTCAAAGCCTCTCGCCACTATGACTCGATTGACGACGTCTCCAAAGAAGGCGGCGTCGGCATCACCATCAGCAACTATTTGAACGAAGATTTCGACGATTCTATGCTGTTCTCGGTGCGCCGCGAACTGCTGAAAGATACCTACACCGCCCACTTCGTCTATGACCTCAAGGGCGAACTTGAAGGCTCGGAAGAGCCGGTGGAAGAAGGCTCCGACCTCTCCGCCTATACCAGCGCCATCTCCGTTTCCTACAGCGTCACCCTGCCGTATAAAGCCAATGGTCACAACGCCTCCTCCGTATCGGAAGACGGGCTGACCTACACTTGGAAAATCCCTTACGGCAGTCTCACCGCTATCGACTATTCGTTCTCGATGCCCAGCCGCAACGTGTTTTACGGCATCGTGGGGCTCGCGGCGTTGCTGCTGTTGATTATCGTCATCGTCATCCTCGTGGTGGTGAAAAAACATAAAAAATCGGCCGTAAGCAACGAAGATCTCCCGGCACCGAAAACGCCGGAAGAAGCCTCCGCTTCCATCGCCGCCGCGCAACCTGCCGAGCCGGCTCAACCGGCTCAGCCTGCACAACCCACTCAACCGGCACAACCGGCTCAACCGACACAACCGGCGCAGCCGAAACCGACCAACGTCTGTCCGCTCTGCGGCGGCAAGTTGACCATTCGCGTAGCGCAAAGCGGCCCGAATATCGGTGCAAAATACGCGGTGTGCGAACATTATCCCACCACCTGCAAATTTGCAAAACCCATCAAATAAGAAAAAACAAAACCGCCTCTGCTCATCAGAACAGAGGCGGGGTTT
>JAZUEK010000058.1:0-34765 GCA_045640165.1 Acutalibacteraceae bacterium | reverse complement strand
TAATCGTAGGTGAGGTCGCAACCCCACGCCGTCGCCGTCGCCTCGCCGTCATTGAGAGCGACCAGAATATCAATCTCTTTTTCGAGCAAAATTTCTTTCGCAATCTCCTCCGAGAACGGCACACCGGCGCCGTCTTTGCAGACGAGGATTTCGCCTTTCGGGCTCTTAAACGCCACGTCGATTTTGGTCACGTCCACGTCCGCGCCGCTGTAACCGATAGCGCACAGCACGCGACCCCAGTTGGCGTCCGCACCGAACATCGCGGCTTTGAGAAGGCTCGAACATACCACGCTCTTCGCCACGGTTTTGGCGATTTGCTCGGTTTTGCCGCCGGTCACGACACATTCGAGCAGTTTGGTCGCACCCTCGCCGTCGCCGGCAATGCTCTTGCTGAGAAACACCGTCACGGTGTTGAGCGCTTTCATAAACGCATCGAAATCCGCGCCCTCGGCGGTGATTTCTTCGTTTTCCGCCATGCCGTTGGCCAGCACCGTCACCATATCGTTCGTGGACGTATCGCCGTCCACCGACAGCATATTAAACGTGTTTTGAATATCCGTAGACAGCGCCTTTTGCAGCATCGCGGACGAAATCGCCACGTCGGTGGTCACGAACACGAGCATCGTCGCCATGTTCGGGTGAATCATACCGCTACCTTTGGCAATACCGCCGATGCGGCAGGTCTTGCCGCCGACGGTGAATTCCACCGCCACCTCTTTTTTGACGGTATCGGTGGTCATAATGCCCTGCGCCGCCTCGTCGCTGCCGTCTTTCGTAAGCAGCGCTGCGAGCGCCGGAATCGCCGGTTCAATCGGGTCGAGCGACAACGGCTGACCGATAACGCCGGTGGAAGCAACCACCACGTCGTCCGCCGCAACACCGGTCGCAGCGGCGGTCAGTTCACACATTTTTTCCGCAATCTCCACACCGTTCGCGTTGCAGGTGTTGGCGTTACCGCTGTTGCAAATCACCGCCTGCGCCGTACCGTTTGCAAGGTGTGCTTTGGTCACGAGAAGCGGCGCACCTTTCACAAGGTTCGTCGTATACACCGCCGCGGCGGTGGCTTGTTTTTCCGAGAAAATGAGGGACAAATCGCGTTTCGCGGTATTCTTGCGGATGCCGCAGTGAATGCCGCTCGCCATAAATCCTTTTGCGGCGCAAATGCCGCCGTCAATCAACTTCATAGGTTTCACCCTCCGATGCAAAGCCCGGTCGTTTCCGGAAGACCGAGCACAATGTTCATATTCTGGATAGCCGCGCCGGACGCGCCTTTGCCTAAGTTATCAAATCGGGACACGAGTGTCACGCGCTCGTCGTTGCCGAACACCGCGATTTGCATATCGTCGCGGCCGGCAAAGGCAGAGGCGGACAAAAATCCGTTTTCGTCTGCGTTCTCGACAAATTTGACCACGTCGCCGCGGTAATAGTCTTTGTAGCACGCTTTCACGTCCGCCGCCGTACCATGCAGTTGCTCTCTAAAGAGCGTCACCGCCACTTCCATGCCGGCGTAGTAAGACGACACAATCGGCGAAAACGCCGGTGCGACCGAAAGCCCACACACCTTCGCCATCTCCGGCAGGTGCTTGTGGCTTTGGGAAAGCCCGTAGGTGCGCGGTGCCAACAGCGCCGCCGCGCCCTCGCCCTCGTAGTCGGCAATCATCTTTTTGCCGCCGCCGGAATAGCCGGTCAGCGAAAAGCAAGAGAGCATCGCGTTTTCGTCGAGCAAGCCTCGCTCGCGAAGCGGCGCAACAAGCGACACAAAACCGCTCGCGTGGCAACCGGGGTTGGCAATGCGTTTCGAATTCTTGATTTTCTCACGCAAGCTACCGAGTTCCGGAAAGCCGTACGCCCACGCATCGTTGACACGGTGCGCCGTCGAGGTGTCGATGAGCACCGTATCGGGGTTTTCGCAAAGTGCCACCGCTTCCACCGCCGCGGCATCCGGAAGACAAAGGAACGCCACGTCCGACGCCTCCAGCGCCGCTTTGCGCGCCGAAGCGTCTTTTCGCAACTCCTCCGACAGCGTGATGAGTTCCAAATCCTTGCGGTCGCCGAGCCGCTCATATATGCGAAGGCCGGTCGTCCCCGCTTTTCCGTCGATAAACACTTTGGTCATAGGTCATTCCCCACATTTATGCATAAGTGCGAATATTTATGCGCTAATTATACTATAAAATAATAAAATGTCAAGTATTTTCTTGAAAATATACTGCATATATGCACATATTCCGTCCTTTTGTGCACTTGTAAAAAAAGACGACCGAGGAAACGGTTCCTCGGTCGTGCACATTTTTATAAAACTTTCGATAAAAACTCAATCGAGCGCGGATGTTGCGGATTGGCGAAAAACGTCTCCGGCTCGGCTTCTTCCACAATGTGGCCATCGTCCATAAACAGGATGCGCGTGCCCACCTCGCGAGCAAAGCCCATTTCGTGGGTCACCACCACCATGGTCATTCCCTCGTGCGCGAGCTCTTTCATCACGTCCAACACCTCGCCCACCATTTCGGGGTCAAGCGCGGAAGTCGGCTCGTCAAAGAGCATCAGTTTCGGTTTCATCGCGAGCGCACGCACAATGGCGATACGCTGTTTTTGACCGCCGGACAACTGCGCCGGATAGGCATCGATTTTATCAAGCAGTCCCACGCGTTCCAACAGGCGTTCCGCCTCGGCGTCCGCTTCTTCTTTGGTCATGAGCCCGGTTTGCACCGGCGCGAGTGTGATGTTTTTGCGGATAGTGAGGTTCGCAAACAGGTTGAAATGCTGGAACACCATTCCCATCTGCCGCCGCACGAGATTGAGGTTGACACCCGGCGCGGTAATATCCTCGCCGTCAAAAATAATCTCGCCGGAATCCGGAATTTCCATCATATTGAGGCAGCGGAGCAGCGTGGATTTACCCGAACCGGACGGCCCGATAACCACCACTTTTTCGCCGGGTTTGATATCCACGGACAAATCGTCCAAAATCACCAAATCGCCAAACGATTTCGACAAATTCTTAACGCTTATCACCGGCACGCAACCTCCTTTCGAGAATCCCCAAAAGCCACGTAAGCACCAGCACGACCGCCAAATACATAATCGCGATACCGATAAACGGCATAAACGCCTGGTACGTCTTGGCCTGCACTTGGATAGCCACTTTCGTCAAATCGCGCAGTCCGATGACCGTCACGATAGACGTCTCTTTGAACAAGGTAATGAGTTCGTTGCCGAGAGACGGCAGAATGTTCTTGATGGCCTGCGGAATGACGATATAGCGCATCACCTTCGCATATCCCATACCAAGGCTGCGGCCGGCTTCCATCTGTCCGCGGTCAACCGACATAATGCCGGCGCGGATGATTTCCGACACGTAGGCACCCGAGTTGATACCGAACGACAAAATCGCCACAAGCACCAACTCGCGACTGGACGAGAAAATAACGAAGCCCATAATCAGCAACTGCACCATCATCGGCGTTCCGCGGATAATGGTCGTATACACTTTGCAAAGGAAGTTAAAAAACTTCAGCACTGCCGATCGCTCTTTCGGGCGTTTTTGGTCGTTGAGCGTGCGCACAACGGCAACAAGAATACCCAGAACCACGCCCAAAATCAGCGCGCCGAGCGTCACTTCGCCGGCAACACCAAGGCCAATGAGATACTGTTTCCAGCGCTCGTTGACCAAAAAGCTTTGGGCGAAATCCTCGCAGAGTCCCTGCCAAAATTCTGCCATAATCGAAACCTCATTTCCTGCTAAAAACGTCAGTAAAGAGGGCGGCAAATTGCCGCCCTCTTTTTAGATAACGGGAATGGTGGGGAATTATTCCGCCACGATGTATTTGTCGAGGATGGATTTCACCGTGCCATCTTCGATGAGTTCTTTGAGCGCCGTGTTCACTTTGTCGCGAAGCTCGTTGTTCTCTTTGGAAACGCCAATCGCGTAGTCCTCGGTCACGTACTCGGTCTCAAGGATTTTCAGCGTTTTGTTGGCTTTGCAGAACTGCTGAGCCGGCTCGTTGTCGATAACCACGCAGTCCACTTTACCGGTGAGAAGCGCTTGGATAGCGGTCGCGCCGTTGGTGTACGCCACGGTGCGATCTTCGCCGAGGTCATCAGAGCAGTAGATGTTACCGGTGGTCGCTTCCTGCGTACCGGCGACGTATTTCGCGCCATCCGCAAAGAGGTCGTCAGCGGTTTTAATCGGGGAACCCTCCACAACGATGATGACCTGTTTACCGGTCGCGTAAGAATCGGTGAAGTCCACGTTCTTTTTACGCTCTTCGTTGACGGTCAAGCCGGCCATCGCGATGTCGGATTTGCCGGTCTGCACCGCGGCAATAACGGAGTTGAAGTCCATATCGTCCACGACGAGTTCAAGACCAAGTTTCTCGGCGATTTTGGTCGCCACTTCCACGTCGATACCCTCGAAGCCGCCTTTGTCGTCGGTCATCTCATAGGGAGGGAACGCGGCGTTGGTCGCCATGTGCAGTTTGCCTTTTTCCACAGTCAGTTTGCTGTCGCCGCCGCAAGCGGTGAGCAAAGTCACGCAAAGAAGAAGCGCAACCGTAAGAGCAAGAATTTTTTTCATAACAAAACTCTCCTAAATATAAAATCATTTTCGCAAACGGCATTTCCCGTTCGCCGTGTATGATTATAACACGATTTTTTCCTTTGTCAAGCCTTTTTGAAATTTTTTTCACTATTTTTGAATATTTTCTCTCTCCATTCCTCTTTTTTCTTGAATTTTGTATGTTTATGCATTTTAACCGCGGAAAAATTTGCATAATATAAGTGCCCTGCCGACCATGCGGCAGGGCACTTTCATGGTAAACTTATTCGGTTTTCTCCAACATATCGCAAATGAGTTGCGCCGTACCGTCTACGCCGAGCACGGTGGCGTCAATCAGCAAATCGTAGGCCGAGCGCTCGCCCCATCTTCCATCGGAATAGTAATTATAATACGATGCGCGCTGTTTGTCGATTTTGCGAATAAAATCGCGCGCTTTCTGCTCGGTCATTCCGTGGCGGCGTGCCACCCGGGCGATGCGCGCGTTGTCCGGCGCATAAATGAACACGCGCAGCACGTCGTCGCGCTCGCGAAGCGCATAATCGGCGCACCGGCCGACAATCACGCAAGAGCCCTCATCCGCCACGCGGCGCACCGTCTCGAACACAGCGGTATACACGTCCTGCTCCACCGTGTTATACGGCGCGGAGGTCATCGCGCTCACCGCATACGGGTCCATCACGAGAGAATACAAAAGGCTCTTCGGTCGCTCATCCAACGACTCAAACAGCGTCTCGCACAGGCCGCTGTCTTGTGCGGCGCGTTTCAGCAGTTCCTTATCATAAAATTTCATCCCGAGTTTTTTGGCAACCGCCACGCCGATTTCCTTACCGCCGCTTCCGAATTGCCGACCAATCGTCACAATCGTCTTTTTTGCCATAACGACCGCCTCCTTTTTCTGTCTTTATTATAAAATACTTTCCTTACTTTTGCAACCCCTTTTTATCGCCGATTTCAAACCGACGGCGCAATTTGGAAAGCGCTTTTTTCTCAATGCGCGACACGTACGAGCGCGAGATGTCTAAAAACGCCGCGACTTCGCGCTGGGTCATCGGCTCGCACCCGACGCCATAGCGGCGACAAATCACCTCTTTTTCCCGTTCATCCAACTCCTCACAGATATAGCGTGCCAGTTTTTCCCCGTTGATTTTCTGTTCTAATTCCTCATATAAACAGCGGCCATCCGCAAGCACGTCTTGGAGCGTCAGCGGATTGCCCTCGCGATCGGTCTCAATCGGCTCGTTCATCGACACGTCCTGCCCCGTTTTACGCACCGCGCGAAAATGCATTAAAATCTCGTTTTCGATACACCGCGACGCATAGGTGGCAAGCCGCGTGCCTTTTTCATAATCGAACGTCCCCACCGCCTTAATAAGCCCGATGGTGCCGATGGAAATGAGTTCCTCTTGCTCGGTTGCCGAGCCGTAATATTTTTTCACAATATGCGCCACAAGCCGCAAATTGTGCTCAATAAGCCGATTGCGCGCTTCCATATCGCCGTCTTCCCGAAACGCCGTCAGTGCCTGCCGTTCCTCTTCGGCAGAAAGCGGTTTCGGGAACGAACCGCTGTGGGTCACGTGGAGTGCCATAAACAGCACGTTGGACAAAGCCTGTAATAACGTCAACAACATCTTTCTCACCTCAACACCCCATCCTATGCGTGTGGCGTGTCCGCTTTGTTTGTCCCGAAACGGGTTTTTGAAAAAATCCCCAAAGAAAAAGGCTTGACAAGTGAGAAAAACGGTGCTACACTAACCCTGTAAAGCGTTGATGAGAACGCGACCTGCCAAGCATTTTTCGAAAGAGAGCACCGCCACCGGCTGAAAGCGGTGTGAAAAATCGGCTTGTCGCCACCGTCTCGGAGCGCGCGCCCGAACTCACAGTAAGGCGCGACGGTTGACCTCGTTACCGGTTGCTTGAGGGCGGATTTTCCGCCGAACAAGGGTGGAACCACGTGCATTGCCGCGTCCCTTTTTGGGACAGCGGTTTTTTTATTTTCTAAATTGTCAAAATAATCCGAAAAGGAGTCTGATTGATATGCTGACCATTACGCTTAAATCCGGCGACACGATGCAAGTCGAAAACGGCGTGGCTGTTGAAGCCGTCTGCCGCGACATCTCGATGGGTCTGTTCCGCGCCGCCTGCGCCGCGAAAGTCAACGGCAACGTCGTTGACCTGCGCACGCCGCTCACCGAGGACTGCACGCTCGAAATCCTCACGTTCGACGATGAGGACGGCAAACGCGCCTATCGCCACACCGCAAGCCACATTTTGGCGCAAGCGGTGCAACACCTTTACCCGAACACCAAATTCGCCATCGGCCCGTCCATCGACAACGGTTTTTACTACGACTTTGATACCGAAACGAGTTTCACCCCCGAAGCCCTCGAAAAAATCGAGGCGGAGATGAAAAAAATCATCAAAGAAGACCTGCCGATTGAAAAATTCGAACTTCCGATTGAGGAAGCGCGCAAACTGATGGCGGACCAGCCGTACAAACTCGAACTGATGGAAGAACACGCCGCCTCCGGCGAAGCGATTAGCTTCTATCGTCAGGGCGATTTCACCGACCTTTGCGCCGGCCCACACCTTATGAAAACCGGCGGTGTCAAAGCGTATAAACTCACCTCCTGCACCGGTGCCTACTGGCGCGGCGACGAGAAAAACAAGATGCTTCAGCGCATCTACGGCACGGCGTTCCCGAAGAGTGCCGATTTGACCGAGTATCTCGAGCAACTTGAAGAAGCCAAAAAACGCGACCACAACAAACTCGGCCGCGAACTGGAATATTTCACCACGGTGGACACGCTCGGCCAAGGCCTGCCGGTGTTGCTTCCGAAAGGCGCACGCGTGGTGCAACTGTTGCAGCGCTGGGTGGAGGACGTCGAGCAGAAGAACGGCTATCTGCTGACCAAAACGCCGTTGATGGCAAAACGCGAATTCTTTAAGATTTCCGGTCACTGGGATCACTATCTGGACGGTATGTTCATCATCGGCGACCCCTACGACGAGGAAAAAGAATGCTTTGCGATGCGCCCGATGACCAGCCCGTTCCAGTATCAAGTGTTCTTGAACCGTCAGCGTTCTTACCGCGACCTGCCGATGCGTCTCGGCGAGACGTCCACCCTCTTCCGCAAAGAGGATTCCGGCGAGATGCACGGTCTTATCCGCGTCCGCCAGTTCACCATTTCCGAAGGTCACTTGGTGCTGCGTGCCGACCAACTGGAAGAGGAGTTCAAAGGCTGTTTGGAACTCGCCAAATACTTCCTCGGCACCGTGGGTATGCTCGATAAATGCACCTTCCGTTTCTCGCAATGGGATCCGGCGAACCCCAACAACAAATACGAGGGCACTGCCGAACAATGGGAAGAGGCACAGCGCGTGATGGGTCAAATCCTCGACAACCTCGGCGTCAAATACGAAATCGGCATTGACGAAGCCGCGTTCTACGGCCCGAAACTGGATATCCAGTACAAAAACGTGTACGGCAAAGAGGATACGCTCGTCACCATTCAAATCGATATGCTCTTAGCCCAGCGCTTCGGGATGTACTATATCGACGAAAACGGCGAAAAAGTGCTTCCGTATATCATTCACCGTACGTCCCTCGGCTGCTACGAGCGCACGCTCGCGTACTTGATTGAAGAATACGCCGGTGCGTTGCCCACGTGGATGGCGCCCGAGCAGGTGCGTTTCCTGCCCGTCACCGACCGCGCCGCCGACTATTGCGCCGATGCCGCCAAGAAAATGGAGGCGCAGGGTTTCCGCGTAGAGGTGGACTATCGCAGCGAGAAAATCGGCAAAAAAATCCGCGATGCGCAACTGGAAAAAGTGCCGTATATGGTGGTCGTCGGCGACCGCGATATGGAAAACGGCACCGTCTCTCCGCGCCATCGTGCAGACGGCGATCTCGGTGCTATGACGCTCGACGCGCTGATGGAAAAACTGAGCGCCGAAGTCGAAAACAAAGAACGCAAATAAATCTCACGTACCAAAAAGAGGACAACCCAATCGGTTGCCCTCTTTTTTTGTTGAAACCCGGCGCAATGTGTGGTATACTCAAGAAAAAGGCGAAAGGAGAGACGACTATGGGCTGGACAACCGAACAACAACAAGCCATCGACGCGCGCGGCGGAACGTTGCTCGTCTCTGCGGCGGCCGGCTCGGGCAAAACCGCGGTGCTCATCGAGCGCATTGTCAAACGCATCATCGACCCCGTCGATCCCGTTGACGTCAACGAGTTGTTGGTCGTCACGTTTACGCGCGCCGCGGCGGCCGAGATGAAACAGCGCCTGAGCAAAGGACTGTCCGAAGCCGTCAAGACCGGTGCGGAAGATCCCCGTCACCTCATCCACCAGCAAATGCTCCTCCCCACCGCCGACATCACCACCGTAGACGGCTTTTGCCAAAAACTCGTCCGTGACCACGTCGCCGACCTGCGCGACGACTCCGTACGCGTGGATTTCAAAGTTGCGGAAGAATCCCAAACGGCGCTGATGAAATACGACGCGTTAGACGAAGCAATGGCGCACGCATACGAGGAAAAAAGCGCCGCGTTTCGCGCGCTCTCCGATGCGCTCAACAAAAAAGACGACGCGCCGTTACAAAACGTCGTGTTAAAACTCCACGGGTTTATGCAGGTGTTGCCCGACCGTCACGCTTTTGTGCAAGCGCAAAACGACGCGCTGAATCCGGCAACTCCGTTCGAGCAAACCGCTTTTGGCCAAACGCTTCTCACCTATATGCGCGACCTCGTGGAACAGCAGCGCGACCTCTTGCTTCAATTGGACGCGCTCGCCTACCCCGAAGTAGCGCAAAATGAGGAAAATCCTCCGTTTTATAAACTCGCGTTGCGCTCGATTGAGGCGGCAGGTGACGTCATTTTCGCACCCGATTCCTCACTCGACGAAAAAATCGACGCGTTGCGTCACGTTGAACACCCGAATTTCGACAACCGCAACGTCGGCGGCGTTCCCAAAAACTTTCCTGCCGAAAACAGCAACGTCGCTCACGCGCTGTATGCGCGCGCGACGGAGCTCTATAAAGACGGCAACGAACTCACCGCCTATTCCGAACGCACGTTGGAAGAAGAGCGGCGTTGCGTTGCGCCCATGATTGGCGCTCTGCTCGCCATTGTGGAAGACTTTGAAACCTGCTACGCCGCCAAAAAGCAGGAGGCCGGCGTACTCGACTATAACGATTTAGAGCACAAAGCGCTGGAACTGCTCGCCGCACGTGACGACAACGGCACGTTTCTTCGAGACGAAGCCGGTCGGCTCGTCCAAAGCGAACTCGCCAAAGAACTTTCCGCTTCCTACCGCGAAATTTACGTCGACGAATATCAAGACACCAACGAACTGCAAGACGCGCTGTATCGTCTGCTCTCCCAAAACGAGCAAAACCTCTTTTTCGTGGGCGATGCCAAGCAGAGCATCTACGGTTTCCGTCGCACCTCGCCCGAAGCCTTCATAAAACGCCGCGAAAGCTATGCGCCGTATGAAAACGGAGCCACCGCGCCCTCGTATCTCCTTTTAGGCCACAACTTCCGCAGTCGAAAAACCGTCACCGATGCGGTGAATACGCTGTTTTCTCGTTTAATGCAAAAAGAATCCGGCGGCATCGCCTACGCCGACGGTGAACAACTGGTCTACGCCTGCCCCGACTACGCCGCCGACGACACCCACCTCTTTGACCCGGCGCTGTTGCTCGTGGATCTCGCCAACGACCCGAACGACACCGACGAAACCACACAGGACGTCGGAAAATACGCGCTCGAGGCTGACGTCATCGCCAAAGAAATCAAAAAGCTGATGCACACCGCCTCCGTCACCGAAAAAGGAGGCACGACCCGTCCGGTCGCCTATCGCGACTTTTGTATTCTTCTTCGCTCGTGTAAAGGTCGCGACCACCTCTATGCCAACGAACTGATTGCGCGCGGCATTCCTGCCGTTACGGGCAACGGCGACGGCAACTTCTTCGACGCCACCGAAATCGGGTGGATTTTGTCACTGTTGCGGTTTATCGACAATCCGCTGTTAGACGTATCGCTGTTGGCGGTGCTGATGTCGCCGCTGTGTGGCTTCTCGCCGGACGACGTCGCTAAACTGCACCTTTGCGGCACCCACGCTTCGCTGTATACCGCCCTGCGCACCGTCGCCGCCGAACCCACAACGCTCGGCGAGCGCTGTTCCGCTTTTCTAAAGCAGACCGACGAATGGCGCGTACTCGCGGCCACCGTGCCCGTTGACGCGCTGTTGTGGAATATCTATGAAAAAACCGACCTGCCGGCGCTGTGCGCCATCCATCAAAACGGTGCCGCGCGCGAACGCAACTTGCAACTTCTTTTGGAGCACGCGCGCAACTTCGAGCAAAACGGTTTTTGCGGTCTGTCGGCGTTTTTGCGCTTTTTCGACCGCCTGCAAGAGCGCGGACAAGAGATGAAAACCGCCGCGCTCTCCGCCACCCAAGATGCCGTCCGCGTGATGACCATTCACCGTTCCAAAGGTCTCGAATTCCCCTTTGTGTTCGTCGCCAACGTCGGCACGAAGTTCAACGACCAAGACGCCAACGCAAAAGTCATCGTCCACGACAAAGCCGGCATCGGAATGAAATGGACGAACGACGACACGCTCGAAACGCATGATACGCTGATGCGCCAAGGCGTTCGCCGCGCCATTCTCCGCGACCAACGCGCCGAGGAACTGCGGCTGTTATACGTGGCGGCCACACGCGCCCGTGAAAAGCTCTTTTTCACCGGCACGTTCAAAAATCTTCCTGCCGCACTCGACAAAGGCGCCATTTGTCTGCGCGAAAACGACACCGTCTGTGCGTCGGCGGTATTAAACGCCGACTCCTATGCTACGTGGATTTTCGCGTCACTCCTCTCGCACCCCGACGCCGACTGCCTGCGAGACGCCGCCACCCTCGCCCCGAAAACCGTGCGTGAGGACGACGTCTCCTGGGATATTCGCATCTTCAAAAAAGCGGCGCTCGAAGCCGCCGAAGCCGCCGAAGAAACGGTGGAATTCCCCGTGTCGGACGAAACGCTGAAAGCGCAACTGCGCGAGCGATTCTCCTACACCTATCCCCATAAAGAACTGACCGCCGTCCCCTCCAAACTGGCGGCTTCCGCGGTGGCACATCCCACCCATACCCACGAATACGCGGCAACGTCCGTCCCGGCCTTTTTGCGCAAAGAGGGGCTGACCGCCGCCGAAAAAGGCACCGCCACCCACGCGTTTATGCAACACGCCGACTGGAAAAACGCCACTGACGACGTCGAAGCGGAAAAAGAACGCCTCGTTGCCGAGGGCAAACTGACTGCCGAACAAGCCGACGCCGTAGACGTCGCGCAGATTGCCGCCTTTTTCGCCCATCCGCTGCACAAGCGCCTCGCCGCCGCCGACCGGCTGTGGAAAGAACTGCCGTTCACCTATGCGCTGTCGGTCGGCGACTATAAAGCGCTGACCGGCATAAAGCTCGCCACCTCGCCGGAGGACGACGAAGCGGAAACTCTGCTCGTGCAAGGCATTGCCGACTGCGTGTTTGAGGAAAACGGCAACCTCGTCATCCTCGACTATAAGACCGACCGCGGCAAGTCGATGGGGCAACTGCGCGACCACTATGCGCCGCAACTCAAGCTCTACGCCAAAGCTCTTGCCGAAACGCTCGGCAAACCGGTCGCCTCCTGCCTCATCTACTCATTCGCCCACAACGACCTCATCGAAGTCAGCGTGGAGATTTGAACAATATGGAGAAGAAAGAGAGAAAGACAATTCGTCTAAAAGGGTTTGATTACAACGCACCGGGCGCGTATTTTATCACCATTTGCACCAAGAACAACCGGTGTCTGTTATCAAAATTAGGTGTAGGGACCGGCGTCCTCGACGGTCCGCAACTGATTTTGACGAAATACGGGAAAATCGCAGAAAAACAGATACAAGCGATGGACGAGTTGTATGAAAATTTGAGCGTGGATAAATACGTGGTTATGCCGAATCACATTCACCTGCTTATTCGGATTTTGTGCACGACGGATGAATATGGACCGTCGAGGACGCCGGTCCCTACACGGAATTCCATCATCTCGCGATTTGTTTCGACGTTCAAGCGGTTTTGTGATAAAGAATACGGCGAAAACATTTGGCAGCCGCGTTCGTATGACCGCGTGATACGTAATGACGTGGAATATCAAAAAATCTACCAATACATCGACGAAAACCCGATAAAATGGGAACTCGACAAATTTTATAAAACTCGATGAACACAAAAGCCGCATCATCCTTGGATGATGCGGCTTATTTTATGCCAATCAATTCGTCCACACTCACGCCGAAATACCGGCTCATTTTCACAAGCATAGACACACTCGGGTCACGCAATCCGTTTTCATAATACGACAATGCTTCGCGCGAAATATGCAAGTCCGTGGCGACCCGTTGTTGGGTCAGCCCTTTTGCCATACGTGCCGGTCGCAATCCGGTCATATATCGCTCATCCATCGCGTTGCGGTGTATCGGTCAGCCCGAGCATATAATCCGCGGAGACGCCGTAAAGCCGACACAAGCAAATCAAATCGTCAATTTTCAGTTCCGCGCGGCCCGTTTCGATGTGGTTATATCCTTGTTGGGTGCGCCGTAACACTTTGCCGATATCCGCTTGAGTCAGCGCGTGACATTTCCGCTGTTCGCGCATACGGTTACGATAGTTCATCAAAAAAGCGTCTCCTTTCCGAAAAGTAAGCAGTCGGCGGAGAGTGCCAATCCACCACTCTCCGCCGATTTTAGAACTTATGCAATTTTACCGCCTTTTCGGTTGAGTTGAAACCGAAAAACTGTGGTATACTATTCTCAAAGAGGAGAATTATTCTTCCGCAGTCATCAAAGCAGACGGAACAGCAGCGGTCACGAGGCCAGCATCGGAAATCGTAACGGAAATCGGAGCACCTTTCGTGTCGCCGGTCTCGCCATCCCATTTAGCGGTAACTTTCATATGATCATCGCCGGTCGGCGCAGTAGTAACCGCTGTTTTAACGCCATCAGTCTCGGTCGTCAAAATCTCCTGACCGTTTTTGTTAAGATAAAAAGTCGCCGAAGTAGTAGTCGAAGAGAAAATTCCGGACATGCAGCCTTCTTCAGCCAACATATATTCGCTGACAACGAGAGATTTCAGCGCGCGAGCGTTGGCAAGGTCGGTTTTTTGTTTGGATTTCTCAAGCGCAGAGGTGAAGGTCGGGATCGCGATGGCAATCAAGATGGCGATGATGGCGATAACGATGAGCATCTCCATAAGGGTAAAGCCTTTTTTGTTCATTTTTTTCATAGTGAACTTCTCCTTTTCTTTTGTTTTCGGTGTCCGCGGGATTGACACAGCACAACCGAAAATCCATAATTTTCTCGAAAATGACATTCACTGAATGTCATTTTCTACCGTGATTGTAGCATATAATGATAAAAGTGTCAAGCACTAAATGTCAAAAAAGGAGAAATTTTTGTGTTTATCAACAAAACCGAAGATGGAAAGAACAATCTTTGCGGCGAAAATGTGACAAAATTTCGCAAAGAAATGCACCTCTCCCAACGGAAATTAGCGGATAAACTACAACTCAACGGTCTCGACGTAGACAAAAACGCCATCCAGCGCATCGAAGCCGGCAAGCGCTTCGTTACCGACATCGAACTGGTTATTCTCGCAAAAACGCTTGAGCGCACACTTGACGAATTACTCTCTCCCCCACTCGACACGCTCGCCGCTGCCAAAATCCTCAATCTTCCCAAGGCCACCTAACCGCTCGCAACTGTTTGTGCGCGGTTTTTTATATCATTATATATACTCATCTCCGTCCGTAGGGGACGGCGCCCTCGACGTCCCTCGTTGAATTCCGACAACAACAAAAAACGCCCCTGCAACCTCACGGTTGCAGGGGCGTTCTATTATATATACCTTTTAATCAGCGGCGTTGCGGACGGCGACCACCGTCACGGCGACCACCTTCGCGGCGCGGCGGACGGGGCTCTTCCGGCTCTTCCGGCACAAGACCCTCGACCTCGATGAGCGCATCGCGGCGAGACAGGTTGATGCGGCCTTGCTCGTCGATTTCGACCACTTTCACGATCACCTCGTCACCGACGGACACAACGTCCTCAACGGTTTCGACGCGGCGGATATCGAGTTTGCTGATGTGCACAAGACCCTCTTTACCCGGCGCAATCTCCACAAACGCACCGAACGTCATAAGACGGGTCACGCGACCTTTGTAAATCGCGCCGATTTCGGGGTCTTTGGCGATGGTCTCAACGATAGCGAGCGCACGGCGCGCATCGTCGGTGTTGACCGCCGAGATGAACACCTGACCGTCTTCCTGCACGTCGATGGTGCAGTTGCAGTCGGCGCAGATTTTTTGGATAACCGCGCCGCCCTTACCGATAACCTCGCGGATTTTGTCCACGTCGATTTTGGTGGAGAGCATTTTCGGCGCCCATTTGGACAGTTCCGGACGAACTTCCGGAATGGCTTTCAGCATAACCTCGTCGAGGATGTAGCAGCGCGCGGTGTAGGTTTTGTCCAGCGCCTCGCGGATGATAGCCGGAGTCAAACCGTGCACTTTCAGGTCCATCTGAATCGCGGTGATACCTTTTTTGGTACCGCCCACTTTGAAGTCCATATCACCGAAGAAGTCTTCAAGACCTTGGATATCAACCATGGTCATGAAGCGGTCGCCCTCGCTGATAAGACCGCAGGAGATGCCGGCAACCGGCGCTTTAATCGGCACACCGGCGTCCATAAGGGCGAGGGTGGAACCGCAGATAGAAGCCTGCGACGTCGAACCGTTGGAAGACAGCACCTCGCTCACAAGGCGCATGGTGTACGGGAACTCCTCAATGCTCGGCAGCACCGGCACGAGCGCGCGCTCCGCCAAAGCACCGTGACCGATTTCGCGGCGACCCGGGCCACGCGACGGACGGGTTTCGCCCACCGAGTAGGACGGGAAGTTGTAGTGATGCATATAGCGTTTTTCGGTCTCGTCGTCGATACCGTCAAGCAGCTGCGCGTCTTTCGAAGAACCGAGGGTCACGGTAGTGAGCACCTGGGTCTGGCCACGGGTGAAGAGGCCCGAACCGTGGGTACGCGGCAGAATGCCAACCTCGGACGCGAGCGGACGCATCTCGTTGATGCCGCGACCGTCCACGCGTTTGCCGTCGTCAAGCAGCCAGCGGCGCACGACGTATTTCTGCAATTTGTAGAGGCACTCGTCGATTTTCTCGATTTGCTCGGCGTATTGCTCGTCGAACTGCGCATGCACTTTGTCGTACACCGGAATGAGGCGCTCATCGCGGATACGTTTGTCATCGGTGTCGAGCGCGGCGCGCACGTCTTCGATGGCGAACTCTTTAATCGCTTCGAACATCTCCGGATCCGGATCGTTCGACACAAACGGGAATTTCGGTTTGCCGATTTCCGCTTGAATGTCTTTGATGAAGCGAACGATGGCTTGGTTCGCCTCGTGACCGGCCATAATGCCGTTGAACATGGTGTCGTTGTCCACCTCGTTCGCACCGGCCTCAATCATCGCGACGAGTTCCTCGGTGGAAGCGACAGTGACGTGCATATCCGACACTTTTTCCTGCTCGGCAGTCGGGTTGATGACGTACTCGCCGTCAACAAGACCGACCACAACGCCGGAAATCGGGCCGGCCCACGGGATATCCGAAATGGAAATCGCGATGGACGCGCCGATCATCGCCGTCGTCTCCGGCGGGCAGTCCGGATCCACCGACATCACGGTGCAGACGACGCTCACGTCGTTGCGCATATCTTTCGGGAACAGCGGACGAATCGGGCGGTCAATCACACGGGACGTGAGAATGGCCTTTTCGGTCGGACGGCCTTCGCGGCGCAGGAAGCTGCCCGGAATGCGGCCGACGGCGTACAGTTTTTCTTCGTAGTCCACGGAAAGCGGGAAGAAATCCACGCCGTCACGCGGTTTGGCGGAAGCGGTCACGTTGCAAAGCACCACCGTCTCGCCGTAACGGACGAGGCAGGAGCCGCCGGACAACTGCGCCAGTTTGCCGGTTTCGACCACGAGCGGACGACCGGCAAGAGTGGTTTCGAATACTCTTTCGTTTTCGAACATAGTTGTTACCTCCGATAAAAATAATATTTTCGGGGTGTCACACGATTATTAGCAATAAAACCAACGTCGCCGCAAGCAGTGCGGCGCTCGTTTCATCGCTAAAATCGCAAAACACCCGGTTGACCTTGGAAAGAGGATAAGGCAGGCGGAACAGTGCCGCCTGCCTTATCGAGGTTTCTTACTTACGCAGGCCGAGTTTCTCGACGATCGCGCGGTAACGGTTGATATCTTTTTTCGCAAGATAGTTCAAGAGGTTACGGCGATGACCGACCATCTTCAGCAGGCCGCGACGGGAGTGGTGGTCCTTTTTGTGCACTTTGAGGTGCTCGGTGAGGTCGTTGATGCGTTTGGTCAAAACGGCAATCTGAACCTCCGGCGAACCGGTGTCACCCTCGTGAGTAGCGTACTCCGCCATAATAGCGGTTTTCTCTTCGGGCAGAAGCATTTGTTTGTCCTCCTTTTGTTAAAATTTCCGCCAAACACAGAACGGGGAAAGGGACTCCCCAAAGGGGCATTCTCCGCCGCCCGTGTAAAGGGATAAACCAAGCGCAAAATTTCGCTTGCCGAATCAGTATAGCACGCGATTTCCGATTTGTAAAGTAAAATTTTTATATAAAGGGAAATTTTTTTCGACTTTTCGCCACTTTTTCGTCGAAAAATCGGACAAACTTATGGTAGTTCCTTTGCGAAACCCTTGCAAAAGCCGGAAAAAATTGGTATAATGAGCCCAACAAAACGCATAGTCTTTTTGGGACGAGCATCGAAAGGAGGCGGCCATATGAACGACAAGCAATCCCCCGTCACATTAGACGGCATCGACACCCACGCCTATCAGCGCTTCGGCAACCACAAAACGCCGGACGGAAAACGCCGTTTTTGCGTCTATGCGCCTGCCGCCCGTGCCGTCTCGCTTGTCGGCGATTTTAACGACTGGCAACCGAACGCACTGCCGCTCGCCCGTTTAGAAGACGGCGCGTGGGAACTCGTGTGCGACGATTTCCCCACGTTCACCTCTTACAAATACGCCATTGTACAACAAAACGGCAAAACCGTGATGAAAGCCGACCCGTTCGCCACCCATTTTGAAACGCGCCCCGGCACCGCCTCGAAGCTTTTTGATTTAGAGGGCTATGCGTGGCAAGACGATGCGTGGCAGACGGAAAAAGAAAAACGCTCGGTCTACGATATTCCGCTCAACATCTACGAGGTGCATCTCGGCTCGTGGCGACAGCAACAAAACGGCGACGTCCTCTCCTATGAACAAGCCGCCACCGAGCTTGCCGCCTACGCAAAAGAGATGGGCTATACCCACGTGGAATTGTTGCCGCTGACCGAATTTCCGTTCGACGGCTCGTGGGGCTATCAGGTAACCGGCTACTTTGCCCCCACCTCTCGTTTCGGCACGCCCCACGATTTTATGCACTTTGTGGACGTGCTCCACAACGCCGGTCTCGGCGTCATCATGGACTGGGTGCCGGCCCACTTCCCCAAGGATGAACAAGGGCTCTACCGCTTTGACGGCACGGCGCTTTACGAATACGCCGACCCCAAAAAAGGCGAGCATAAAGAATGGGGCACCTGCGTGTTTGACTACGGCAAAAACGAGGTGCAAAGTTTTCTCATCTCCTCCGCGCTTTTCTGGCTTGAGCAATACCACATCGACGGCATTCGCGTGGACGCGGTCGCCTCGATGCTTTATCTCGACTACGGCAGAAAACCCGGTCAGTGGGTGAAAAATCAACACGGCGGCAACGAAAATTTAGAGGCAGTCGCCTTTTTGCAACGGCTCAACACCGCGGTATTCGGCGCGTTTCCCAACACACTGATGGTCGCGGAAGAATCCACCGCGTGGCCGCTCGTCTCCCGTCCGGTCGATGCCGGCGGACTCGGTTTTAACTACAAATGGAATATGGGCTGGATGAACGATACGCTCCGCTATATGGCCCTCGATCCCCTCTTCCGCAAGGACAACCACCATAGCCTGACGTTCTCGTTCTTCTATGCTTTTTCGGAGAATTTCATTTTGCCGCTGTCCCACGACGAGGTGGTCCACGGCAAAAAATCCCTGCTCGACAAACTGCCGGGCAGTTACGAAGAAAAATTTGCCGGCGCGCGCGCCTTTGCCGCCTATACAATGGCGCATCCCGGCAAAAAATTGACCTTTATGGGCAACGAGTTCGGCCAGTTCAAAGAATGGGATTTCAAAGCCCCACTCGACTGGTTTTTGCTCGACTATCCGGCCCACAAAACGTTCCACGAATTCACGAAAGCGCTCAACCGCTTTTACCTCGACCATTCCGCCCTTTGGGGCAACGATTTTGACTGGGACGGGTTTTCGTGGATTGTGCCGGACGATGCGGCGCAAAGCGTCGTCGCGTTCGCCCGTCGCGACAAAACGGGAAACGAACTCGTCGCGGTGTGTAATTTCACTCCCGTCGCGCGCGAACACTATCGCATCGGTTTGCCGGCTTCCGGCACGTGGCACACGGTGTTCTCCACCGATGACCAAGCGTTCGGTGGCGAGGGATTCCGAAACGAGCCGCTTTCCACCGAAACCGTTCCGTCTCACGGTTTTGACCAATCGGCGGAACTGACACTTCCGCCGCTCGCGGTCGTTTTCTTAGAACGTCAACTCGAAAAGGAGGGGTAACGAATGTTCCGTAAGCAAGAATGCGTAGCCATGCTGCTCGCCGGCGGTCAGGGCAGCCGTCTGTATACGCTGACCCAAAAAATTGCCAAGCCGGCCGTTCCCTACGGCGGCAAATACCGCATCATCGACTTTCCCCTCTCCAACTGCGTCAACTCCGGCATCGAAACCGTCGGCGTGCTGACCCAATATCAACCGCTCGAGCTGTCCGATTACATCGGAAGCGGTCAAGCATGGGACTTAGACGTTCCCGACGCCGGCGTGCACATTTTGCCGCCGTACCAACAAACCTCCGGTGCGGATTGGTATAAAGGCACCGCCAACGCCATCTTCCAAAATATGAATTTCATCGAGCGATACGATCCGGAATACGTGCTCATTCTCTCCGGCGACCATATCTATAAAATGGACTACGCCCGTATGCTCCGCTTCCATAAAGAGCACGAAGCCGCCTGCACCGTCGCGGTGCTGTCGGTCGAGCCGGAAGAAGCCCACCGCTTCGGCATTGTCAACATAGGCGACAATCACCACATCGTTGAATTCGAGGAAAAACCGGAACACCCGAAAAGCAATTTGGCCTCCATGGGCATTTATATCTTCTCGTGGGCGAAACTGAAAACCTATCTCAAAGCCGACGACCAAAATCCCTCCTCCAAAAACGATTTCGGTCACGACGTCCTGCCGACCATGCTCGCGGCAGGCGAACCGATGGTCGCCTATCCGTTCGAGGGGTACTGGAAAGACGTGGGCACGATTGACAGCCTGTGGGAAGCGAATATGGATTTGCTCAACCCCAACGTACCGCTCGATTTGTCCGACCCTGCGTGGCGCATTTATTCGAACAACCCGGCGCTTCCGCCGCAGTATATCGGCGCACACGCCAACGTCCAAAACAGTATGATTTCCGAGGGCTGTTCCGTTTACGGAACGGTGGATTTCTCCGTGTTGTTCCCGACCGTGGTTGTCGAAGAGGGTGCCGAGGTGCGCGACTCGATTTTGATGCCCGGCGTACGGGTGAAAAAGGGCGCAAAAGTGCAGTATACCATCCTGGCAGAACACGTTACCGTGGGCGAAAACGCCGACATCGGCGAGCGCCCCGAAGATAAAGACAACTTAGACGAATGGGGTGTTTCCGTCGTCGGCGAAGGCCTCTGTGTGGACGCCGGCGCCCACATCCCTGCCAAAGCGATGATTGACGCGAAAGGGGGCGACACCCATGCGTAACAACCGTGTACTCGGGCTGATTTTCCCCAACTGTCACGACGATGCTCTCAGAGAATTTACCGCCGAGCGCGCGCTCGGTTCGGTGCCGTTCGGGGGGCGTTACCGTCTCATCGACTTCGCCCTTTCGGGAATGGCACACGCCGGTGTCGGCAAAGTGGGACTGATTACCAAACGCAACAGCCAATCGCTGATGGAACACATCGGCTCAGGCAAAGCGTTCGGGTTGTCCCGTAAAACCGAGGGTCTTTACTATCTCTCGCCCCACGACGTGCCCGACTCGCTGTATGAGGGCCGCATCGCCGCGCTCCACAGTCTGGACGATTTTTTAGAGAGCAGTCTGGAAGACGTCGTCGTGATGGCCGACTGCCACGTTGTCGGCAACCTCTCGTTTAAGGCGCTGATTGAATCCCATATCGACTCGGGTGCCGACGTCACCATCGCCTACCGTCGCGGCGTCTGCCCCACGCTGGCGGACAATCTCGTGTTGGATTTGGACGACAGCGGCGACGTCACGGCGCTCCGCCTCGGCGTGTGCCCCGAAGGCGAACACGCCTGCGGACTCGGTATCACCGTTATCCAAAAAGACTTGTTGCGCAAACTGGTCACCGATGCCGCCGCCGAAAACTTTATGCATTTCGACCGCGACATCCTCTTGCCTCAACTGCAAACGCTGCGCGTGCGCGGATGCGAAATGCCGCGCGAAACGCGAATTATCAGTTCTCCCGAAACGTATTTCGAAGCCAATATGGCGCTCTTAGACGACACCCAACGCGCCGCCGTGTTGCCGCTTCAAAGCCCCGTATACACCATCAACCGCGATGTTTGCCCGGCGATTTACGGTCTCGATTCCAGCGTATCCGACTCGCTCGTGGCCGACGGCAGTTTCGTGGACGGCACGGTAAAACACTCCATCTTGTTCCGCGACGTGCGCGTGGAAAAAGGCGCCGTTGTGGAAAACGCCATCTTGATGCAGGGTACCGTCGTCAAAGCCGGCGCGCACGTTTCCCACGCCATTTTAGACAAAAACGTCGTGCTGTCCGAAAACAAAACTTTAACCGGGCTTGCCGAATTTCCGCTTTGTGTGAAAAAGGGCAAGCATATCTGACCGAAACGGAGGTCGAAACGATGAAAGTATTATACGTCACCAGCGAAGCCACGCCTTTCGCCGCCACCGGCGGTCTCGCCGACGTGGCAGGCTCGCTTCCCAAAGCGCTCCGCGCGCGTGCCGTCGGTATGCGCGTCATTATGCCGCTTTACGACTGTGTGCCGCAAGAATTGCGTGACGAAATGGAGTTTGTCACCAGCATTTCCGTCCCCGTCTCGTGGCGGCGGCAATATTGCGGTATCTATCAGACCAAAATCGGCAACGTCATCTACTATCTGCTCGACAATGAGTATTATTTCAAACGTCAAGGACTGTACGGACACTACGACGACGCCGAGCGCTTCGCCTTTTTGTCCCGTGCGGCGTTGGAAGTCACCAAAGCCGTCGGCTATAAGCCCGACATCATCCACGCCAACGACTGGCAAACGGCGCTCGTGCCCGTTTACCACAGTCTTTACTACGTCCACGACCCGTTTTATTACGGGATAAAAACCGTGTTCACCATCCACAACATCGCCTATCAAGGACAGTACGGGATGGAGACACTCGGCGACGTGTTCGGCATCGGCAGTGACGACCGTTCGGCGGTGGAATACGGCGGCTGCGTCAACTTGATGAAAGGCGCCATCGAATGCGCCGACCGCGTCACCACCGTCAGCCCCACCTACGCCGGCGAAATTCTCGACACGTGGTTTTCGCGCGGACTGCACGATATTCTCCGTCCGCGCGCATTTAAGCTGTCCGGCATCTTAAACGGCATCGACGTCAAGTCCTACAATCCGGCTACCGACAAAGCGATTGCCGAAAACTATTCCGCTAAAAATCCGGCCGGCAAAGCGACGTGCAAAGCCGCGCTTCAAAAGGAATTAGGGCTCCCCCAAAAACCCGAAACACCGCTCGTGACGATGGTCACGCGTCTGGTCGCCCAAAAGGGACTCGACCTCGTCAAATACTCCCTTGACAAACTGCTCTCCTCCTCCGACGTCCAGTTGGCGGTGCTCGGAACGGGCGACTATGCCTACGAAGAATTCTTCAAACGCGCCCAGGCGCGCTATCCCGACAAACTCTGCTATTATCAAGGGTTTCACCCCGATTTGGCGCGGCGGCTCTACGCCGGTGCGGACATCTTTTTGATGCCGTCCCAGTTCGAGCCCTGCGGCCTGTCCCAGATGATTGCCTGCCGCTACGGAACGGTGGCGGTGGTGCGCGAAACCGGCGGTCTCAAAGACTCCATCCGCGATTGCGGCGACGGTTTCGGCAACGGGTTTACCTTCTCCTCTTACAACGGCGACGATATGCTCGCCGCCCTCTATCGCGCCCTCGGTGCTTACCAAAACAAAGAGGATTGGAACCTCCTGCGCGACCGCGCGTTCGCTTCCGATTTCTCGTGGAGCAACTCCGCCGACGCCTATAAATCACTCTACAAATCGCTGCTCGACAAAGCGTAAGAACATAAAAAGCCGCCCTCGGGCGGCTTTTTTCTTTGTAGTTTTGATGAAACTCGCGGTGTGCGGATTTTCGCAAAGGGACGTCGGGGGCGCCGTCCCCTACAACGCGGTAACATCTTCCGGCGAGTTTTGTAGGGGCTGGCGCCCTCGACAGCCCTCTGTGGGATTTTTGATGGCGTTTCCGGCGTGTCCGTAGGGGCGATGCCCACATCGCCCCGCCGCAAACGTGGGCAAATCGCAAAAACGCCGCATCGAAACCCGATGCGGCGTTTTATTTTGCCGAATTATCCCAAACTCTTAACGAGTCCGGCAATGTATTTGCGTACCATCAACACGTCTTTCATATTGACCGCACCGTCGCCGTTCACGTCGGCGTTTCGGTCGTTGCACGCCACCTCGATGCCTGCCAATTTCTTGCGCATAACGAGCACGTCTTTCATGTTGACTGCGCCGTCATCGTTCGCGTCTCCAAGCAGGAACGAACCGGTCGGCTCGATTTTTTCGTGGCGATACACCGAAATCGACAGCGAATCCACAGTGCAAACGTCCGTCCAACGGCCGTCCGAGTCGCTGAAAAACACAAACTCGGTGGTTTCATCCATTTTTTCGGTCAACACTTCCCGTCCCAGTTTGTCGGTAGTGTCGCCCATCAGCCGCTGCGTAAACGTGCCGCCGCTTTTCTTGATAACACCGCAACCGTCAAAGTGATCCTGCGCCCAAATTTGGCAATCTCCCACCACGAAACCGGTGGTGGCGTATCCGCTCTCACCGCGCGCTTTGCCTTTGGTGGTAATCTCATAATACTCGTCGCCGGAAATGTGGCCGTTTTCGCGAATATCCGCTTGAATCGCGGCATTAATGGCAGCGCCAACGTCTCCCTCAACGGAGCCTTGATACGGTTTCGGCTGACCGATATACACGTTTTGTCCCACGTCGCCGGCCCACAAAGTTTTGCCTTTCAACTCGCCCTGCGGCGCGGTCGGCTCGGTCTTTTGCGTCGTCACCGGCTCGGCGGCTTTTCTCAGGTTATACCAGTCCTCGTGTTGGTGAACCGCGATACCGAAACCACCTGCCGGCGGATTTTTCTTGAGTTCCGCATACACCTGCGCGAGTTGGCTGTACATAAATTCTTTATCTTCTTGGGCATACTCGTCGCCGGGGTCGTTAAACGTCTCTTTGTGCGGCGCCGCACCGGAACTGTAGTCACCGGTCTCCGCGCCGAACACCACGCGACAACCTTGCGCGCGTGCCGCCGCTAAGGCGTTTTTGCCGAGCGACCACATACGGGCGTAACTGTCTTTATAAGACATAAGCGACAGCGTGTCCACGTTCGCGGCAATGATATTGTAAATGCCGGTCACGCCGTTGAGTTCGCCGGCCGTCGCGTCCATCGCGCAGTTGACGTCCATCGCCAGCGGCACACCGCGTTCACGCGCGGCGGCGAACTGCGCCACCATATTGTTCACAAACTGCCGCGTGGTTTTGCCCTCCACATCGAAGTGCAAACCGTTCACCTTGTCGTCCGGATACTCGGCAACGTAGCCGAGATAGTCATCCGCCGCGTTTTTCAAGTAGTTATTACCGTTGACGGTAGCAATCTCCGGGTCGTCATAGATAAACGAAATGACGATACCGTGTGCATTCGCCTCTTTCACAAACTCGTGCAAGCTGGCGCGGTCGTTCTTGTTTTGCAACAGATAGAAACCATAGTAATAGATTTCGTTCACGCCGTTTTCCTCTAAGAAATTGAGGTACTTGTCGCGCGTGTCGATGTCAAACGCATCGTCCGTCTTCCACCACCACGTACCGATTTGGGCGCCGTCGGCGTCATCCATAAAATCCATCACCGGCTCGCCGGCATCGTTGTAGTGAAAGCCGTTGCCGCCGTTTTCCGCCGTGTCGGCCGATACAAGCGTCGCCGCGCCGAACGCAGAAAGCAACAAAACAGCCATCGCCAAAAGAGAGATGAGTTTTTTCATATGTATCCTCCTAAACCCCTCAAATGTGAGGAGATAATCTGCCAAAGCACCGCCAGTATACCACATTTCGCACGGAATGTAAAGAAAAACGGTGTGTTTTGCCACACCGTTTTTCCCTATGCCGCATTTTCCACAGTTGCACACGCCGTTTTCCACATATTTTCCGCAAAAATCGCGTACCCCTCGGTGGGATCGTTCAAAAACACATGCGTCACGGCACCGACCAATCGGCCGTCCTGCACAAGCGGACTTCCGCTCATTCCCTGCACGATACCGCCGGTTTTTTCGAGCAAAGCGGGGTCGGTGATTTTCACCACCATATTTCGGGTGGGCGACGCATCGTTATAGCGAATTTTCGTAATCTCCACGTCGTACCACGCGGACTTGTTTCCCTCGACACAGGTAAACAATTTTGCCGCGCCTTCTTTCACCTGCTGTTTCATCGCAACGCTCACCGGCTCTCCTGCTACCGGCACGTTCTCGCTGACACCGTAAATGCCGGTCTCAACGTTTTTTTGCAACTCGCCGAACGTGCCGCTTGTAAAACTGCCGCGCAACTCTCCGGCTTTCCCCTCTTCCCCTTTGTCCACGCCGAAGATATACGCCGGCACCAGTTCGCCGCCGGAAATGGGGATAGCCTCGCCCGTATCCACGTCGCAAATGGCGTGACCGAGGCCGGTCAGCACACCGCTTTCGTCATCGTAAAAGGTCAGCGTGCCGATACCGGCGGCGCTGTCGCGCACCCACATGCCGGCTTTGAACGCGCTTTCCGACGCGGAATATTCCGCGCGCACCATCACGGGAAATTCCACACCGTCGCGGCGTACCGACAACGTCTGCGCCCGTCCGTTTGCGCCGGCAATCAACGCCGATACCTCTTCGTTGGTGGTCACCGTGTTTCCGTCAATCGCCAAAATTACGTCCCCCACGCGAACGCCGGCGTTTTTGGCAGGCGACACGTTGCCCGTGTGAGTATCCACGTCACAAAGCCCCACCACCAGCACCCCGTCGGTATACGCTTTGATGCCAAACGGCACGCCGCACAACCGCACCACCGGCGCGTCGCCGTGCTTAACGGTAGCGGTTTTTACGGGAAAAATGCCGAACAATTTCACGTCCCATTCCTCTAAATCGCCGCTTGCCGACGCCACCTTTTCCGTTCCCGTTTTCGGCGCAACCGCCGCCGTCACCGCCCCCGAAAACAACGAAAATTCCGTCTCGTTTTCGGTCATCTTAAACACGCCGGGCACCGCGTTTTGCGCCACGCCGACCATCGTGAATATCGCCGCACAAAGCGGCAACAATATCGCCGTTATCCACTGAAACACTCGTCGCATATCCCGTCACACTCCTACCGTTTTACTCTGTCCGAAAGGCGGCGTTTGATACCGAAATCCAACGGGAAAATCGTTGACAAATACTGGTATAAGAGGTATAATAACTAAATACGACAAAAAAGGGGAACCACTATGAAAGTAGCCATCGTCGGCAGTCGGAATGCCGACTCCTCCGCCGCGCGCCTCATCCTAAAATATTTGCCTGCCGACGTCACCGAAATCGTCAGCGGCGGTGCGCGCGGTATTGACGCTCTCGCCGAAGAGGTGGCGCAATCCCTCTCTTTGCCGGTCAAAGTGTTTTTGCCCGATTACGAGACCTACGGCCGTCAAGCACCGCTGTTTCGCAACCGCCAAATCATCGACTACGCCGACCAAGTGCTCGCATTTTGGGATGGCGTTTCCCCCGGCACAAAATCCGTCATCGGCAATTGTATGGACCAAGGCAAACCCATCAAAGTCATCTCTCTGAAATAATCAAAATTCATGAAATGCCATCTAAAAAGGAGGTTTTGATATGGACGTTCGCGTCGGCGATACCCTGGTGATGAAAAAGACCCATCCCTGCGGCGGCAACCGCTTTACCGTCCTGCGCACGGGAATGGATTTCCGCCTTTGCTGTGTAACCTGCGGTCACGAAATGATGGTTCCGCGCAACAAAATCGAACGCCACATCAAAGCCATCGAACGAAACGAGGAATCCGTATGAACGACCAACTTTCCGGCATCGTCAAACACTATGACGAGCTGTCCGCACGGCTGTGCGACCCGGCGGTTTTGGCGGACGTTTCCGCGTTTCGCGAACTCACCAAAGAAGCCAAGCACTTAGAACCCATCGCCCAAGCGGCGAGGGAATACGACGCCTGCGAAGCCGCCAAAGCGGATGCCGAGGCACTGCTTGCCGACTCCTCGTCCGACCGCGAACTCAAAGCCCTCGCCGAAGAGGAACTCGCGGCCGCAACCGACCGTCTTGCCGCTCTCGATACCGAACTGAAGCTCTTGCTTCTTCCTCGCGACCCGATGGACGGGCGCGACGTGATGCTCGAAATCCGCGGCGGCGCCGGCGGCGAAGAATCCGCGCTGTTTGCCGCCGAACTCTTCCGAATGTACTCGATGTACGCCGCCGAAAAAGGCTGGCAAATCGAGGTGCTTTCCGCGAACGAAACCGAGCTCGGCGGCGTCAAAGAACTCACCGCCAAAGTCTCCGGCGACGATGCCTACAGCCACCTGAAATTCGAATCCGGAGGCCACCGCGTCCAGCGCGTGCCCGAAACCGAATCCGGCGGCCGTATCCACACCTCCGCCGCCACGGTTGCCGTGCTTCCCACGGTGGATGACGTGGAAATCGACATTCGCCCCGAAGACGTCAAAATGGACGTCTACCGCAGTTCCGGCGCCGGCGGACAAAAGGTCAACAAAACCTCCTCCGCCGTGCGACTGACCCATATTCCGACCGGCATTGTCGTTGCCTGCCAGACCGAACGCAGCCAATACCAAAACCGCGACACCGCCATGGCGATGCTCCGCGCCCAACTATATGAGCGCGAGCGCGTCGCGCGCGATTCCGCCGTTGCCGCCGAGCGCAAATCGCTTGTCGGCTCGGGCGACCGCAGTGACCGCATTCGCACCTACAACTTCCCACAAGGTCGCGTCACCGACCACCGCATCGGGCTGACGCTGTATAAACTGGACCGCGTAATGAACGGCGATTTAGAGGAACTGTTCCAAGCGCTCCTCGCCGCCGAACAAGCGGAAAAATTAGCGGAGTCGGGAGGGTCTGTATGAACCCGATGGAAACAAAAATGTTAAAAAACACCCCGGAAGACGTCGCGCTCGCGGCCGAAATGCTCCGGCGCGGCGAACTCGTGGTGATGCCCACCGAAACGGTGTACGGTCTCGCCGCCGATGCGCGCAACGAGCAAGCCGTCGCCGCGATTTTCGAGGCAAAAGGCCGTCCGCAGGACAACCCCCTCATCGTGCATATCAGCGACGTGTCCGAACTGGACGCGCTTGTGAAATTCGTCCCCGAAACGGCAAAAAAATTGGCCGCCGCCTACTGGCCCGGACCGCTCACCATGATTTTGCCCCGTGCCGAATCCATTCCTGCCGTCGTATCGGCCGGGCTCGACACCGTCGCGGTGCGTTTCCCGTCCCATCCGGTGGCGCAAGCGCTCATCCGCGAAAGCGGTTGTCCGCTCGCGGCGCCGTCGGCAAACTTGTCCGGCAGCCCCAGCCCCACCACCGCGGCACACGTCGCGGCGGACCTCACGGGCCGCGTCTCCGCCATTGTGGACGGCGGCGCGTGCGAAGTGGGGCTCGAATCCACCGTCGTGTCGCTTGTCGGCGACAAACCGCGCCTGCTTCGTCCCGGCGGCATTACGCTTGCGCAGTTGCAAGCCGTGCTCGGCGACGTGGAAGTGGACGATGCCGTCACCCATAAACTCAAAGAGGGTGCCGTTGTCGCCTCCCCGGGAATGAAATACAAACACTACGCCCCGAAAGCGAAGGTCGTGCTCGTCAAAGGCTCGCCCGAAGCGTTCGCCGCGTTTGTCAACAGTAAAAAAGCCGACGGCGTGTTCGCTCTGTGCTTCTCCGGCGAAGAATCCGCGCTCGCCGTTCCCACGCTGACCTACGGCAAACGGGAGGACGCGAGC
Organism: Acutalibacteraceae bacterium; assembly: GCA_045640165.1. GTDB lineage: Bacteria > Bacillota > Clostridia > Oscillospirales > Acutalibacteraceae > RGIG426. The sequence continues at coordinate 5,686 of JAZUEK010000058.1, read as the reverse complement.
GCCCAGGCGCAACAACTCTTTTACTGCCTGCGCCGCGCGGACGAACTCGGCGCCAAAACCCTCTACACCGCCTGCCCGTCGGAAGACGGCGTCGGTCTCGCGGTCTATAACCGCCTGCTGCGCGCCGCCGCATTCGAGGTGATTTCGCTTGACGACACGCCCGAAAAGCCCGTTGTTTTAGGGCTGACCGGCCCGACCGGAAGCGGCAAAAGCGTCGTCGCCGACTGTCTCAAATCCCACGGTGCGGTCGTCATCGACGCGGACGCTGTTGCGCGCGACGTCGTGGGAAAAGGCGAACCATGTCTCGCCGCTCTCGTCGAGGAATTCGGCGCGGAGATTCTCAATCCCGACGAAACGCTCAACCGCCACGCTCTCGCCGCCAAAGCCTTCGCGAGCGACGAACAGACCGCGCGGCTGACCGCACTCACCCATCCGTTTATTCTCTCCCGTATGCGCGTGCAAATGCGCGAAGCCGCGCAAACCGGTGCAAAACTCGTCGTGGTGGATGCGCCGCTTTTGTTTGAATCGAAATTCGATTCCGTCTGCGACAAAACCGTGGCAGTTCTCGCCTCGAAAGAAACACGTCTCGCTCGTATCTGCGCACGCGACAACATCAGCGAGCGCGCCGCCGCCGACCGCATGGCGCGTCAGCCGGACGATGATTTTTACAAAACCCACGCCACGCGCGTGATACAAAACGACGGCGACCTTGCCGCTTTGCAAGCCGCCGCCGAGGAGATTTTTCAATGGCTCAATCCGTAACCACCCGTGCCGCCAAAAAACGCCGTAAAAAGCGGCGGCTTACCACGGCACTTTTAGCAATCGTCTTTCTGGTGTGCGCCGGCGCGCTGTTTCTTCTGACCTTTTTTCCGCTTTCCTACGACGAAGAAATCAACACCGCCTGCGAAACCTACGGCGTATCCCCCTCGCTCGTCTACGCGATTATCCGCGTCGAAAGCAACTTTGACGAAGCCGCCGTTTCGAACGCCGGCGCTTTGGGGCTGATGCAAATCACCCCCGAAACCTACGCCTGGTCGATTTCCCGAAAACACGTCAGTTGGGACGCGGACACCGACGTTCTGCTCGATCCCCAAGTCAACGTGATGACCGGCGTTCACGTGCTGTCCTTGCTGTACGAGCAATTTGACGACACCGACACCGTCGTCGCGGCGTATAACGCCGGCCTCGGGAACGTCGAAAAATGGCTCGACGACCGCCGCTATACCTCGAACGGAAAAACGCTCGATTCCATTCCCTACGGCGAAACCGCTCGCTACGTGCAAAAAATCAAGCGCGCCCGGTTCGCCTACAAAATGCTATATAATCTCGACTGAAAAAGGAGTGCTGACAATGGAAAAAACCAAACGCGAAGCGCTGAAAACCGAACTGCTTGCCGGAAAGCCGAAAGCCGTTCTGCTCAAAGGTGCCGAACTCAAAAAAGCCGACACGTACGCCGAGGAATACAAAAACTTCCTCTCCGCCGCCAAAACCGAGCGTGAAGCCGTGAAATTGGCAGTAAAAGCCGCCAAAAAAGCCGGTTTCGTCCCGTTTGAGGCCGGCAAAAAATACGAGGCCGGCGACAAGGTGTACCTCGTCAACCGTGAAAAAGCGGTCATTCTCGCCACGCTCGGCAAAAAGCCGCTGTCCGACGGCGTGTCGCTTGCCATTGCGCACATCGACTCTCCGCGTCTCGACTTAAAACCCAATCCACTGTATGAAAAAGACGGGTTTGCCTATTTTGACACCCACTACTACGGCGGCATTAAAAAATATCAGTGGGCGACCATTCCGCTCGCGCTGTACGGTGTCGTCGTCAAAAAAGACGGCACGACGGTAGACGTAAAAATCGGCGACGACGACGGCGATCCCGTGTTTGTCGTTACCGACCTGCTCATCCACTTGAGCGGCGAGCGGATGCAAATGAAAGCCTCCGACGTTATCGACGGCGAACATCTCGACCTGCTCATCGGCTCGCGTCCGCTGGACGACAGCGACGAAGCCGACCTCATCAAGCTCAACGTGATGAAACTCTTAAACGACAAATACGGCATCACCGAAGCGGACTTCCGCTGTGCCGAACTCGAAGCCGTGCCGGCCGGTCGCGCGCGCGACGTGGGCTTTGACCGCAGTCTCATCGGCTCCTACGGCCACGATGACCGCGTATGCGCCTATCCGGCGCTGACCGCGCTGTTGTCGCTGAAAACTCCGGAATTTACCGCCGTCACCGTGCTGACCGATAAAGAGGAAACCGGCTCGGCCGGCGTCTCCGGTATGCGCTCGACCTATCTCCAAAACTTCCTTGCCGACCTCGCCGCCCCCTACGGCATCGAACTGCGTCACGTGCTGTCCCGTTCGCTCTGCCTGTCGGCGGATGTGAACGCCGGCTACGATCCGCTCTATCCCGAACAGACCGAAACCCGTAACTGTTCCGTCCTCGGCGGCGGCGTGGTGCTGACGAAATACACCGGCGCGCGCGGCAAATCCGGCACGTCGGATGCCTCCGCCGAACTGATGGGCAAATTCCGCTCGATTATGGATGCCACCGGCGTCGCGTGGCAAATCGGCGAACTCGGCAAAGTGGACGGCGGCGGTGGCGGCACCATCGCGCAGTTCATCGCCGACCTCGACGTGGATACCGTGGACCTCGGCGTGCCGGTTCTCTGTATGCACGCGCCGTTCGAAGTGGTCGCTAAAACCGACGTCTATATGGCGCACAAAGCGTTTGCGGCGCTTCTCTCTCGCCAAGCGTAATTTCGATTTCATCTTCCCCGAAAGGAGGCGACGGCCGTGACGGTCGGCTTTTTCACCCTCGGCTGCAAAGTCAACCAATACGAAACCCAAGCCATGCGCGAACAGTTGGCGGCGGCCGGCTACGTCCCCGTCAATCCGGAAGAAACGCCTGCCGACGTGCTGGTGGTCAACTCCTGCTCGGTAACCGCCGAATCCGACCGCAAGGCGCGGCAACTCTGCCGCCGCCTGCGCCGCGACAACCCGAACGCCGTGTTGGTGCTGTGTGGTTGCTCGTCCCAAGCGTATCCCGACGACGCCGCGGCATTGCCCGTAGACGTCGTGCTCGGAAACGCGCGCCGTGCCGATTTGCTTGCGGCAGTGGAAGAGTTTTTGAAAACCAAAACCCAGGTGGTGCGCGTTCCGGAGCATACGAAACAGTTCGAGCCGCTTTGCATCACCGATTTCGACGAGCGCACACGCGCCTTCGTCAAAATCGAGGACGGCTGCGACCGTTTCTGCTCGTACTGCATCATTCCCACCTCGCGCGGACGCATTCGCTCGCGCGATTTGGATTCGCTCAAAACCGAACTTGCCGCTCTCGCCGCAAAAGGCTTTCGCGAGGTGGTGCTCACCGGCATCAACCTCACCGCATTCGGCAAAGAATCGGGATTGGATTTAGCGGATGCCGTAGCATGTGCAAACGCCGTTCCCGGCATCGAACGTGTACGCTTAGGCTCGCTTGAGCCGGAGGATATAACCCCCGAACTCATCGAAAAACTCAAAGCATCCGAAAAACTCTGTCCGCAGTTTCACCTCTCTCTTCAAAGTGGGTGTGACGCGACCTTAAAACGGATGCGCCGCCGTTACGACACGGCGCTGTACTTACGAATTTGTGAAAATCTTCGCGCAGCGTTCCCCTCTTGCGCGATTACGACCGACGTGATGGTCGGCTTCCCCGGCGAAACTGAAGAAGAATTCGCGCAGTCGCTCGCCTTTGCAAAAACCGTCGGTTTCGCGCGCGCACACGTGTTCGCCTACTCGCGTCGCGAGGGAACGGTCGCCGCCAAAGCCGGCGGCCAAGTCTCTGCCGCCGAAAAAGCGCGCCGCAGTCACAAGATGGCCGCCGTTTGCGACCAAACGCGCGACGCGTTCTTAGCCGCACAAATCGGCTCAGCCGCCACCCTGCTCACCGAGCAAAACGACGGCACGTTCACCGAGGGCTACACCGAAAATTACACTCCCGTCAAGGTGCGCGGCGTATTTGCCCCGAACGAACTCCTTTCCGTGCGTCTGACCGCCGCCGAAAGCGGCGTTTGCCTCGGCGAAGTACTCTGAAATTAATGCTTTACATTCCAAAACGAATGTGCTACAATACCGATATTCTTTCGCAAACATCTGCCTTTAGGAGGCGGTTTTAATGAATCATAAACGAATACTCTTCACCATCGGCCAGGTCATTATGGTGGAAGCGGTCTTCTTGGCGCTTCCGCTGTTGGTCGCCGTGATTTACGGGGAGCAAAAAGGCGTTCTCGCGTTCCTCATTCCGGCTGTCGGCGCGCTGGTCCTCGGCGGAACGCTTACGTTGCTGTTCCGCAAAGCCTCGTTTGAACTGCGCTCCGGTGACGGTATGCTGATTGTGTCCGGTGCGTGGCTCGGCATGTCGCTCATCGGCGCGATCCCGTTTGTGATCGCGATTGACAGTTGCTCCTACGTGGATGCGTTTTTCGAAACCGTCAGCGGCTTTACCACCACCGGCGCTTCCGTGTTACCAAATGTGACTCTGCTTCCGAAATGTATCCTCTTTTGGCGCAGTTTCACCCACTGGATCGGCGGTATGGGCGTATTGGTCTTTGTCTTATCCATCGCCGAGCGCTCGTTCGGCAAATCCATCCATATTCTCCGCGCAGAGATGGCCGGCCCCGACGTCGATAAAGTCGCCCCCACCGCTCGCGCCACCACCAAACTGCTCTATCACCTCTACATCGCGCTGACCGTCGCCGAAATCGTGGCGTTGCTCCTTTGCAAAATGCCGCTGTTCGACAGCGTGTGCCACGCGCTCGGCACCGCCGGCACCGGCGGCTTCGGCATCAAAGCCGACAGCCTCGAGTCCTACTCCGCCGCCGCGCAAATCGTCGTCACGGTGTTTATGATGCTGTTCGGCGTCAGTTTCAACGTCTATTTCCTCTTGCTCGCCAAACGGTGGAGCGATTTCAGAAAGCAGGACGAGTTGTGGCACTATCTCGCCATTATCGTAATTACCGGCGGTATGTTGACCGCCTCGGTAATGCCTCTGTATGAAAGTTTCGGCGAGGCGATACGCGCCGCGTTCTTCGCCACAACGTCGATGATTACCACCACCGGTTTTGCCACCGCCGACTACGCCGCTTGGCCGGAATTCTCCCGTGCCATCCTGTTCTTCCTGATGTTCTGCGGCGGCTGTATCGGCTCGACTTCCGGCGGTCTTAAAATCGGGCGCGTCATTGTGATGATGCGCAGCGCCAAAAACGACCTGCACCGCGCCGTCCATCCGCGCACCGTCAAAAAAGTGTCCCTCAACGGCAAAACGCTGGACGATACCACCGTGTCGGGTATCAACACCTATTTTGTGCTTTATTGCGCCATCATTTTCGTGACGTTCCTGCTGTTGGCGCTCGAACCGACCAAATTCGAAACCGACATTTCCGTCGCCATTGCCTGCGTCGGCAATATCGGCCCGGCATTCGGCGAAGCAGGACCGATGGCAGGCTACGACATCTACTCCGATTTCGCCACCATCGTGTTAAGTTTCGCGATGCTCCTCGGCCGTCTCGAAATTTATCCGCTCCTCGCCTGCATCATGCTCGGCCCCGACCGCAAAAAGAATGCATAACTAAGAAAAGAAAAAAGCCCCCACCAACTCTCCCTTTTGGGGGCGTTTTTTGTTTTTTAAGTTTTTTAAAAAATATTGTGTTCCCAT
>JAZUEK010000057.1:0-3750 GCA_045640165.1 Acutalibacteraceae bacterium | reverse complement strand
TGAAAAACCGCAGGCGCTGACCGAAGCGCCCTTGCACTACTGCCCGGGTTGCACCCACGGCATTATCCACCGCCTCGTGGCGGAGGCGATTGACGAACTCGGCATCCGCGGCCGCACCATCGGTGTTGCCTCCGTCGGTTGTTCCGTGTTCTCTTACAACTACTTCAACTGCGATATGGTGCAGGCGGCTCACGGCCGCGCGCCGGCAGTTGCCACCGGTGTGAAACGCTCTGACCCGAACAACATCGTGTTCACCTATCAGGGCGACGGCGACCTCGCCGCCATCGGTACCGCGGAAACCGTCCACTCGGCCGGTCGCCGCGAGAATATCACCGTCATCTTCGTCAACAACGCGATTTACGGTATGACCGGCGGCCAGATGGCGCCGACCACTCTGCCGGGCCAAGTCACCCAGACTTCGCCGTACGGCCGTGACGTGACCAAAGTCGGTTATCCGATTAAAGTGTGCGAGCTGCTTTCCAACGTGGACGGCGCGGCGTACCTTGAGCGTGTGGCGGTCAACAACGTGCAGAACATCAAAAAAGCGAAAAAAGCCATTAAAAAGGCGTTCCAAAATCAGATCGAGGGCAAAGGCTTCTCGCTGATCGAGGTCGTGTCCACCTGCCCGACCAACTGGGGTATGGCGCCGGACAAAGCGCTCAACTGGCTGGAAGAGAATATGCTTCCGTACTACCCGCTTGGCGTGTACAAAGACATTACGGCAGAGGAGGAGAAATAAGATGCAAAAACAGATTTTGATTACCGGTTTCGGCGGTCAGGGCATTTTGTTCTCCGGCAAATTCCTCGCGTATGACGGTCTGCTGAAAGGCAAAGAACTGTCTTGGCTTCCGTCCTACGGCCCGGAAATGCGCGGCGGTACCGCGAACTGCTCGGTTATTTTGAGCGATGAGCCGGTGGGCTCGCCGATCGTCCTTAACCCCGACATTCTTATCTCGATGAACGTCCCGTCGCTCGACAAATACGAGAACGAGACGGTCGCGGGCGGTCAGATTTTCTATGATTCGTCCCTTATCGACCGCGAAGTCACCCGCAAAGACGTGGAAGTGTATCCCATCCCCGCCACCCAAATGGCTTCGGACGAGAACCTGCCGGGTCTTGCGAATATGATTCTCATCGGCCACGTGATGGCGAAAACCGGTCTGCTCTCCCTCGAAGATGCGGACGTGGTGCTTGCCAAAATGGTGCCGGCGAAGAAAGCGCATTTGATTGACTCCAACAAAAAAGCGTTGGAGCTCGGCTTCAACTACTAATTTCTCCCAAAAAGGAGGCGTGTCCGTATGACGGAACAACTGAAAGAGATCGGTCAGCGTTTAATGGCGCTGCGCGACGTTTGTGAGCTCACCCCCGAGCAAGCGGCGGAAAAATTGGAGATTTCGGTGGAGGACTATCTCGCCTATGAACGCGGCGAGCTCGACTTCTCGTTTAGCTTTCTCTATAACGCCGCCGGCGTGTTCGGTGTGGACGTGTTGGACATTTTAAGCGGCGAATCGCCGAAGCTGTCCATGTGCACGTTGGTCAAAGCGGGCAAGGGCTACGCCGTCACCCGCAACAAAGACTACGATTACAAGCATTTGGCGCTGACCTTCCGCGGCAAAAAAGCCGAGCCGCTTCTTGTAACGGTGAAGCCGGATGCCAAAGAGCCGCATCTCAACAGCCACGAGGGGCAGGAGTTCAACTACCTGCTTTCGGGCGAAATGCGGTTTTTCCTCGGGGACACGGTACGCGATTTGTGCGAAGGGGACAGCGTGTATTTCGATTCTTCGCTTCCTCACGCGATGCAGGTGCTTGGCGACAAACCCGCCAAGTTCCTCGCGATCGTTCTCAAATAATTGCGCGCATTTAGGAGTTTACTATGGCTATTTATGAAAAATTTATCGGTCGTTCGCGCGACTCGTTTACGAGTTACGAAGACCTGCACGAAAATTATCATATCACCTGCCCCGACGGGTTCAACTTCGCCTATGACGTCATGGACGTGTTGGCGGCGGAAAAACCCGACAAGCGCGCGATGGTTTGGGTTTCGAACGATTTTGAGGAGCGCATCTATACGTTTGCGGACATAAAACGCGAATCCGATCGCGCCGCGCGGTATCTTTACTCGAAAGGTATCCGCAAGGGCGACCGCGTGCTGATGGTCTTAAAACGCAGCTACTGGTTCTGGTTCTTGCTGCTCGGTATGCACAAGCTCGGCGCGATTTTGGTGCCCGCGACCAATATGCTGATGGCGAAAGACTACGTCTATCGCTGCAACGCGGCAAAGGTCAAGGCGGTCATCATCACCGCCGACGGCGACTGCACCGATTACTTCGACAAGGGCGAGGGTCAGTACGAAACCGTCGAGATGAAATTCGTCACCAAAGGCAAACAAATCCCCGGGTGGATTGACTTTGAGGCGGAAATCGCCGACGTGCCGTATGAATGGGAAAAACCGCAGGGCGACGACTACGCCGGCGGCACGGATACGTCGATGATTGCGTTTACGTCCGGTACGACCGGCTATCCGAAAATCATCACCCACGACTTCCGTTATCCGCTCGGCCATATCGCCACCGGCGTGTTTTGGCATCGCGTGGTGGACGGCGGATTGCACTTCACCGTGTCCGATTCCGGCTGGATGAAATGCTTCTGGGGCAAGATGTACGGTCAATGGATGGGCGAAACCGCCCTGCTTATCTACGATTTTGATAAGTTCAACGGTGATAACATCCTGCATATGCTCGAAAAATATAAGGTGACGACCTTCTGTGTGCCGCCGACGATGTACCGCATGATGCTGCAATGCGACGTGTCGAACTACGATTTGTCGGCGCTTACCCATTGCTGCACCGCGGGCGAAGCGCTCAACCCCGAGATTTTCAACAAATGGTACGAGGCGACCGGCCTCAAGATCCACGAGGGCTTCGGTCAAAGCGAAACGCCGGTGTGTATCGCCACCTTTGCGCCGTTTATGGAGCCGGTGCCCGGTGCGCTCGGCTTCCCGTCGCCGGGATTTGACGTCCACATCCTCGATGCGGACGATCAGCAGGCGCAACGCGGCACGGTCGGCGAGATTTGCGTGCGTGCCGAAAGCATCGAAAGCCGCCCGCTCGGTCTTCTTTCCAGCTACAACGAGAACGCGGAAGAAACCGCCAACGCCTATCGCAACGGATTTTATCATACCGGCGACCGCGCCTACCGCGACGAACACGGAATGTTCCGCTTTGTCGGCCGCGGGGACGACGTGATTAAATCGTCCGGCTACCGTATCGGCCCGTTCGAGATTGAAAGTGTCTTGATGGAGCACGATGCCGTTGCCGAGGTCGCCGTGACCGGTGTACCCGATCCTGACGGCATCCGCGGCTTCCTTGTGAAAGCTACGATCGTGCTCGCCAAAGGGTTTGAGGGCAGTCCGGAGCTTGTGAAAGAGCTGCAAACCTACGTCAAGGTGAATACCGCACCGTACAAATACCCGCGTATCGTGGTGTTTACGGATGCGCTACCGAAGACGTTCAGCGGCAAAATTCAGCGTGCCGTGATCCGCGACCGCGATATGCAGGCGTGGATCGACTCGCAAAACAAAAAATAATCGCTTAAAAAAGAACCAAACGTCATGCGTTTGGTTCTTTTTTTTCGGTTTGTCTTGCAATTCCCAAAATTTGCGTTATAATAAGGATAGTCTATTATTCGCTTTAAGGAGGATTTTTCCAATGACTATTTTAACCACCGGCGGCTGCGGCTATATCGGCAGCC
>JAZUEK010000056.1:0-27506 GCA_045640165.1 Acutalibacteraceae bacterium | reverse complement strand
AAACCGGCGGTTATCGATGAAATTACCATTCTGAATGCGGACGTCACTCCGGTTTACGGCGAAAAAGCCGGCGACCATATGGCATATACTCTGCCGGAGAACGCGCCGTATACGGTGACGATGAACGGCTGGTGGGATGTGTTCAACAGCCGAGTTTTGGGCGATGACGACACGTTTGAGGCGAACAACGTGTACAGTGTGTGGTGGAATCTCGTTGCGAACGAGGGCTATGTGTTCGCGGATGACGCGACGATCCTTATCAATGGTTCCACCGATGTGGTGGATGCGGAGTACTCCTATCTGGACGTTTCCGGTGAGGAGCCGCTGTTTATCGTCTCTGCCAACGGCGTGTTTGTGACAGAACCCACCGAGCCGACCGCCACCGCGACCGAGCCGACCGCCACTGCGACCGAGCCGACCGCCACTGCGACTAAGCCGACCGCCACTGCGACCGAAACCGGCACGACGACCGGCACGCAGGCGGACGTCATCCTCTACGGTGATGCCAACGGCGACGGCGACGTTAATATGAAAGACGTGTTGACGCTCCGTAAACACCTGGCCGGCATTGAAATCATGCTGCATCCGCTGAACTCCGACGCGAACGGCGATGGCGAGATCAACATGAAAGACGTGCTGATGATTCGCAAATATATGGCGGGGCTCATCGACGAGCTCGGCCCGACGGCGTAATCACAAAACCTTAAAAGCCTCTCCCGAAAATCGGGAGAGGCTTTTCTCTTGTTTTTTTCGGGGTTTTGTGCTATACTGAAACTGTTCAAACAAAAAGGGGGCGTTCTTATGGTGCAGCAATCGTATCATATTGGATTTAACGACGCGAAAGGCGCGAAATACGTGATTTTGCCGGGCGATCCCGGTCGCGTAGAGAAAATTGCGCAATTTTTGGACGAGCCGCAATTTTTGGCGCAAAACCGCGAGTATACGACGTGGCTCGGCAAGATTTCGGGCGCGCCGGTGCTGGTGATGTCCACCGGTATGGGCGGCCCGTCTACCGCGATTGCGGTGGAGGAGCTTGCGGCGCTCGGTGTTTCGACGTTTATTCGTATCGGCACTGCCGGCGGTATGCAACCCGAAGTCATTGGTGGCGACGTGGTGGTCGCGACCGGCTCGATTCGGATGGAGGGAACGACGCGCGAATACGTGCCGATTGAATATCCTGCCGTGCCGGATCTTGACGTGACCTGCGCTTTGAAAGAAGCGGCGCAAACGCTCGGGCTTAGATGGCACACCGGCGTGGTGCAGAGCAAAGACTCGTTTTACGGGCAACATTCGCCGAGCCGGATGCCCGTAGGCTATGACCTCGAAAACAAATGGCGCGCGTGGATTGGCGCCGGATGTCTTGCCTCCGAAATGGAGAGCGCGGCGCTGTTTATCGTGTGTTCGACCTTGCGCGTGCGCGCCGGATCGGTGTTTTCGATTGTATGGAATCAGGAGCGCGAGCGGTTGGGCCTCGACAACCCCGAAGTCCACGACACGACCGACGCGATTAAAACCGCGGTGGAAGCGACGAGAATTTTGATCAATGAAGAATTAAAAATTAAGAATTAAGAATGAATTAAAAACAAAGAAATAAGGGGGGCGAAAACGCGGTGAATAAAAAATTTAGTCGATTTTCAAAAAGCCAGTTGACACGAGTAACTTTCGTTGTTGCAGCCGCTTTGTTGCTGCTAAACTTTACAGCGTGTTCGCCACTTGTTTTTGATGATGAGATTTCTTCTTCGGATAGCAGTATTGCGAGCACTATAACCGATTCTCCTACGACCATAGGTGCGACGACTACAGCTGTTTTCACTACGACTGCGACGACCACGGCCACGCTGGAAGAAACTACAACTACGACTACATCCACAACAACGACAACGACCACGACAACAACGACCACAGTTCCTACTACGACAACAACCACGACGAGGGCTACCACAAAAACCACGGTTGCCCCTACGACGACAAAACCGAAAATCCATCTTCCGGTTGTTTCGAAATTCAATGTCAAAAACATTCCTGCATTTACAAGCAAAGCGTACGTTGAGATAAACAATAACATTCCGTTTTTCACAAATGCGGATTATATGACAACGTCATTTGAACGGTATTCGCCGTTGGATTCTCTTGGCCGTTGCGGCGTGGCATTTGCGTGTATCGGAACAGATATTATGCCGACGGAAAAGCGCGGCGAAATCGGTATGATTAAGCCGAGCGGATGGCACACCGTTAAGTACGATTGTATCGCGGATAAATATTTGTATAACCGCTGTCATCTCATTGCTTATGAACTTTCCGGCGAGAACGCCAATACGCAAAATTTGATTACCGGCACAAGATATATGAATATGTCGGGGATGCTTCCTTTTGAAAATAAGGTGGCGGACTATGTGGAGTGGTCAAAAAACCACGTTCTTTATCGTGTTACGCCTATTTTTGAAGGCAACAATCTTGTCGCGACCGGCGTTCTGATGGAAGCTTACTCAGTTGAAGACGGCGGAAAAGGGATTTGTTTTAACGTTTTTTGCTATAACAATCAGCCGCATATTCAAATCAATTACGCAGATGGAAGTAGCAAACAAATTAGTGGTTTTACTACGACTACAAAGGCCACCACAAAAGCGACTACTAAAAAACCGACAACAACGGTGAAAAAGGTGGTTCCCACAAGCGTTGGGATTACCTATGTGCTTAACACCAACACGGGAAAATTCCATTATCCGGGCTGTTCGTCAGTTGGGGCAATGGCGGACCACAACCGTAAAGATGTGAATTGGTCTAGAGATGAAGTGATTGCGGCCGGATTTGTTCCGTGTAAGAGATGCAATCCGTGATTGTAACAAACCAACCTGAGGGGGAAATGAAAAATGGAAAAGAAAAAAGGCGGATGTTTGAAATGGGCGGTTATTATTTTGTTTTGGCCGATTTCTCTTCCGATTTTGTTTTGTAAAAAAGCAAACGTTTCTGGCCTTGTAAAAACGATTGTGGTTGCGATATGGGGTGGCTTTATTTTGCTGGCAGGAACATTAGGCGCCAATGAGCCAAACGCTGTAAGTGGGATTGTGCCTACGTCACAATCGTCTGTGTCGAGTAATCCGATTGTAACCGTTTCAATAACGACGCAATCGACACCGATGGAAGAAATAACAACGGAATTGACGACAACAACAGAACTCACGACCACGACGACGGAAGAACCTACCACGACAACGCTAAAGCCAACTACAACCACAACGGAAAAACCGACCACCACGACCAAAAAACCGACGACAACAACGAAAAAGCCGACAACGACACGAAAACCAACAACGAAGGCGCCGGTTGTGGAAGAACCGGTGGAGGTATATAAGTATGAGTACATTCTTAACAAGAACACAGGCAAATTCCACTATTCTTCCTGTGGCGATGCTAAACGTATCAAAGAAAAGAATCGACTGGATTATTACGGCACGCGTGAAGAAGTGATTGCTCGGGGGTATACGCCCTGTGCAAAATGCCATCCGTGATATTTTGAAAAATAAAAAACGAGCAGGGCGATATGGTCGCCCTGCTTTTTTTGTTGTGAAAATTTTCAAAAAGTCCGTATAAATTTCTCTCAAGTTGCCCACACTATGGGCGAAACGGAGGAATGACACATGTCGGATTTTGAAAAAGATGAATTTTGGGACAGTGGCCTGAACGGGCTGGATTTTGAGGAAATCGACGAGCCGAAGCCGAGCCGCGCCAAAAAGTTTTTTGCCGGGAGCGGATTTTATCTTGTGCTCGCTTTGTGTGTGGCGGCGGTGGGCGGCGTGGCCGTGTGGACGGTGAACGACAGTCTGCTTGCGAAAGAGGAGGGTACGTCGGCGGTTACAACGACGGTGGCGACGACAACCCGAGCGGTAGCGGTAGGGCACAACGTTGCGACCGTGCCGGATAACCGCACAACGGTGCGGTTGACCGCGACAAAACCCACCACGACCGCGACGGTAAAAGCCGCGGACACCTACGTGCTGCCGCTCAACAATACGGTGCTGCGCGGCTACGCCAAAGATCCGGTGTATTGGGAGACGCTCGAGACGTGGAAAGTGCATTATGCCGTGGATTTTGAGGGCGTGCTCGGCGACACGGTAAAAGCGGTGGCAAACGCCACGATTACCGACGTATACGACAACGCATTGTGGGGTGGGTGCTTGGTGCTCGACCACCACGACGGCACGATTTCCACCTATCGCGGCGTCAACTGTACGCTGGCGGTCGGCACGGCGGTGAAACTCGGCGAGCCCATCGGCGCGCTGGCGGAAATTCCGTGCGAGGCGGATCTCGGGGCGCATTTGCACCTCGAAATGGCGGCAGGAAGCCGCGTGCTCGACCCGACGGCGGTCATCGGCGTGCCAGTGAAAACGGTCGAGCCAACGAAAAGTGAATAAGAAAAACCCCTTGCCGGGTGGCAAGGGGTTTTTTAGTGAAAAGTGAAGAATGAATAGTGAAGAGGTAAGGAGTCCGCTTTGCGGACGGATTTCAAAATGTCACTTTGAGTGATGTTGTAGGGGGCGGCGCCCTCGACGCCCCCAATGGACAAGCACTGACCATGGGGCAGTCGGGGACGTCCGCCCCTACAAAAGAATTTGGGTTGGTCCGTAGGGGCGATTCACGAATCGCCCCATTTTAGAATGTTGCACCTACTTCGAGGGGGTCATTCGTGAATGACCCCTACAATGCCGTCATAGGTTTTATCAACACAATAAGAAAAGGCATCGGAAAACTCCGATGCCTTTTTTGTGCGTGAAATTTTTCGTCTAAAAATTACATACTTTCGGGGACGGTGATTTTGAGGAGGGTGAGGGCGTTTTTCAGCGTGATGCGCGTGGCATCGCACAGCGCGAGGCGCGCCGCCATGACCGCTTCGTCCTCGCAAATGACGCGGCAGCTGTTATAGAATTTGTGGAACAGCGTCGCGAGTTCGATGGCATAACGGGTGATTTTTGCCGGGTCGCGTGTGTCGGCGGCGGCGACGATTTCACCGGTAAACGCGGCTAAGTGGCGGATGAGTTCTTTTTCCTCATCCGAGCCGAGGTGGACGAGATCGTCCACCGTTTTGGCGGCGGCAACCGACACGCCCTCTTCTTTCAGTTTACGGAAAATCGAGCAGGTACGCGCGTGGGCGTATTGGACGTAATAGACGGGGTTTTTGGACGATTCTTCGATAGCGAGGCCTAAGTCGAAGTCCATACTGTTGGTGGCGGAGGTCATATTGAAGAAGAACCGCGCGGCATCCGCCGGCACTTCGTCGAGCAAGTCGGCGAGTTGAATCGCTTTACCGGAGCGCTTGGACATACGCACCACCTCGCCGTCACGCATCAGGCGGACGAGCTGGACGAGCAGTACTTCGAGGTGTTCGCCGCCCACGCCGACCGAATCCATCGCGCCTTTCATTCTTGCTACGTGGCCGTGGTGGTCGGCGCCCCATACGTCGATGCACAAATCGAAGCCGCGGAGCGCTTTGTTGCGGTGGTAAGCGATGTCGGCGGCAAAGTAGGTCGGGTTACCGTTTTGGCGGATGAGCACGTCGTCTTTGAGCTCGAGTTTGTCGATTTCTTCTTGGGATTTGCCTTCGGCGAGCAGTTGTTTTGTCAGCACTTCGGCGTTTTTGTACCAAATCGCGCCGTCTTTTTCGTAGGTGTGGCCTTTGCTCGTCAAAATATCGACGATTTCCTTAATTTCGCCGCTTTCGTGCAGGGTGGATTCGAGGAACCAGCGGTCGTAGACAATGCGGTATTTTTCGAGGTCTTTGTGCATTTTATCGAGGTTTTTCGGCAGCGCGAACTGCACGAGTGCGGCGCGGCGCTCTTCCTCGGAAACGGCAAGATATTTGTCGCCGTATTCCGCGACAAAGGCGGCGGCGTGGTCTTTGATATCGTCGCCGTGGTAAGCGTCTTCCGGCAGTTCAATGGCATCCTCGCCGCGAAGCGCTTGCTGATAGCGGACGTCCAAGGACAGACCGAATTTTTCAATCTGGTTGCCGGCGTCGTTGACGTAGAATTCGCGTGCCACGTCGTAGCCGGCGGCATCCATCACCGAGGCGAGACAGTCGCCGAGCGCACCGCCGCGCGCGTTGCCCATATGCATCGGACCGGTCGGGTTGGCGGAGACGTATTCCACCATGACTTTGCGACCGTTGCCGGCATCCGAGCGACCGTAATTATCGCCCTTTTCGAGCACTTCCGCGACCGCCGCGCCGTAGAACGACGGGGAGAGGAAGAAGTTGATAAAGCCGGCGCCTGCGACCTCGACGTTTTGGAAAAACGTGTCGTCGAGGTTGAGACGCGGCAACAATTCTTCGGCAATTTTGCGCGGAGCGAGGCGGAAGGTGCGCGCGCCCATCATCGCCGCGTTGACGGCGAAATCGCCGTTTTTGCGGTCGTTCGGGACTTCCACCGTATAGTCCGGAATGGCGGCTTCGGGGAGCGCGCCCTCGGACATGGCGGAGTTGAACGCGGCGTTGACCGCGTTGCGGATTTGTTGTTCGGCTAACTGTACGGTTGTTTTCATTGTTCGTCCATCCTTATCTTCATTGTTAATGTATGCAGAGAACTGCCGCCGCCCATATCCAGCGTGTAGTCGGCGCAAAGAGTGCCGCCGGCGACGGTCAGGTGGTTTTCGACTTTGGCGTTTTTGAGGAGCATCGGGATTGCACCGTAGGGAGTTTCGTAGTTGCACGGGCGCGGTGTGCCCGGTGTGAGCAAAAAGGTGACGGAGCAGTCGCCGCGACGGGCGATTTCCACGGTTTCGCCGACGGCGGTTACGGTGACGTGAGTGATGGCGCTGTCGATTTCTTCGTCATAACACACGACCACACCGCCGGTGATGGGAGAGACCGCGGCCGGCAGGGTGAATTGCTGTTCGTCGCGTTCGCCGTCCATTTCGGTGAGAAACGTTAAATCCAGTGTTGCGTTCATAAGCACCTCACAGCGTTCCCGGGTCCACAACGTGGACGTTCTTTTTCACCGGCACGCCGAGGAAGCGTTCCGCAAGTGTGGAGAAGCCGCTCGGCTGATCGCTGACGTAGAAATTCACGTCGCCCTCGCCCTCGTTTTCGCGATTGAGCATTCCGGTTTCGGCGAGCTGCACTTGGCACACGCGCGCAGCCTCTTCGCCGGCATCCACCAAAATCACGTCGTCGCCGAGGAAATTTTGGATGACCGGAGCGAGCAGCGGAAAGTGGGTACAGCCGAGAATGACGGTGTCGGCGCCGGCGTCTTTGAGCGGTTGCAGATAGCGCTCGACAGCGAGTTTTGCGACTTCGTCTTTCACGCCGTTCCAGCCGTTTTCGACAATCGGCACGAACATCGGGCAGGCAATCGCGTGAATTTTTGCGTCCGGTTTAGCGGCTTTCACCGCTTTGGCATAGGAACCGCTCTTGACGGTTGCCGCCGTGCCGAGCACGCCGATGATGCCGTTTTTCGTGACTGAGGCGGCCACGCGCGATGCCGGATTGACCACGCTGATGGTGGGAAGCGGCAAGTCGCGAAGCACGTTCGGTGCAACGGAACTAACCGTGCCGCAGGCGGCGATGATGATTTTCACGTCGTGTTGCATAAGAAAGGCACAGTCCTGCGCGGCATAGCGACGGATGACGTCTTCGCCGCGCGTGCCGTAAGGCACGCGGCCGGTGTCGCCGAAATACACGATGTTTTCGTGGGGCAGACGGCGCAGAAGTTGGCGCACGGTGGTGAGTCCGCCGAGACCGGAGTCAAAGACACCAATCGGGCGAGAATCGGACGGTTTTTCGGGCATGGGAATCCCTCCTAATCAGGAATTGAGAAGTTTATACAAAACGGGGAACAGATAGACAACGATAACGCAAAGGGCGCTGGCACCCACAGCGGTGAAAAACGCCGCCGGACGCGCTTTTTTCAGCAGTGCCGCGTGGGAAGCACAAAACTGCGTTATGGCGCGGCGGAAGATACGGCAAAGCACTAACAGCGCGATGCCGAGAATACACAGCACGATACCGAGCACCAATCCCGGAGGAGAATAGGTCAAGCGGACGGCGCTTTCGCCGCTTTGAAGCGGAACGCGGATAAAGCCGTCCATCGTTTTTTCAACGTCGCGGTGTTTGCCGTCTACCGTGGCGGTGAAGCCTTTGAGATAGGGCACGGTGAGGAGCAGACAGTCGTCGCGCTCGGCAATAAACGTGCCGACGTAGGCGCGGCCGTCATAGGTGATGTCGGCGGTTCGGGCGTGCGAGGAAATGCGGTTGAGCGCGTCGTGATGCAAACCGAAGACCCCGAAAGAGGCACAGTTGCCGGATTTGAGCGGTGTCAGCGAGATGACGACCGGCTGATTTTCGAACGTGCCGAGATTCAAGAAGCCGCTTTCGTGGGCGTTCGGATAGGATGCCTCGACGATTTTTCCGTTGACCGTCACCGAGAAGCTTCCGAAAATCGGCTCTTTGGTTTTGGTGGTATAGGCGTCAAAACAGTCGAAATAGAGGGTTTGACGGTCGGTAATCGAAAAGGAATAGACAATGATGGGAGGTTGGCCGTCGATGCTATACACGGCGCCGCCGGACGAATCGCTCGCGAAAGTACAATTTTTCCAAAACACAGGCGCATACCGGGTGAACAAGTTGGATTCGCCGAACAAGGCCGCCGCGAGCGTTTCTTGAGCTTGTAAGCGGTTGCTGTTCGGCAAGGTTTTTACCGAGGTAGCGGTGGCTTCGTTCGTTAAAAACCCGAGCGGCAACGTGTAAGGGAGTTTTTCAAGACGATAGACGTCGTTGCTATAGACGATGTCGTTGCCGGTTGGGGACGCGAAGAGGTGGTTGACGGTGTAACCCGTCGAGAGGAGCATATCGGAAAACAACGTGCCGCCGTTTAAGCCGATGTCCAACCAGTTGGCGGTATAGCCGAGTTTCTTGGCGGTATACAGCGCGTCTTCGGTAACGAACGAGGTGTAGCCGCCGAGCGACGGATAGCCGAGCGCACCTATCATATTCGAGTCGAGCATATCGCTTGACGTCTTGACA
Source organism: Acutalibacteraceae bacterium (assembly GCA_045640165.1). Lineage (GTDB taxonomy): Bacteria > Bacillota > Clostridia > Oscillospirales > Acutalibacteraceae > RGIG426. The sequence continues at coordinate 18,493 of JAZUEK010000056.1, read as the reverse complement.
CGGGAGAAGGTATTGCTGTCGGTTTTATCCGCCAAATCCACGACGGCGGAGAAAGAATCGGCCTGCCAGTAGTCCGGCACTTTGCCGATATAGATGGCGCAATAAAACGTGCTTTCGCACAGAACGAGGCCGCACAGCAACACGGCGGCGACGGGCTTTTTAAGCCATCCCGTGCGGAAGAACGTCGCCCACACCGCGGCGACAAGTGCCACGGCGGCAAAGACGAGCAAATGCACTTTCAAAGATTCTGCGTCGCCCCACAACGTGCGCAGATAGCGCGCGGCGGCTTCGGCGTTCTTTTTGAACACAAACACAAGAAATACACCGAGCGCGACAACGGCAACGCCGACGGTCGCCGTGGCCGCGATGCGCACGGCGCGGCGGTTGCCGAGAGAGAGGGGCGACTGTGCCCACAGATGGGCGACGAGGGTGAGTAGCAGGAAAATCGGGATAAATGCGAAGCGGCAGGGGAAGCACATATAACTGCCCATATGCCACATACGGTTGACCGGTTCGAGGAACATCGGAATCAGCATAAGACCGCACAGCGCGCCGAGCGCGGCGGTTTTGCGGTTCCAGCGCGGAAAGAACATCGCGGTAACGATGAGCAGCAGGGGAAGTCCTGCCGAGCAGAGGAGCAACGGCAACGAGGTGGCAAACGGGACGCCCCACCCACACGCCGTCAGCGATTCGGACAAAGACGTTCCGCGAGCGGACGCCAGCACCTGACAGAACGCCGGAATCCAGACGGGAGCGGCAAGCAATGCCGCCGCAAAACTGCCAAGCAGGAACTGCACAGCGGTGCGCAGACGGTTTTTGCGGCACAGCCACAGATGGATGCCGAAAAAGAGCAGAGCGAACAGCGCCACCATAAAGCCGATATAAAAGCAGGCAACCATCGAGAGGGTCATCAGCACGATATACGGCATCGGGCGGCCGCGTTCGAGCAACGCATAGCACGCGAGCAATAACAGCGGAAACAGCGCCATAACGTCGAGCCACATGAGGTTTTGGTAGTAGAGCAAACCGTAGCCGCACAGCGCGTAGGCGACCGAAAACGCCGTGGCGAAGCCGACGCCGTTTTCGGGAAAACGGCGATAGAAGAACCAACCGGAAGACGCGGCGCAGAGGAGCAGTTTGCCGAAGACCAGCAGATTGAGCAGGTCAAGCAAGTGCTCCGGTTTCCAGAATACCGCCAAAAGCGAGCCGGGATTCATAAGGAAAAACGCCGCCACACCGGAAAAATCCGCGCCGCCGGCAAGCCCGGGCATATAGACCAGGCTGTCGCCCGACAAAATGGCGTTTCGCAACATCATTAAGAGCGGAAGTCCTTGCTGACGCATATCGCACCAGCAAAGCGAGCCGTCTCCGAAAGGATAAAGACCGAATATCGCGCAGGTGAAGCCCAATACGGCTGCCGTGAGCAACACGGGGAGAAAAACGGCGGCGAGCAGAGGCGTATTAATCGGCAAGCGTTTCGGTAAAACCAGTCGTTTCATATCAGTTGCGACTGAAATTCAGAAGACGGAGAGTTTTGTTATGTTCTTCCGCCCAACGAATGTTCCATTCGCTCGAGAAGAGGAGCAGAAGATTGCCGCGCGTGTCTTGCGCCAAACGGGTGTCGGAGGTGAGGTCGAGAGATTTCGGGTCGAAGTCCTCCTCGTCGTTGGCAATCCAACGGGCGAATTGGTAGGACAGCGGCTCCATTTTTACGTCCACGCCGTACTCGGATTTAAGGCGTTGTTCGAGCACGTCGAATTGGAGAACGCCGACAACGCCCACAATGATTTCGGAGAAATCGCCGCCGTGGTCGGTGAAAATCTGAATGGCGCCCTCTTGGGCGATTTGGGTCACGCCTTTTACGAATTGTTTGCGTTTCATGGTATCCACCTGGCGAACGCGGCGGAAATGTTCCGGTTCAAAGGTGGGGATGCCCTCAAACGTGAATTTTTTCGACGGGGCACACAGCGTGTCGCCAATCGAGAAAATGCCCGGGTCAAACACGCCGATGATGTCGCCGGCGTAGGCTTCCTCGATGTTTTCGCGGTCTTGTGCCATCATGGTTTGCGGCTGCGAGAGACGCATCCGCTTGCCGCCTTGGACGTGGAGTACTTCTTTATCTTTTTCGAATTTACCGGAGCAAATGCGCATAAACGCGATACGGTCGCGGTGCGCTTTGTTCATATTTGCTTGGATTTTGAATACAAACGCGGAGAACGCCGGGTCAAAGGGATTGACTTCCTCGCCGTTCGCTACGCGCGGCAACGGGGAGGAGGTCATTTTGAGGAAATCGCGCAAAAACGGTTCGACACCGAAGTTTGTCAGCGCCGAGCCGAAGAACACCGGCGACAGTTCGCCGTGGTCAACGGCTTCTTGGGAGAATTCACTTCCGGCGCCGTCGAGCAAATCCATATCCTCGAGCAGCTTTTCGTATTGGTCGGGGGACATCAGTTTGCCGGCGCTTTCGGCGTCGTGCAACTCGGCGTAGTCGGCGTGCGCTTCGTATTTGCCGTTGACGCCGGAGAAGACGGCGACGCGCTCGGTGGTGCGGTCGTAAACGCCGCGGAAGTTTTTGCCCGAGCCAATCGGCCAGTTGACGGGATAGGTTTGGATGCCGAGCACGTTCTCGATTTCTTCGAGCAGTTCGAGCGGATCGCGCGATTCGCGGTCCATCTTGTTGATGAACGTGAAAATCGGGATGTGGCGCATCACGCACACTTGGAAGAGCTTTTTCGTTTGCCGCTCGACGCCTTTGGATGCGTCGATGACCATCACGGCGGTGTCCGCCGCCATCAGCGTGCGGTAGGTGTCCTCCGAGAAGTCTTGGTGACCGGGGGTATCGAGGATGTTGACGCAGTAGCCGTCATACTCGAACTGCATCACCGACGAAGTGACCGAGATACCGCGCTGCTTTTCAATCTCCATCCAGTCGGACACGGCGTGTTTCATATTTTTTTTGCCCTTGACCATACCGGCGGCGGCAATTGCCCCACCGTACAGCAGGAATTTTTCGGTTAAGGTGGTTTTGCCGGCGTCAGGGTGCGAGATAATCGCAAAGGTGCGACGGCGGCGAATTTCTTGTTCCATAGTAGCCACGTGAGTGTCCTCCGTTTTCGTTAAAGGGTTTGGGGAAGCGCGTAAATAATCGACGACGACAGCGCGAACAGCGCGATGCCGGCAATCAGAAACCCGTGTGTGACACGGGATTTGCACGAGGAATACAGATGCCCGAGGGAGAGCGCACCGAACGGCAACAGAGCCGCCAGATAGCGGAAGTCCTGGGAGCAGATAAAGGGGTAGGCAAAGCAAAAAACGACGAAACTCAGGAGCGTGACGACGGTGAGGGTGAGCCACACGGCGTCAAGCCCGTTTTTTCGAGGTTTTAAGAAAATGCCGGTCGAACGCCACAAAAGTGTGACGAACGCGACGAGTGCCAACGCGACGCCGACCAAAAGGAGCACAAACGCAAAAAAACGATGACCCCATTCCTGCTCGCCGAAGACGGACGTTTTGAACAGGCTCAAAAATACGTTGCAACCGGGGTCGGCTTCGTCCCACGATTGGAACGGATTGGTCAGTTGGGATAGAGGAAAGCCAATCAGCCGCCGCGCCGGGGAAACGTCTGCCAAATACTGAGAGGCGTTGGCGCGCGGCGAAAGAGCGGCAACGTAGCCGAGGCTTTGACCGAAGCGGATGAGGTTGCGCAGAGGAAACCACATCCCGAGCGGCACCGAGACGGCACCGAACAGCAGATATTGCTTTATGAGGCGGACGGGGCTGCCCTTGCAGGTGAAGATGCGCGCGACAAACGCCGCCGCGAGCGGAAACGCGAGCAGAGCCGCCGAGACTTTTGCCATCATCGCGAGGCCTAAGAACGCGCCGCACCAAAGAAGCGGAGCGGTCGTGTGCTCTTGCCACCATGCGGCGAAGAACAAGAGCGCTGTTACCGACAACAACAAGCAGAGCATATCGTTGTTGAGACAGCCGCCGAGCAGAAGAAACGTCGGGTGGAAAACGATGACGGTGTCGGCCAGTATGCGCGTGACTTTTTTCAGTCCGCACCGGCAAAACAGCCGATCGCATACCACCATCAGCGCGCAGGAATAAAAGCAGGTGAGAAATTGCAACTTTTCGGCAATGAGCGCAGGCTCTACTCCGGCGGTTTGCAAGAGACGATACAGAACGCCTGCCACCGCGTGATGAAGTGGCGGATGGGTGAACTGCCAAACGGAGTTCGTATCCGGCAGGGCGAGATGCTCAGCAATATACTGGATATAACCCATATGCCCTTTGCCGCTTGTAACCAGCCAGACGTCGTGTTGGCGGACGGTGTACGGAGTATATAACACGTAGAAGATGCGCAACACGAAGCCGACGGCAAAGAGAAGCAGTACCGCGCGGTGAGCGGTGAGTTTTTTTGTGAGCGCGAGCGCCGCGGCGCAAAGCCCTATCAATATCAAAACGACCGGAGCGAACAGGGAGACGTCCGCCTCGGAAAGGTCGGGCAGAAAGCCGCAGAGGAAACAGCCGACAGCCATCACGGCAAGTGACAGCCATAGGATGCGGCTTGACGTTTGTTTTTCGGTTGTCATTGCTCTTCAAACCACTCCACAATCTCGTCCACAATGGACTTCGTATATTGTTTACAGGCGGCAGTATACGCATCGTCAAACGTGCTGATGCGTTCGCCGTCTGCTCCGAACAGCAAATCGACCACGTCGGTCATTACGGCGTAGGCTTCACGGGAAAGGCCGCTTCCGATGCGTTCTTTATAGTGCGAGGCGTCGGGGAGCTTGACGGTGATTTGTTGGTCAACGCGGTCGTAGATGATGGAGAGGGAAACCGTTGCGGACGTGTGCAGTTCGTCGTTCGCGGTGACGGTGTAGTAGACGTTGTAGCCGACGAGCGCGCCGTTTTCGTCAATGGAGAGGGTGACGGTAACGTCGCCGAACGTGTATTCTGTTTCTTCGGAAACGCCGGAGAGCAGATAGGCGAGCGCGCCGTCTTCCGAAAGCAGTTCTTCCGACAGAATGTCGCCGTTCATCGGCAACGACAGCACGGTGTTGCCTTTTTCCGAGACAATCAGCGGCGTGGAAAAAGCGGCTTTGGTAAGGGTGGGCAGAGTGAACAGTGCCGTTTCGGCAAGCGCGGTTTTTCGGTCCACGATTTGGCGGAATTTCTGCCCGTTTTGGGCGACGTACATCACGCCGCCGCCGTAATAGACGTCACGCTCGGTGACGTCGTTATTTTTTTCGATGGTTTCGGTCAAATGGTCGATAAAATCAGAGGATTCTTTCGTTTTTTGTTGAGAAACCCAAGAGACGTCCAATTTCCACTCGACGGTCTCTTTGTCGTTGGTGACGGTGGCGCCGCCGGTGAGCGTTGCGTCCAGTCCGGTGGCGGAGGCGCGCTGTTTTGCCGCGGTTTCATACAAGGCAAACGCGCGGTCGGATTCCGTCAGTCCCTCCGCATTTGTGGGAGCGGCCGTGGGGGCGGCAGAGACGTCGGAGGTGGAAGGTTCCTCTTTTTTGCACGCCGAAAAAGCCGTTAGGCACAAAGCAAGAACGGCACAAAACGCCAAATAGCGAGAAATCGGTTTCATCGGCGAGGCTCCTTTCGGGTTCAGATTTCGTCCGAGGACGAGGGGGTCTCTTCCGCCACGTCCAAAAAGGCGGCGGCATTATCGCGCACGAACGCAACGAGTCGCTCGCAGGGAGTCTCCTCGCCGCGTGCTTCCATATACGCCACGTGGCAATCGGCCAGCACGTCTTCGTCCGCGGCGTTTTGGAACGCCTCACGCAGAGCGGCGGCGCATTTTTCCGCGCCGATTTGTTCGCAGGCGTCGGCGGCGGCATCGAGAAAACGGAACGAGCCGGTGTTTTGCATGGTGGCAAAGTTGCCGTTGTTCAGTTCGTGGTCGCACAGCCACAGCGCATACACAAGATTACGCTCGCGCGAGAGCAGGGGAATCGTGTGATACGGGTCGGGCATTTTCGGGTCCAGTTTACCGTTCAGGTTGGCGACGACCGCGTCGACCAAATCCTCGTCGGGAGCGGCGTCAAGCAGGTCGCGCGTCATCGTTTTATACTGAAGCGCCAACATCTCGGAACGGGCTTTTTGCCCTTTGTCGTAACGGCGGTTCATCAGCACAAGCACAATGGCAATCAAGATGAACAGCACGAAAATGCGAATCATTACCGACGCAATCGCCGGATCAATGGCACAGAGAATCATTCGTCTTCCACCAATCGTTTATAAATTTCGCCTTTGGAAAATCCCGTTTGCGCCGCGGCTTCTTTGGCGGCGGCAGAGGCGGAATTTCCGTCGTTTACAAGGTCACGGGCGAGCGTGACCGCAAGGTCCAGGGTGAATGCGGCGGTTTCCTCTTTCGGGGTGGCGCCGCCGACAACCAGTACGTATTCGCCGCGAGGCTCTTCCTCGCGGTAGCGCGCGGCAGCTTCGCCGAGCGTGGTGCGCCACACCTCTTCGTGAAGCTTGGTCAGCTCGCGGATGACCGCCACCGGACGGTCGGCGCCGAACGTGTCGCGTAAGTCGCGCGCGGTGGCGCGCAACTTGTGGGGTGCTTCGTAAAACACCATGGTGCGCATTTCGTCTTTTACGCTCTTTAAGTGGTCGGCGCGGCTTTTTTTGTTCGTGGACAAAAAGCCCTCGAACGTAAACCGCCCCGACGGAAAGCCGGAAAGGGCAATCGCTGTGGTGACAGCCGTTGGGCCGGGCACTACGGTAACCGGAATGCCGCGTTCGTGACAACTGTTGCACAGCGTTTCGCCCGGGTCGGAGATGGCCGGCATCCCGGCGTCGGAGACGAGCACGAGGTTGGTGCCGGTTTCCATTTGGGAGAGCAGTTGCTCGCCGCGGTCACGTTTGTTGTGTTCAAAATAGCTGACGAGCGGTTTTTTGATGCCGAAATGGTTTAAGAGTTTCAGTGTGACGCGCGTATCTTCCGCGGCGATGAGGTCGGCGTTTTGGAGTGCTTCGACGGCGCGCGGCGAAAAGTCGCCGAGGTTGCCGATGGGCGTGCCGACAAGCGTTAAACTGCCTTTTTGGTCACAAGACATAGCCAACCGCCACTCTCCTTTCTGTCTACCACCTGAAATCCGCAGGCGGTGAGAGCAGACAGCACGTCCTGCTCGCGCGTGTCGATGATGCCGGAGACAAGGTAGACGCCGTCTTTTGCCAAAAACCGCGGCACGTCGGGCGACAGCGCGCAAATGGCATCCGCCACGATGTTGGCGACGACGACTTGGAACTCGCCCTCTACCGCTTCGGCAAGGTTGCCGAGCCGCATTTCGTAGCGCGGTGCGGTCATACCGATGCGCTCGCCGTTTTCAATCGCGGTTTTGACCGCGACGGGGTCGATATCGACGCCGACGGCGTTGTTCGCGCCGAGCAGCAACGCGGCCATCGACAAAATGCCGCTGCCGCACCCGACGTCCAACACGTGGGTGTCGTGGGTGATATATTCTTCCATCGCCTCGAGCATAAGACGGGTGGTGGCGTGTTCGCCCGTGCCGAACGCCATGCCGGGGTCGAGCGTCAGCACGGCGCGGTCGCCCACGTCGCCCGGCTCTTCCCACGACGGGCAGATGAGCAACTTCTTGCCCACCGGTTGGGGATGAAAATACTGTTTCCAGTTGGTCGCCCAGTCCTCTTCGCGGACGGATTGGTCGCCGAGCGAAAACGGAATGCCGGCTTCCGAAAAGCGTTCGCGCAAAAAGCCGAGCGCCTCCGCCGGATTTTCCTCGGGGCTGATATAGACGTGCACCACGGCGTTTTCTCGATTTTTGGCGAGCAGGTCTTCGTCGATAAGGTCGATATGAGCAATCTCCTGCACCATTTCTTCCAAGTCGCCGTAGTCCTCCACGTAAACACCGCCGGTTACGACCATCGAAGCGATGGCGGCGGCCAATTCCGCGTTTTCGCGAGGAACGGTGACGGTTACGTCGGTCCAATCCATGGCGCACACTCCTTTCTTATTAAAACAAAAATCCATAATACGCGCATTATAACCAATATAGTATACCAACTTTTTTCCCCGTTGGCAAGAGGAAATTGCAAGTTTTCGAATAGAATTGCAAAAAGGGTTGCGCATCGCCGAAAAAACGGGTATAATGAAACCACGAAAGGAGGCGGCAAAATGAGAGAAGACAGCTTGCTTAAATGGTTTTGGCGTGCGCTCGGCTGGACGATTCCGGCGGTAATTGCGCTGCTTCTTACGGGCATTTTGCCGCTGGTGCCGGAATTTACCGAGAAGGTGTTTTCGCGTGGCATTTCGCACTTTCTCACCACCACGCTCGGAAAGCTCGTGTCGCTTGCGCCGGTGTCGCTGACGGAATACGGAATTTTTGCATTTTTGGGCGTGTTTGCGCTTGTGTTTTTGGTGGTGCTGTTTAAGACGGTTTGGCGTACGCTTCGCCACGAGGAACAACCGGAAAGTCATCCGCTTCGTATTTTGCGTGTGTTTGGATGGATTGTGTCGTTTCTTGTTTTGTTCCATATGTGTGTGTCCGGCGCCAACTATCATCGACTTCCGGCCGAGGAACTTTGTGGACTGCAAGTAAGGCAAAATCCCTTGAATGACGAGCTTTATGAAGTGTGTGTGATGCTCGCCGACTGCGCGTCGAGCGAGCGAAAAGCGCTGGCGGAAGACGACAAGGGACGCGCGCTTTTGTGTGGCGAAATCGGGGAGACGCTCGATCGCGCCGGTGAGGGATACGAGCCGCTTGCGGCGGAATATCCGTTTTTGGAACATAACGTTACACGGGTGAAACCGGTGACCCATCTTTCGCACAAATGGTCGCAGGTGGCCGGGATGAGCGGCGTGTATTTTTCATTGCTTTTAGAGCCGAATATTAACATAGACGTGCCGGAAATCGAGATTCCGTTTGCGGCGGAACACGAAATGGCACACCTGCGCGGCATTGCCAAAGAGGACGAGGCCAACTTTTTCGGGGCGCTGGCGTGCTTTTCGCATCCGTCGCCCGATTATCGCTATTCCGGGTATTTGCAGGCGTATCTCTATTGTTCCAACGCACTGTACGATGCGGATTTGGAGTTGTGGGCAAAAGCGGAAAAGCATTGCTCCAAAGGGGTTTTGCGAGACCTGAAAGCGCAAAACGCGTATTGGGATTCCATCGACGGCGGTCAGATGGATATTCCCGGCGGTCAGGCACTTCGGTATCAATCGGTGGAGGACAGTTCGTCCAGTTATAACCGCGTGGTGCAACTGCTTTGCGCTTACTACGATGAGGGAAATCGCTCGTTCGCTTATACAAAAACCGAATAAAACATAGCAACAAAAAAGCCCGAGAGAAAGACTTTCTCTCGGGCTTTTTTGATTCAGAAAATTTCAGAAAAGGAAACTTACGCGACTTTGGACAAACGGGCCGATTCCACGCGTTTTGCCAACACCGGCTCGATGCCGTGGGTGGCGCAGAGAATCTGGCGGTTGGCACGGCGGCGAGTTTCCTCGCGTTTTTTCGCGAGTTTCGCGTCTTCGCGCAATACGCACACACCGAGGGCGATCGCGCTGACGCGAAACAGCACGAGCAAGGCGGTGAGCACGGGGAACAGCCCGGCTTCGAGCACGCTCGCCAAATACAAATCCATCGCCGCCATCGCCGCAGGGACGAGCGCAATCGTTTTGGTAAATTCAAAATGAGCACGGGCAAACATCGAGAGCGCCACCGCTCCGAGAACCAAACTACTGATGAAATTCAACATATCTATATCCTCACTTTCGGGAAAAATCGAACAGAGCCGAACATTTGTTCCGAACATCTGTTCTCATTATAATCCCTTTTGCGAAAATTGCAAGAGTTTTTTTGAAATTTTTTCAAAAAATTTTTCATTCTTGTTTTTGAAACGCTGAAATTCGTTGATATAGAGCGGTTTTTACGGTTTCAACTTTTTTGAAATTCATAGCGGATTTATAGGGGATTTCGAGCAAATCGTGGGCGATTTTGGCCTCATTAAGCGCGGCGACCGCCGCCGAAAGCAGGTCGTGTTCGGCTTTTTTATCGAACGCTGTTCGGTTTTTGTTCGCTTTCACGACCGTCTCGTCATATAACCGCCGCAGGTGCAACGTGCGTGTCGGTTGCGCGAACGCAAAGGTGCGATCGACGGTGACGAACGCCACGCCGACCGACGGTAACAGCAGGTGCGCGAGGCGGTCGGGGCACAGCGGATGAGGGCAGACGATTCGCGGCAGATTGTTCTGCGCGGCGGCGGCGCGAAGAGCCTCCAAAAGCGTGGGTGCGGCGGCGCCGAACGGGTCGTCTAAGGCGAGAACGCGCGAACAGAGCATAGGCACGGTTTCGGGATAGGAGAGCAAGCCTTTCGGAGTAACGGCGGATAAAAATCGCCGCTGTTCTCCGCAAACCGGAACGGGATGCGTGGCCGCGGACAGCTCTGTTTTGATGAGCCGTGCGGCGGTTTTGCGGAGTTTTTCTTCGTTGAGGGCGCGCGCGGCGAGGGAAAGGCGATCGGCACGCAATGTGGCGACACCGGAAAGAAAGCGGCGTGCACGCGCGTGCGCCGCGGCGTTTTGGGTTTGTGCCGCCGCGATTTCCGCTTGTTTTGCGGCGAGAGCCGCGCTGTCGAGCGCGTCGCCGAGTGAGACGATTTCTTCCTTTACGCCCCACATCTGCGGTTCGATAACGTGCGGCGCGGTGGCATCGAACACGCACACGCGACGGGCAGAAAACACGATGCCGTCCAGCGAATCGGGGTCGGACGAGCAGGCGTATTCTTCCACGGTTTCACCCTGCGCGCGGAACGCGGTGGCGAGGGCGCGAAGCAAGGTGGATTTGCCGGTGCCGGGACCGGATTTGATGAGAAACGCATGGGCGGTGGGGTCGTTTTCAAACAGGTCGCGCGGAAAGCCGCAAAAGCCGGATTTGGTGGACGTTCCCATAAAAAAGCGAGGAATTTGGGGTTGCATTTTGGATTCGCTCCTTTCGTTTTTATCACCCTATGCGGCGGACAAAATCATGGTGCAAAAAAATCCGATAAAAACGCGGTTTTCTCTTGCAAATAGAGAATAAAAGAGGTATAATAAACTAAATATTGTGTTTATAGTAAAAAACGCACTTGTAAAATACACCGAAAGGCGGTTCAAATCTATGGCAGACAAGCAGAAAATGGTGGACGCCATTACCTCGATGGACGAGGATTTTGCAAAATGGTACACCGACATTGTGAAAAAAGCGGAGCTCATCGACTATACGAGCGTGAAGGGCTGTATGGTCATTCGTCCTTACGGCTACGCGATTTGGGAGAATATGCAAAAAATTCTCGACGGGATGTTTAAGGCGACCGGCCACGAAAACGTGTGCATGCCGATGTTTATCCCGGAGAGTTTGCTTAATAAGGAAAAAGACCACGTCGAGGGATTCGCGCCCGAAGTGGCGTGGGTGACCCACGGCGGCAACGAGAAGTTGGAAGAGCGCCTTTGCGTGCGCCCGACCAGCGAGACGCTGTTTTGCGAGCACTATGCGAACATCGTGCAATCTTACCGCGATTTGCCGAAACTGTATAACCAGTGGGTGAGCGTCGTGCGGTGGGAGAAAACCACTCGTCCGTTCCTCCGCTCGCGCGAGTTCTTGTGGCAGGAGGGTCACACCATCCACGCCACCGCGCAGGAGGCTGTCGAGGAGACCGAACGGATGCTCAACGTCTATGCGGAATTCTGCGAGCGCGACCTCGCGATGCCGGTGGTGAAAGGCCGCAAGACCGACAGCGACAAGTTCGCCGGTGCGGAGGCGACCTACGCGATTGAGGCGCTGATGCACGACGGTAAAGCGCTGCAGGCCGGCACGTCCCACTATTTCGGCGACGGCTTTGCCAAGGCGTTCGGTATTCAGTATCTGGACAAAGAGAACAAATTGGTTCATCCGCACCAGACTTCGTGGGGCGTGACCACTCGTTTGATCGGCGCGGTCATTATGACCCACGGCGACGATAACGGTTTGGTGCTTCCGCCTGCCGTGGCGCCGGTGCAGGTGGCGATTATCCCGATTGCGCAACACAAAGAGGGTGTGCTCGATGCGGCGCGCGCGGTGCGTGACCGCCTCGCGGAAAAATTCCGCGTAAAACTGGACGACAGCGACAACTCGCCGGGTTGGAAATTCAGCGAGTATGAGATGCGCGGCGTGCCGGTGCGCTTGGAGCTCGGTCCGCGTGATATCGAGGCCGGCAACTGTGTGCTCGTGACGCGCCACAACCGCGAGAAAACCGTGGTGGCGCTCGACAACCTCGAAGAGGCGATTGCGCAGAAATTGCAAGAGGTGCGCGACGGCCTCTATGCCGCGGCGCTTGAAAATCGCGAAAAACGCACCTACGACTGCAAGACGATTGACGAAATCAACGCGAAACTCGCCGAAAACGGCGACGGCTTCGTGCGCGCTTTGTGGTGCGGTGACGAGGCGTGCGAGGACAAGGTGAAAGAGTTGACCGGTGTCGGCTCGCGCTGCATTCCGTTTGACGGGCAAGGCCAAGAGGGCACTTGCGTGTGCTGCGGTAAACCGGCGAACACGCTTGTTTACTGGGGTAAGGCGTATTAAGCCGCCCGATTGCATACGATAATACGATAAGGAGAACGACGATGGTTGACCAACTGAAAAAGCCGCAGACGGGCGAGACCGTCTGCGTGATGCATACGAACAAAGGCGATATTTCGATTCGGATGTTCCCGAACGAGGCGCCGAAAGCGGTGGAGAATTTTGTGACCCACGCGAAAGACGGCTATTACGATGGGATTACGTTCCACCGCGTGATTAACAACTTTATGATTCAGGGCGGCGACCCGACGGGTACCGGTTGCGGCGGCGAAAGTATCTGGGGCAAACCGTTTAAGGACGAGTTTACCGAGGAACGCCACAACCTGCGCGGTGCGCTGTCGATGGCGAACGCCGGCCCCGGGACGAACGGCAGTCAGTTCTTTATCGTGCAGGCAAAAGCGGTCGATCCGCGCCTGCTTTCCGAGATGAAAGAACTCGAGGCGCACGGCTTCCCGAAAGACGTGACCGAAGCCTACGCCGAGGTGGGCGGCACGCCGCACCTCGATTTCCGTCACACCGTCTTCGGCCAAGTGTTCGAAGGTATGGATGTGGTGGACGCCATCGCCGCGGTGAAAGTGGATCGCCGCGACAAACCGGTGGATGATGTGGTCATTCTCGGTATCGACGTGAAAGAATGGACGGAATAAGCCCAAATAATACAATGGAGGAATACACAATGAAACGTATTGTAGCACTCTTTTTGGCGGCTTTGATGATGTTGGCGCTTGTTGGATGCGGCAAATCGTCGGAGGAGACTTCGCAGACCGGACCATCGAGCGAACGGGAAAACTATAAGACGTTGGATTATTCCAACGGCATCGGTACGGCGTATCCGGACAAAGCCTATGGCTTCCAGACGGAAAAACCGGCAAAAGGCGAGGAAATCGCCGTGATGCACACCAATATGGGTGACGTTTCCATTCGGTTCTTCCCCGAAGCCGCGCCCAAAGCGGTGGAAAACTTTAAGACCCACGCGAAAGACGGCTATTATGACAATCTCACGTTCCATCGCGTTATTGCCGACTTTATGATTCAGGGCGGCGACCCGAACGGAACGGGCACCGGCGGCGAGAGCATTTGGAAAACGCCGTTTGAGGATGAGTTTGACCAAAAACTGCTCAACATCACCGGCGCGCTCTCGATGGCGAACAGCGGTGTGAACACCAACGGCAGCCAGTTCTTCATCAACTTCCAGTCGGCGGACAAAGCGCCGCAAAAAGAGGATTTTGCCGAGAACACCGATCAAGCCATTCGGGAGAAAGCGGCGGAGTCGTATTATCAAAACTACGACTATATCAAGGGTCAGTGCCCGACGCTGCTTGACTTTTTGAAACTGAAATTCGCCTATCCGGTGTACGACTGGATTCCGGCCGAAGTGTGGGACGTGTACGCCAAAAACGGCGGCTCGATTCACTTGGACGGTGCGTGGCGCTATGGCGGCGGTCATACCGTGTTCGGTCAGGTGTTCGACGGCCTTGACGTGGTGGAGAAGATTTCCGTCGTGCCGACGGACGATTACTCCAAACCGCTTTCCGACGTGATTATCAAATCCATTGACATCAAAACCTACGAGGGATAAGTATGGTGAAAACCGTGACCTGTGACGGGCTGTCCGTCGCATATACCGAGCAGGGCGAAGGCTCCGATTTGCTGCTTCTTCACGGATGGGGCGCGCGAGCGGAAACGTATCGTCTGCTCATTGACCATTTGTCGCAGAAATATCGCGTGATTGCGCCCGATTTACCGGGTTTCGGCGACAGCGAAGAGCCGAAAGAGCCGTTTTCGGTGGACGATTACGCTGATTTTGTGTTGCATTTTTGCGAGGCGGTGGGCGTTGTTGACCCCGTCGTGATGGGACACTCCAACGGCGGCCGAATTTTAATCAAACTCTTGTCGCGTGACCCGAAACCGCTGAACGTCAAAAAAGCGGTGTTGCTCGATTCCGCTGGCGTCAAGCCGAAACACGGGATTGACTGGTACGTGAAAGTGTACAGTTACAAAGCGGCGAAAAAACTGCTTCCCGGACTTGCGCAAAAGATGCAGGGCAAGGTCGGTTCGACCGATTACAAGGCGGCAAGTCCCGTGATGCGGCAGGCAATGGTGAAAGCGGTCAACGAAGACCTCACCGACTGTTTGCCGAAAATTACGGCGTCTACGCTTCTTATCTGGGGCGAACTGGACGATGCCACGCCGCTGTCTGACGGTAAGTTGATGGAGAAAACCATCCCGGATGCAGGGCTTGTGACCCTTTCCGGCGCGGGGCATTTTGCGTTTGCCGAGCGGTGGGCGCAGTGCCGCGCCGTTTTGGATGCGTTTTTGTAAATTTTTTGGATGTAAGGAGAAACACAATGCCTTTGACACTTTCGATAAACGGACTTCCGTTTGTGTTCGGATGGTTCTTTTTGTTTGCGGCGCTGGTCATCGTTCACGCGGTAACCCAGTCGCTTCATCTTGTGCATATGCTGCAACTGTCCGGCTATCACAACGACGTGTATGCCCGTTGGTGTAAAGAGCATATGGCGAAAATTTTGTCGCCCGGTCGGCTGTTTTGCCTGCTGACGCTGTTGTTGCTTGCGCTGCGGTCGGTGCTGTTCTCCTTTGTGCCGCCGTTGTGGTTTTTGGCGCTTGCGTGTGTGGGATTGTTCGTGAGCTTGCTTGATGCGCTTCCGCGGCAGGCGAAAAAACCGCTTGTGTTCACGAAACGCGTGTGGCGGCTACTGATTACGTTTGCAATTTTGCTCGCCGCTTACGTGCTTTTGTGGGAGCATCTTGTCGGCTTCGGCTCTTACTGGAAAATGGCGCTCGGCGCGGCCTTGTTGTTGCTGATCGTGCCGTTTTTGGTGCCGCTTGCCAACTTCATCAACGCGCCGATTGAAAAAGCGGTGGCGAATTGGTACGTGAAAGACGCCAAACGCATTTTGGCGGAGCATCCCGATTTGACGATTATCGGCATCACCGGCAGTTACGGTAAAACGAGTACGAAAAACTTTTTGTACGGGATGTTGTCGGCGCAGTATAACACGCTGATGACCCCCGAAAGTTATAACACGACGATGGGCGTTGTGCGCACCATTCGCGAACGCTTAAAACCCTCCCACGAGGTGTTTATCGTGGAGATGGGCGCGAAAGGCCTCGGCGAAATCAAAGAAATTTGCGACATTGTGCATCCGCAATACGGTCTGCTCACCTCCATCGGCGAACAGCATCTCGAAAGTTTCGGGTCGATTGAAAACATCGTGAAAACCAAGTTTGAGTTATACGATGCCATCCCCGAAAACGGGTTTATCTGCGTCAACGCGGATAACGACCTTATCTGCGCCGAACTGGAAGCCCGTAAAGGCGACGGCAAGGCGGTTGTGACGTACGGCGTGAAAGACGAAAGTACGGCGGATTACCGCGCGACTAACGGCACAGTGACCGGCGCCGGTTGTCGCTTTACGCTGTGCGATCCGCAGGGCAACGAGACCGCGTTCGGTACGAAATTGCTCGGCGGCCACAACGTACAGAATATTACGGGGTGCTTGGCGCTTGCCGCGAAACTCGGTGTGCCGGCGGAAAAACTTGTGTATGCCGTGCGGCTTCTTAAACCGGTGCGCCACCGTTTGGAACTGCTCCCGAACGGGTTTATCGACGATGCGTTCAACTCCAATCCGGCCGGTTTCCGCTCGGCGCTTGAAACGCTCAAAGCGTTCTCGGGCGAACGGGTGCTTGTCACCCCCGGTATGGTGGAACTCGGCGAGCGCGAGGCCGCGCTTAACGAGGAACTCGGCGCTTACGCCGCGAACTGCTGTGATTTGGCGGTACTCGTCGGCGAACGGCAGGCGCCGCCGCTTAGAAAAGGGTTGCTTTCCGCCGGATTTGACGAGAGCAAAATTTACGTGGCGAAGAGCCTTGCGGATGGACTTAATTTCTTAAAAACCGTTCCCACAACCGGTCAACGTACCGTTTTGCTGGAAAACGATTTGCCGGATAACTACGACTAAACGAGCAAAGGGGTTTTATACGATGACGACGAAAACGAAAGTGGCTGTTCTGTTTGGCGGAAACAGTGTGGAACATGAGGTGTCGATTATTTCGGGATTGCAGGCGTTCCACGCGCTCGACCGCGAAAAATACGAGCCGATTCCGCTGTATCTTACCAAGGACAACCGCTTTTTTACCGGCGAGGCGATGGGGGAGATTAAAAATTACTCCGACCTCAAAACTTGCCTCGAAAACGGCGTGCAGGTCACGCTGATGAAAGGCGAAAACGGCGTGGAGATGTTCCGTTTTCCTCAAAAGAAATTCGGCAACAATCTGGTTGGCTCGTTCGAGGTGGTTCTTCCCGTGGTGCACGGCACCAACGTGGAAGACGGTACGTTGATGGGCTATCTCGAATTGCTCGGCGTGCCGTATGCGTCCTGCGACGTGACGAGTTCCGCGCTGGGTATGGATAAAGGCCGGATGAAATCGGTGCTCCGCGAAGCCGGTGTGCCGGTGCTCCCTGCGATTGAGGTAACGGGGCAGGAATACGCCGCCGGTGCGGACGCTGTGATGAACCGCGTGGAACAGGAGCTCGGCTATCCCGTGGTGGTGAAACCGGTCAACCTCGGCAGTTCGGTGGGCATTTCCAAAGCGAACGACCGCGAGGCGCTGGAACGCTCGCTCGATTTGGCGGCGCAGTTCTCGGCGCGCATTTTGATTGAGCACGCGGTGCCGAATTTGCGCGAAATCAACTGTTCGGTGCTCGGCGATATGTACGAGGCGGAGGCCTCTGTTTGCGAAGAGCCGCTCAACGCGACGGATATTTTAAGTTATCAGGACAAATATATGTCCGGTGGCAGTAAAGGTGGCAGCAAGGGCGGCAAATCCGGCGGTATGTCGGATCTTAAACGCCGTTGTCCTGCCGATATTCCGGACGAGATGACGAAACAGGTGCAGGAATACGCGGTGGCGACGTTTAAGGCGCTTGGCTGCCTCGGCGTGTCGCGTATCGACTTTTTGAACGACAAAGAAACCGGCGAACTGTGGGTGAACGAAATCAACACCATTCCCGGGTCGCTGTCCTTCTATCTGTGGGAGGCGGCCGGTGTGCCGTTCGCGGAATTGCTCGACCGGATGATTGCGCTCGCTTTCAAGCGTGAGCGCGAGCGTCAGGCGCTGACGTTCAGTTATGAGACCAACCTGCTTGCCGGCGCGGCGGCGGGACTGTCCTCCGGCAAAAAATAAGAATTTCGCAAAGCAGAACGAGAGTCCAGAAAAGGAAAATTCCGAAAAGGAAGAACAGGGAAAAACAAGGATTCCGAAAGAAGGAGACGTGAATATGAAAGCACGACGCGGTTTGCGGGCGGGATGGACGCTCGTTTGTCTCTTGGCGCTGTTACTGACCGGCACGGTCGGCGCGGTCGCTGAGACGTTGCCCGGCGCCAGCCGAACCAAAATCGTTTTGGTGGACGAAAAAGACAGCACGGTGCCGAGCCTTGTGGCGGTGCGCGGCGGGACGATTACCACGCCCGATGCGCTCGACTGGGAGGACGGCGGCGTACATGGCAAAGCCATTCACCTAAACGGTGCGGGCGATTATTTGGAGTACCCGAACCCTGCTTTTTGTTCGGACGAAATCTCGGTCGTCGGCTTTGTCAACTGGCTCGGCGGGGTGACCGATAACCCCGATTCGGAACTGAATCAGCAGTTGTTTACCGTGTACCGCGATGCGGAAAACTATTTTACCCTCAACTTGCACGGCTACCGTGACAACGTGATGGAGGGCGAAGACGGCACGGCGTACCGCATTGACGGTGTGTGCCTCGAATACAAAATTGCGGGCAGTTCCGGCAAGCACGTCGAGGCATACAACCTCACCTCCGGCGGGGTGGATTACGCCATTCGCAAAAACGTGTGGACACACCTCACCATCACCATCAGCCGCAGGG
>JAZUEK010000055.1:0-15045 GCA_045640165.1 Acutalibacteraceae bacterium | reverse complement strand
ATTGAGGATCTTCACGGGATTTTTTGAGGTTTCCGCAAGGCAGACACCGAAGATACTGTCGATGCCTTTGGTATGGCACTCGTTGCAGACATAATGACCGTTTACGCATCTTGTCTTGCTGAGTTCTTTTTTATGGCAAATTGCACACTCCATCAGGATATCTTCATTCAGATATTCCAGCGGGGCTTTGCAGATGAGGCACTCCTCTTTCATCAAATCACATCCTTTGTTCTATGAGATTATATCACAAAATGCTTGAAATCTCAATGAATAGGCAAAAAGAAGTGGATGCAACTCAAATCCGTTACATCCACTCGATATGGTTGCGGGGGCAGGACTTGAACCTACGACCTTCGGGTTATGAGCCCGACGAGCTACCAACTGCTCCACCCCGCGATATATGCGCTCTTTATCGCGCAAGAGGTATTATACCGCATCTCGGTGGAAAATGCAACACCTTTTTTTCGGTTTTTTTGTCTTTTTTTGCGATTTTCGCAAAAGCCGTCCGTGTCGGGCGGCTTTTTTTGGATTCGGAAAGTGACGGCGCGGCGTTTTTTATGGAACGCAAATGGTAAATTTTTTGGCAAAGAGATGTCGATATTTTCGACGGCGGAAAGGCTGAAATAGCATCTGTTTTGGCAAAAAACAGTAAAAAACGGCTCTATACCAACAAAAATGCGATGTCGAAAATCTTCACAAAAAATCGGCGATTTTGAGGCGTGGGTGCAAGTGGGTGTGAAATTTGCCCGTAAAAAAATCAGCCTCTCACGGTGGTGAGAGGCTGGCTTTTTCCTTGATTTTACGCGGTGGAAATTACTCCTGCGCGTCGGGGGTTTCGATTTGAGCCGGTTTGCGCAGAGCCTGACGGGCTTGGCGCACTTCCTGCAGACGCTCGCCGAGCGCATCCTCGGTGCGTTTGAGCAAATCTTCGGCGAAATCGTTGGCCGAGCGGCGCATCTCGCGCGATTTTTGCTGGGACTGGTTGAGCAGTTCGGTGGCTTTCTGTTGAGACTGTTTCACAATCTCTTCCTCGGAGACGAGGGCGCGCGCGCGATCTTCCGCTTTGCGGATGATGTCTTCGGCCTCGCGTTTGGCATCGTCGATGATGTCGTTGCGGTCGCCGACAATGGCTTTCGCCTGGCGAATTTCGCTCGGCAGGTGGGCGCGAATATCATCGAGAATGTCGCGGAGTTCATCGGCGTCGACCATGCATTTGCCTTTGCTCAGCGGAACGGAAAAGGCTTTGTCCACCATGTCGTCAATTTTGTCTAAGAGTTCTTCTACGGTCATTTTACATCTTCCTTTCAGTTTTTGGACATAATGTCCGGAATGATTTGCGGGGGAACCAAAGCGGAGATGTCTCCGCCAAACTGTGCAATTTGCTTAACGAGGCTGGAAGAGAGGTACATCCGTTCGACGGACGAGGTCAAGAACACGGTTTCGGCTTCGGGGTAAAGTTGGCGGTTGGTGAGCGCCATCTGGAATTCGTATTCGAAGTCGGACATAGCGCGCAGGCCTTTTACAATAACCGAAGCGCCGCGTTCTTTCATATAATCGACGAGCAAGCCGTGGAAACAGTCAACTTCCACGTTTTTGAAGTCGCCGGTTACGCGTTTAATCAGTTCCACGCGTTCTTCAAGCGAGAACATCGGGGTTTTGCCGGCGTTTTGCACGACAAGCACCACGACGTGGTCGAAGAGTTCGGATGCGCGGCGGATGATGTCGAGGTGACCGAGCGTGATGGGGTCAAAACTGCCCGGGCAGACGGCGATTTGCATAGTATCACTCCTCTTTGCGGTAAAACCACAACAGCGTTTTTCCATATTTGGCGCGGCGGACGAGCGAGAGCGAGCCGAACGTGTTGGGCAACTCTTTTTCGGCGTCCGTTTCGCACACGGCGGTGCCGTTTTTCTTTATCTTGTCGCAGAGAAGCGGCAGGGTCTCTTCAATCAAATCGGAAGCGTAAGGCGGATCGAGAAACACGATGTCGAACCGGTCGGCGGTGTTGCGCGCAAACGTAACGGCGTCGGCGGTGAGCACGTGCGCCTGCGAAAACAGTTTTGCGGCTTTGAGGTTTTGCTTCACCACTTCGGCGGCGTTTAGGTCGCGCTCGACAAACACGCAGTCGGCGGCACCGCGGCTTAACGCTTCGATGCCGAGTTGGCCGCTTCCGGCGAACAAATCGAGAATCGAGCGGCCCTCAATGTCGAATTGCAGGGCGTTGAACAGCGCTTGTTTCACGCGGTCGCCGGTGGGGCGAGTAATCTCCTCGCCGTCCAGCGTTTTGAGTGCCGTTCCACGGGCGGAGCCGGTAATGACGCGCATAGGATCACTCCTTTAATGGGCTTTCGCGAGTTCCTCGTCGCGGCGAATGGAGGCTTCGGCGGCGGCTTTCACCGCGTCGCCGACGTTTTCGGCACGCAGGACTTTGACGCCCTCAATCGTTGTTCCGCCGGGGGAGCAGACGCGCTCAATCCACGTTTCGGGGGAATCGGGCGAGGCGGCGAGCAGTTTCGCCGTTCCGAGCACCGCTTGCGCCACGACGGCTTTGGCGACGTCGGGGTCGATACCGGCATTCACACCGGCGGACACGAGCGCGTCCATATACAGCATAGAGTAAGCAGGGGAACAGCCGGCTAGCGCCGAGTAAGCGGAGAATTGCTCTTCCGGCAAGCGGACGGCTTTGCCGAACGCGCAAAGAATGGATTCGGCGGCTTCATAATCGGAAGCGGTGACGAGGCTGTTTCCGCAGAACGCGGACATCGCTTCGCCCACCGTAGCGTTTAAGTTGGGCATCACGCGGATAAGGCGGCGATCGTCACCGCACAGGGAAGCGAGCGTTTTAAGCGGCGTTCCTGCGGCGATGGAAATAATCAGCGGATCGGCGCTTGCAAGAACGGGTTTCAAATCGGCGAGCGCCTCTTTGAGCATTTGGGGCTTAACGGCGAGCACCACCACGTCCGAACGGGAAATGAGATCGGAGGCGGAAGCGGCGACCGTCAATCCGCAATCGGCGTTGAGCGCCGCTAATTTATCGGCGGCAACGTCGTAAGCGGCGACGTTGTCGGCTTCGTGCCCTTTGGCACGCAGACCGCGAATCATCGCGCCGGCCATATTGCCGGCACCCAAAAATCCGATACGCATTTTCGCTCACCTCTTTCAACTATCTTTCTTATTATAACGAATTCGCGCGCAATTGTAAAGAGAAAAACACAAAATATCAAGAAAAAATCCGAAAAAACCACAAAATATGGTTACCAACCACACATTTCGGCTTTTTGGAGTGCTTGTTCGATTTTGTCGCCCATATCGCCGTAGGTTGCGGACAGGTCGGCGAGCGCTTTCTTGGCGGCGGCGCGATTGGTGTTGCCGTCCACCGGGCAGGCGGATTTGACGACGGGGATTTGTTCAAAATCGGCGACAGCGGCGACTTCCGCTTCGCTCAAGAAGAGCAACGGGCGGATGAGTGTAAGGTCGCTGCGGTCGAGATAGGTTTTCGGCGAAAAACAACCGAGGGTCGCGCCGGCGGTGAGGTTCATAAAAAACGTTTCGGCGGCATCGTCTTTGTGATGACCGAGGGCGACGACGTTGCAGCCGAGTTCTTTGGCGGCTTTGTGGAGCGCGCCGCGCCGCATTTTGGCACACAGACTACACGGATGGGCGGCTTGCCCTTGCTCCTTGATAACTTCCCAAAGCCGCGTGCGTTTTACGGTATACGGCACGTCGAGCGCCTGACACAGTTCCTCGACGGCGGCATAGTCCGCTTCTCCAAAAAAGCAGGGGTCGAGCGTGACGGCGCAAAGCGAAAACGGTACGTCGTAAAACTGCCGAATGCGCGCAAGGGCGCAAAGAAGCACGAGCGAGTCTTTGCCGCCGGACACGCCGACACAGAGTTTGTCGCCGGGGGAAATCATATCGTACCGTTTCATCGCCGCTTGGATTTGGGGGAGAATGGATTGCAAATCGTGAGCCATACGGACACCTCCAAAAAGAAAAAAGCGGGAGGGAAACCCTCCCGCTTTCGAGAAATCTTATTTGTAACCGTTCAGGTTGTGGGACTGCCAGTTCCACGCGTCGCGGCACATCTCTTCGATGCCGAACTCCGCCTGCCAACCGAGGACCTCGCGCGCTTTGGTCGGGTTGGAGAACACGCTTGCAAGGTCGCCCTCGCGGCGCGGTTTGATGGCATAGGGGACTTTGGCACCGCTCGCTTTTTCGAACGCGGCAACCATCTCGAGCACGCTGTAGCCACGGCCGGTGCCGAGGTTGAAGATCTCGGCACCCTGATGATCGGCGGCGTAGGCGACGGCTTTCACGTGGCCGCGCGCCAGGTCCACAACGTGGATATAGTCGCGCACACCGGTGCCGTCCGGCGTGTCGTAGTCGTTACCGAAGACGGACAGCTGCGGCAGTTTGCCGACCGCGACCTGGGAGATGTAGGGCATCAGGTTGTTCGGGATGCCGTTCGGGTCTTCGCCGATGAGGCCGGACGCGTGCGCGCCAATCGGGTTGAAGTAGCGCAGAAGCACCACCGACCAGTCCGGATCGGAGATGCAGAGGTCTTTCAGAATGCGCTCAATCATGGCTTTGGTCGCACCGTAGGGGTTGGTGGTGTCGCCGAGCGGCATTTCCTCGTTCAGCGGAGACGGGTTGAGGTCGCCGTAAACGGTAGCGGACGAACTGAACACCAGACGTTTGCAACCCTCTTCCGCCATCACTTCGAGCAGAGCAACCGCGCCGCCGATGTTGTTGTCGTAATATTTGAGGGGCAGTTTCACCGATTCGCCGACGGCTTTGGAGCCGGCGAAGTGGATGACCGCGTCGATTTTGTTCTCTTGGAAGACCTTACGCAGGGCTTCTTTATCGCGGATGTCGATATCGTATTCTTTGAGGTCTTTGCCGGTGATTTTGCGAACGCGGCGAAGCGCCTCGGGGCTGGAGTTGTCGTGGTTGTCCACAACGATAACGTCGTAGCCGGCGTTGAGCAGCTCAACGCAGGTGTGGCTGCCGATATAGCCGCAGCCGCCGGTGGTTAAAATAGTCATTGGAAAAATCCTCCTTTAAGCGATTATGCTACAAAACCCATTATACCCCTTTTTTTGATAATTGCAAGGGGAAATGACAATTAAAAATTAAGAATTAGAAAACAGAAAGGGAAAAAGGAAAAGCCGGTTGCAAAAGCAACCGGCTTTTCTTGGCTGGGATGGCAAGAATCGAACTTGCACGGGCAGAGTCAAAGTCTGCTGTCCTACCACTAGACTACATCCCAAAATGGGGTGGGTGATGGGAGTCGAACCCACGACCTCCAGGGCCACAACCTGGCACTCTAACCAACTGAGCTACACCCACCATATGGCGCGCCTGAAGGGACTCGAACCCCTGGCCCTCTGCTTAGAAGGCAGATGCTCTATCCAGCTGAGCTACAGGCGCAAGTTCAAAAGTGGAGCGGGTGATGGGAATCGAACCCACGCAACCAGCTTGGAAGGCTGGGGCTCTACCATTGAGCTACACCCGCATTTATTCCCAAAATTCAGGCAAAGGTTATAATACCACACGAGGAAGACTGTGTCAAGCAATATTTTCACAAAAAAAGAGCCGCACCCCAATTTTTTTGAGGTGCGGCAAAAATACGGGTTAGTTGAGCGTTAAAATTGACCAGTAGCCGGTGGTTTCGTCATAACCGATGCCGATACGGCTATAGCCGCTGACCAACCATTCGCTGTAATCACCGCTCGGCGCCCAGATGTTCAGCGCGTCGGTCAGCGTTTTGCACGCGGCGCAGAAGCCGACGTGGTTGTTGACGGATTTATAGGAAATGCCGTTTTGGTCCAAAACGGTGGTATACTTGCTTCCGTCCGGTCGTGTGAACGACATTTTGCCGAGTTTGCCCTGTTCTTTGGCGAGAGTGGTGGCGGCGTTTTTGAGCGCCGTCGAGGTGGTGAACGCCTTTAAGCCTTTGGCGGTGCGCGCTTTGTTAATCGCGGTAAGCAAGTCGTTCGTCATCTTCGCCGTGGTGGTCGGGTCGGCAGGGAAGGTCGAGCCGGTTTTGGTGAAGAACAACTGCACCCAACTGTGGGTGGTCTTGTCATAGCCCACGCCGATGTGGGTGAAACTCGCGGTGAGGATGTTGGCTTTGTGACCTTCGGAGTTCATCCAACCGGTCATTACGTCTTCGGCGGTCAGATAGCCTTTGGCGATGTTTTCACCGGCAGAGATATAGCTGACGCCGGCTTCGTCAAGCGCGGTAAAACTGGATTTTCCGTTCGGGCGCACGTGATCGAACACAATCGGCACCTCTTTGGCGCGGACGTTCGCGGCGGCGCAGGCTTTTTCATCTAATTGAAGCGCGGTCAAGCCGGCTTTTTTGCGCTCCGCATTGACGAGCGTTAAGATTTTTTGCTGTTGCGTTGTAAACGGCGAAGCCACGGTGGTGGTCGGTTTTTTCGTGGTGGTTGTGGGTTTTTTCGTCGTTGTAGTCGGCTTTTTGGTGGTGGTTGTGGGGCGCTTGGTGGTCGAAACCGTGCCGTTTTTCACCTCGTAGCCGGCGAGCATAAGTCGCATCAAAAGCACGTCTTTCATATTGACGACGGCGTCGTTGTTGAGGTCGGCGGCAACGAGGTTGATGGACGGAAGTAAATCCGCCAGAAACTTGCGTGTCATAAGCACGTCTTTGGCGTTAAAAACGCCGTCGTTGTTGGCGTCGCCCGTTACGTCGGAGAGAGCGGTGGTGACGGTCTCGGTGGCCGTTTCTTGTGCCGCGACGGGGAACGCGCACAGCGAACACAGCACGCCGAAAACGGCGAGCAGTGCCAATCCTTGTTTTGAGATAAAACGCATACAAAATCCCTCCGGATACTACGGTACTTGTGGATAAAAGCGCAAGCGTGTGCGCCTACCGACAAATTCCCCCGAAAGCGGCCGCAAACGCACGCGCGGCGAGGGGGAAAATAATGCCGAAAATGCAGAGCGATCGGCAGGAGTTAAGGAGGAGTTGCCGATGGATGAAAGCGCCGCAAAAGCGGCATCCGCCTCGTCCGAAAAGGCGGCGGCGACCGTGGCGACAACGGCGCGTGCAACGATTTGTCGCAAGAGCGCATAGTCGGCAGGACGGTCGAAATTTTCCACGGAAATTGCTAAAATATGTCGCAAGTCGGCGGCGGAGATTGCCACCGCCGTTTCGCTTGCTCGGACGTTACACACAGTATACACGAAAGAGGGCGGATTTGTAAAGAGCAAATTGTTTCCTGCTTGGGACAACAGCGCGTAAAATCCGCTGTCGGCATCAGAGACGTCGACCGAAAGTATACGGTCAACGGGAATGCTGTTTTCTCGGAACGCGGCGAGTGTTTCGGCAAATCCCATTGCGCCGCCCTCGCCAAAGAGGGCAAAAAGCGGTTCTTGCTCCGTCGTTTTCAACGGAAATACGGTTTCGCGCGGATAGACGGAAAGCGCGAGATCGCCGTCGTTTGCCATGCGAAACAGCAAAAACGCTTGGGCGCAGGATTGCGCGACGGGAACGACCAAAAGTGTTCGCGCCGGCGGTGTGGGTTGCGGCAACGTTTTTTCGGGCGATTGCCGTTCGCCGCAACCGCCAAGAAACAGGCATCCTGCCGCGAGAACAGCCAAAATTTGTTTTTTCATACGGTCACGTCCCTTGTTTTTGGCAATAGTATGCGAAAAAACCGTGATTTTACACCGAAAAAACGCGAAAAACGCTTGACAAGACATAGTAAAGGGAATATAATGGGTCTAATCTTTTGTTTTTTGCAATTTTAACCTATAAATAAAAGCACTGACGGAACGGCGCAGGTGCGAAAGTTTCAGAGAGTCGGCGGTGGCTGTGATGCCGGCACGGAAACACTTGCGTGCTCTTTCCCGAGCTGCGTTTCCGAAGCCCGTTTCGGGTGGGTAAGAAACGCCGTCTTCCGCGCGTTAAGCGGATTTGAGTGACCGACGTTGTCGGTAATGTGGGTGGTACCGCGGTAGTTTTATCGTCCCAAGGCTTTGCCTTTGGGACGTTTATTTTTTGGAGGAGAGACACATGAGAACGATTCGAATTGCCGACGTAACGATGCGTGAGAATGCAACGCTTACGTTCAAAGAAAAAATCGAGATGGCGAAACAACTGGAAAAGTTGCGCGTGGACGTTATCGAGGTCGCGCCGCTCGGCGAAGAAAAAGCCGATGCGCTCTCGCTACGCACGATGGCGACGATTGTCCAGTCGGGTGTGCTTTCTTGTCCGGTGTCTCTTTGCAAAGAGGGGATTGAAAAGGCGTTTGACGCCATCCGTGACGCGAAACATCCGCGTTTGTCGGTGGAAGCTCCGGTTTCCAGTGTGCAGATGGAATACCTTTGCCACAAAAAACCGCAACCGATGCTGGATGCGATTAAAGAGGCGGTGGTGTTTGCCAAATCGCTGTGCGATGACGTGGAGTTTGCGGCGAAAGACGCGACTCGTGCCGAGCCGGACTTTTTGACGAGTGCGGTCAAAACCGCACTCGAGGCCGGTGCGACGGCGGTGACGTTGTGCGATACCGCCGGCGAGAGTTTGCCGGAGGAAATCGCGGCGCTCGTCAAAGCGGTGCTTGCCGCTGTGCCGGAATGCGAGGGCAAACTGGGTGTGGAGTGCAACGACGCGCTGCATACCGCGCAGGCGGCGGTGTTTTCCGCGGTGCTTGCCGGCGCAAGCGAGGCGAAAACCATTGTCAGCGGCGAGGGCCTTCCGCAGTTGTGCGAGTTGGCGGAATCCCTGCGCGTGAAGAGCGACGGTCTCGGTGTTTCGTTCAACGTCAACACGCTGGAACTGCAATCCGCCGTCCACCGCATGAGCAAATGGCTGAGCGTGAAAAAGACAAAAGACCAGCCGTTTGACAACGAACTGCGCGGCAACCAAGCCGGCGGCACGGTGATGGACGCTTCCGCCACCATCAAAGACGTGACTGCGTTCGCGAAAAAACTCGGTTACGATTTGTCCAAAGAAGACGTTGTGAAAGTGTTCGACGAATTTAATCGTGTGGCCGCTCGCAAAGAGGTCGGTGCGCGCGATATGGAAGCCATTATCGCGTCCACGGCGCTTCAGGTGCCGGAGACGTACCGTTTGGTGAGCTTCGTTTCCAACAACGGCAACACCATTACCTCCACCTGCAGCGTGTCGCTTGAAAAAGACGGCCAGTTGTTGCAAGGGGTGGGCGCCGGTGACGGCCCGATTGACGCCGCGTTTTTGACGATTGAGCAAATCCTCGGCCACCACTTTGAGTTGGACGATTTCCAGATTCAGGCCGTGACCGAAGGCCGCGGCGCTGTGGGCGAAGCGCTGGTGAAACTCCGCGCGGACGGACGACTGTACTCCGGTCGCGGCGTGTCCACCGATATCATCGGCGCGAGCATTCGCGCGTATCTCAGCGCGCTCAACAAAATTGTGTATGAGGAGAGAGCCTAAATGAAACTCTCGTTTTCCACCAACGGGTGGCACGGGTTTGACTTTTCGGAGTTCACCGCGATGGCCACCGATCTCGGCTTTGACGGCATCGAGATTCATAACGTCGGTTCTGCCGCTTTGTCGGGCGTGGGCGCACCGCTTTCGGTTGAACGCCGTGCCGCGACCGCGCGCGAGCTGTGGCGACTGGGGCTGTCCGTCCCGTGTATCGACGTGATGGGCGATATTGCCGACCCCGAGGCGATTGAAGGCGTTGCCGCCGAAACCAAAGGTATGATGGATGCCGCCGCCGCCATCGGCGCGCCGTATTTGCGTATTCACGCCGGCGAGCAGGGCGACGACGATGCGGTAATCCGCTTTATTACGTCGATGCTTCCGTATGCGGAAAAAGTCGGCGTGTCCCTGCTGATTGAAACGGTAGGCATTTTCGCCGATACCGCGCGTTTGCGTGCGATTCTCAACCACTTTGCGAGCGACGAGGTCGCCGCTTTGTGGGACGTGCACCATCCGTACCGCTTCTTTGGCGAAGACCCGGAGGAGACGGTGCAAAACCTCGGCGCCTATATCAAACACGTCCACATCAAAGATTCCGAAAAAACGGGCGATGACGTGGCGTACTGTTTGCTCGGCGAGGGCGATTTGCCGATTGACGCCATCGTGGGCGCGCTTCGCTCGGTCAACTACGACGGCTTTTTCTCGCTCGAGTGCCTGCCCGATTGGGTGAGCGACCTCGGCGATGAGGGCATCGCGTTTCCGCACTTCGTCAACTATATGCGCCGTTTCGAACGGGATTCGCGCAAACGGAATGACCGTCTGTATGACAACAAGTCGAAGACCGGCAAATTCCCGTTTAAGAAAGACGCGCTCATTCATATGACCTTTTCGCAGGTACTTGACCGCATGGTGGAGGAATTCCCCGACCAGTTGGCGTTCAAGTACACGACGCTCGATTACACGCGCACTTACGGCGAATTCCGCAAGGACGTGGACAACTGTGCGCGTGCGCTGATTGCGCTCGGCGTAAAAGCCGGCGACAAAGTGGCAGTATGGGCGAGCAACGTACCGCAATGGTATATCGCGTTTTGGGCGACTACCAAAATCGGTGCGGTACTGGTGACGATGAACACCGCTTACAAAATTCACGAGGCGGAATACCTGCTTCGTCAGTCGGATACCCACACGCTCGTGATGATGGAAGAGTGCAACGACGCGAAGTTTGCCGCCACCATCCGCGAACTGTGCCCCGAGCTGAAAGGCCACGATTCCCACAAACCGCTCCACTGTCACCGCTTGCCGTTCTTGCGGCACGTGGTCACCGTCGGCTACAAAGACGACGGCTGCCTGACGTGGGAGGAAATGATGGAGACGGCGTCGAAAGTGCCGGCGGAGGAAGTGGCGCGCCGCCCCGCCGCCGTTGACGTGCACGACGTGGCCAATATGCAGTACACTTCTGGTACGACCGGTTTTCCCAAGGGCGTGATGCTTACCCACTACAACATCGTCAACAACGGCAAATGCATCGGCGATAGAATGGACCTTTCCACCGCCGACCGTATGATGGTGCAAGTGCCGATGTTCCACTGCTTCGGTATGGTGTTGTCGATGACCGCTTCGATGACCCACGGTGCAACGCTGCTGCCGCTTCCGTATTTTTCGGCGAAACCGGCGCTTGCGTGTATCGACCGCGAGCGGATTACCTGCTTTAACGGCGTGCCGACGATGTTTATCGCGATGCTCCGCCATCCCGATTTCGAAAAAACCGACTTTTCGCATATCCGCACCGGCATTATGGCCGGTTCCAACTGCCCCCCGGCGTTGATGCGCGAAGCCGCGGAAAAGATGAATATGACCGAGATTACCAGCGTGTACGGTCAGACCGAGGCGTCTCCCGGTTGCACGATGGGCAAAAACGAGGATACGCTTGACGTGCGTGTAGACACCGTCGGCTCGGCGCTTCCGCAAATCGAGTGCAAAATCGTTGACCCCGAAACCGGCGAGGAGATGCCGGACGGACAGACCGGCGAATTTATTGCGCGCGGCTACAACGTGATGAAGGGCTATTACAAAATGCCCAAAGCCACCGCCGCCGCCATTGACAAAGACGGCTGGTTGCACACGGGCGACCTTGCCTGCCGCGAGCCGGACGGTAACTTCCGTATTACCGGCCGTCTTAAGGATATGATTATCCGCGGCGGTGAGAATATCTATCCGCGTGAGATTGAGGAATTCATCTTCACCTGCGACCAAGTCAAAGACGTGCAGGTCATCGGCGTGCCGGACGAACGCTACGGCGAGGAGATTATGGCGTGCATTATCCTCAAAGAGGGCGCGACCATCACCGAGGACGAAATGAAAGATTACGTCCGCTCGCATATGGCGCGGCACAAAGTGCCGAAATACGTGGAGTTCGTCACCGAGTTCCCGATGAACCACGCCGGCAAGATTCTCAAGTATAAAATGCGTGAAGACGCTATTGAAAAATTGCACTTAAAAACTTGAAAGGAGTTTTAGATATGTTGAACATTAAAATTGAGAAAACCGCGACCCCGAAACAAAAACCCCAAGACCAAAGTAAACTGGGCTTCGGTAAAATCTTCACGGACCACATGTTCGTGATGGATTACACCGAGGGCAAAGGCTGGCACGATCCGCGCATCGTTCCGTTCCAAGATTTGTCTCTCTCTCCGGCTTGCATGGTGTTCCACTATGGCCAGGAGATGTTCGAGGGCCTCAAAGCCTATCGTGGCGCTGACGGCAAAGCCCGTTTGTTCCGCCCGATTATGAACGCACGCCGTACCAACGATTCCAACAAACGTCTTTGCATTCCGCAGCTGCCGGAAGAGGACTTTGTGGAAGCCGTTGCCGCGGTTGTGAAAGTGGACGAGGACTGGATTCCGGATGCGCCGGGCACGTCGCTGTATATCCGCCCGTTTATCATCGCCACCGACTCGTTCCTCGGCGTGGCGCCGTCCCAGACCTACAAATTCATCATCATCCTTTCCCCGTCCGGTGCGTACTATGCGAGCGGCCTTGAGCCGGTCGGCATCTGGATTGAGGACGACTACGTTCGCGCGGTGCGCGGCGGCATGGGCTTCGCCAAAACCGGCGGTAACTATGCGGCTTCCCTCGCGGCGCAGGTCAAAGCGCACGACGACGGTTACTCCCAAGTGCTGTGGCTGGACGGCGTGGAGCGCAAATACATTGAAGAAGTCGGCGCGATGAACATCTTCTTCAAAATCGACGGCAAAATCGTCACCCCGAAACTCAACGGCTCCATTCTCCCGGGTATCACCCGTAACTCGGTTATCGAGCTGTGCAAGAGCTGGGGTATGGACGTGGAAGAGCGCCTTGTTTCTGTGGACGAGCTGCTCGAAGCGCAAAAAACCGGCAAACTCGAAGAGTGCTTCGGTTCCGGTACGGCGGCGGTTATCTCCCCGGTCGGCAAACTGCGCTATAAAGACGACGTTATGACCATCAATGGCGGCGACATCGGCCCGATCAGCCAAAAACTCTACGATGCCATTACCGGTATCCAGGGCGGCACCGTCGAAGATCCGTTTGATTGGGTGAAGGTCATTTGAGTACGCTTTACGAACAATATCCGCTGTTTGGCGGCCGCGCACCCAAACGGGTGACGCTGTTCGCCGGACACTACGGCTCCGGCAAGACGAATATCGCCGTGGACACCGCGCTTGCGCTTAAACAAAGTCGCGCGCAGGTGGCGATTGCCGACCTCGACATCGTCAACCCCTATTTTCGCACGAAAGATGCGGAAAAGTGGCTCAGCGATGCCGGTGTGCGGCTGATTGTGTCGCCCTACGCCAACTCCAACGTGGACGTGCCGGCTCTTCCGGCGGAAACGTACGCGATTTTGGACAACCCCGACCTGACGGCGGTGGTGGACGTGGGCGGTGACGACCGTGGCGCGCTTGCGCTCGGGCGGTATGCCGAGTCGATTGTGAGCGAAAACGACTACGAGATGCTTCTCGTCATCAACAAATACCGTCCGCTTACCCGTACGGGCGCGGATGCGGTAGAAGTGATGCGCGAGATTGAGGATGCCGGCAAAATCAAATTTACCGGCATCGTCAACAACTCGAATTTGGGCGACGAAACGACTGCTGAGGACGTGCTGTCCTCGGTGGCGTATGCCGCCGACATTTCCGAAAAAACGGGGCTTCCCATTGTGATGACCACCGTGAAAGCGGAACTGTTGCCGGAACTGTCCGGCAAGGTAGCGGATTTGTTTCCGCTGTCTCTCTACGTAAAACAAGCGTGGGCGCGTGGCGTCTGACGCTATGGAATAAGGAGGAAATTTCCTATGGCAAAAGTCACATTTGACAAAGAGCGCTGTAAGGGTTGTGGGCTGTGCGTCGGCGCTTGCCCGAAACATATTGTGGCGCTGGCAGAAGACGTGATTAACGGCAAGGGCTATCACCCGGCGGATTGCGTCAACCCCGATGAGTGCATCGGTTGCGCGTTTTGCGCGACCATGTGCCCCGATTGCGTAATTACGGTTGAAAAGTAAGGAGGTTATTACAATGGCCGATAAGGTTCTTATGAAGGGTAACGAAGCCTTGGCGGAAGCCGCGATTATGGCCGGCTGCCGTCACTATTTCGGTTACCCGATCACGCCGCAGACGGAGGTCGCGGCGTATATGTCCAAACGGATGCCCAAAGTGGACGGCGTGTTTTTGCAAGCAGAAAGCGAAATCGCCGCCATCAATATGGTCATCGGCGTTTCCTCGACGGGTAAACGCGTTATGACCAGTAGTTCTTCCCCCGGAATCTCGCTGAAAAGCGAGGGTCTGTCCTATCTCGCCGGTTGCGACCTGCCGGCGCTCGTTGTCAACGTGCAGCGCGGCGGCCCGCGTCTCGGCGGTATCCAGCCGTCTCAGTCGGACTACTTCCACGCCACCCGTGGTGCAGGTCACGGCGACTTCCATATGATTGTTCTCGCCCCCGACTCGGTGCAGGAGATGGTCAACCTGACTTTCAAAGGCTTTGACCTCGCGGACAAGTATCGTATGACCGCGATGCTGCTCGCCGACGGTACGATGGGTCAGATGATGGAGCCGGTGTCGCTCGACCAAGGCGTTGTCAACACCTACGAGAAACCGTGGGCGCTGACCGGTACGAAATGCGAGCGCGAGCCGAACATCGTCAACTCCCTGCTGATGGATCCGGAAACCCTCGAGCGTCTCAACTTCGAGCGTTTTGAGCGTTATGCCCAAATCGAGCGCGACGAAGTGATGTATGAGGAGTATCTGATGGACGACGCGGAGTACTGCGTCGTGGCGTTCGGCGTTGCCGCGCGCGTGTCCAAAAACGCGATTGACGAAGCCCGTAAAAAGGGCATCAAAGTGGGTATGATTCGCCCGATTACGCTGTGGCCGTTCCCGAAAGCGGTGCTGAATGCCGCCGCCGACAAGGTCAAGGCGTTTGTGTCGGTGGAACTGTCCATGGGCCAGATGGTGGAAGACGTGGAACTCGCCACCCGTTGCAAAAAGCCGGTTCTGCTTTGCAACCGCGTGGGCGGTATGATTCCGACCACCAAAAACGTGTTGGATTCCATTGATAAAGCTGTGGAAATCGGAGGTGCCGAATAA
>JAZUEK010000054.1:0-15298 GCA_045640165.1 Acutalibacteraceae bacterium | reverse complement strand
TTACCCGCTTTTGATACAATGCAGACGGGAATTTTTAGGCGAGAAACAACACATTCCTTACGAACTCCCGGCCTTGACGGTGCTTTTATTTATTCTTTCGTTTTGGTGGTTAGCGCGATGCGATAGGCAATAAACAGCGCGATGGCCAAAAAGGTGTGTTCGATGACGACGGCGTAGGGGATGAACGCCTCGAACGCCTGAAGCAAAACCGGTACGGCGAGCAGGACGACAAACGCGATGGCGAGTTTTGGGAGCTTTGGCGATTTGACCATCCGCGCAAGCGTATAGACAAAGACGATGACCGCGAACGCGATGAAGACGAGAATGTCGAAGTTAAGCGACGCGTTTTTGTAGATGGCGAACATCATCGCCACTGCGCCGATATACAGAAGAATCTCTGCAATCCAAATCGGGCGTGGGGAGGGCTTGTTCTGGCCATCCGCAAAGGCGCCGAATACCACGCCGAAGCGGCGCACCGCTTCGAATAACAGCGGATACAGCACTACCCAAATGAGCGCACCCACAAGCGGCGGCAATGCGACACCGTGGACGAACGCGCCTAAAAGCGCGGCGGCGGCTACGACGAAGAAGAGCGTTGTCCAGTCTTTCGACGTGTGATTCTTTCGACAAAGCAGGGCGAAAATAAACGAGAGTATCGCGAGCGGCACGTCCGTAAAGCCTTTGAGTGCTTCGTATAATTCATTCATAATAAAATCCCTCCGCATATCAGTATATCACACGCGTCAAGCGGACGAAAATCGACACGATTTCCGACCGATTTTGCAACAAAATATACTGTGTTTTTTCTTGACAACCGCAACCTGTCGTGGTAAAATACAGAGGATGAATTCTTTAAGTCGTTCCCGTGAGTTCGGCAAGATTCAAACAAGAGAAAATGCGCGGCGCTTGTTGCGCGTTGTTTTGGTGTATGTTTGAGCCTTGCCGTTTTGCGGCAGGGCTCTTTTTTGGAGGTGAGCGTCGTGGCAAAGCAACAGGTGAAGCAACTGAAAACGGAATTTTTGCCCACCGCTCTCGACGTGTCGGCGGAGTTGTGTTCTCTTTTGGAAACCGCCGCTTCCTCTGAAAACGAAATCGTTATTTTCCCCGGCTTTTGCGACGTGCACGTGCACTTTCGCGAGCCGGGTTTTTGTTATAAAGAAACGATAAAAACCGGTTCCGCGGCCGCGGCGCACGGCGGCTATACCACCGTGTGCACCATGCCGAACCTAAACCCCGTGCCGGACAGCGCGGACAACCTCGCGCCGCAACTTCAAGCGATAAAAGCGGATGCCGCCGTTTCGGTGGTGCCTTACGGCGCGATTACCGTCGGTCAAAAAGGGGAGCGCCTCGCCGACTTTGAGGCGATGGCGGCGGACGTGGTCGCGTTTTCGGATGACGGCCGCGGCGTGCAATCGATTGCTATGATGCGCGAGGCGATG
The DNA here is from genome assembly GCA_045640165.1 of Acutalibacteraceae bacterium. Classification (GTDB taxonomy): domain Bacteria; phylum Bacillota; class Clostridia; order Oscillospirales; family Acutalibacteraceae; genus RGIG426. The sequence goes on along the minus strand of JAZUEK010000054.1, from coordinate 13,859 downwards.
GAAAAAGCAAAAGCGCTCGGCAAACTCATCGTCGCCCATTGCGAGGATAACGCGCTTCTTCGCGGCGGCTACATCCACGACGGCGCGTATGCGAAAGCGCACGGTCACAAAGGCATTTGCAGCGAGAGCGAGTGGGGCCCGATCAAACGCGATTTGGCGCTCGCCAAAGAAACCGGCTGCGGCTATCACGTGTGCCACATCTCCTGCAAAGAGAGCGTGGCGCTCATCCGCGAAGCGAAGAAAAACGGCGTCAACGTCACCTGCGAGACCGCGCCGCACTATTTGTTCCTTGACGAAAACGATTTGCAAGAGGACGGGCGGTTTAAGATGAATCCGCCGCTTCGCGCGAAAGAGGATAGGGAAGCGCTTTTGGAGGGTCTTTTGGACGGCACGATTGATATGATTGCCACCGACCACGCGCCGCACTCCGCTGAGGAAAAGGCGAGAGGGCTTCAAAACAGCGCGTTCGGTATCGTGGGGCTCGAAACCGCGTTTCCGCTTCTTTATACGGGACTGGTGAAATCCGGCGTGCTGACGCTCGAAAAACTCATCGATCTCCTTTCGGTCAATCCGCGAACACGCTTCGGTTTGCCGTTTAACGGCTACACGGTGTGGGATTTGAGTGCCAAAGAAACGATTCACCCCGAAACGTTCCTTTCGATGGGGCGCGCCACACCGTTTGCCGGTGCAACCGTGTACGGCAAATGCTTAAAAACCGTTTGCGATGGCAAGACGGTGTTTGAAATCGGTTATTAAAAATTCACTATATAAACGGAGGTCTTCAAAATGGCAAAAAGAACGGACATCAAAAAAGTGTTGATTATCGGCTCCGGCCCGATTGTTATCGGTCAGGCGGCGGAGTTTGACTATGCCGGTACGCAGGCGTGTTTGGCGCTGAAAGAAGAGGGGTATCAGGTCATCCTCTGCAACTCCAACCCGGCGACCATTATGACCGATACCGCGATTGCGGACAAGGTGTATATGGAGCCGCTGACGCTCGAATATATTGCAAAAATTCTCCGCTATGAGCGCCCGGATGCGATTGTTCCGGGTATCGGCGGTCAGACCGGTCTTAACCTCGCGATGCAGCTCGAAAAGAAAGGCATCCTTAAAGAATGCGGCGTCGAACTGCTCGGCACGTCCAGCGAGAGTATCGAGCGCGCGGAAGACCGCGAGCTGTTCAAAGAGATGTGCGAATCCATCGGCGAGCCGGTTATCCCGTCGGAAATCACCTACGATTTGGAAGAAGCTAAAGCCGCGGCGCAGCGCATCGGCTATCCGGTTGTGCTTCGTCCGGCGTTTACGCTCGGCGGTACGGGCGGCGGCTTCGCCAACGACGAGGCGGAACTTGTCGAAATCGGCACGAACGCCTTCAAACTCTCGCCGGTGCATCAGGTGCTTATCGAAAAGAGCGTGAAGGGCTACAAAGAAATCGAATTTGAGGTTATGCGCGACTCGGACGACAACGCCATCACCATTTGCGGTATGGAAAACGTCGATCCCGTCGGCGTGCATACCGGCGACTCGGTCGTTGTGGCGCCGATTTTGTCGCTCAATGACCACGACCTCAAAATGCTCAACGACAGCGCCATTAAAATCATCCGCGAATTGAAAATCTCCGGCGGTTGTAACGTGCAATTCGCGCTTGACCCGAATTCCAGCCAATATTATCTGATTGAAGTCAATCCGCGCGTGTCCCGTTCGTCTGCGCTCGCGTCCAAAGCGAGCGGCTATCCGATTGCGCGCGTCACGGCGAAAATCGCGCTCGGTATGGCGCTCAAAGACATTCCGGTTGCCGGCGGTACCGCGGCAATCGAGCCGTCGCTCGACTATATTGTGGCGAAATTCCCGCGCTTCCCGTTCGACAAATTTGCCGACGCGCCGAACACCCTCGGTACACAGATGAAAGCCACCGGCGAGGTGATGGGCATCGGCTCGACGCTCGAAGAATGTATGCTCAAATCCGTCCGCTCGCTCGAAACCGGCGTGTGCCATTTCTATATGCCGAAATTCGACACGATGAGCGACGACGAGCTGTATGACTATATCAAAACTTTCCGCGACGACACGCTGTACGCCGTGTTCGCCTTGCTTCGTCGCGGCGCGAGCATCGAAAAAATCCACGAAATCACCGCGATTACCGAACTGTTCCTCGAAGCGTTCGCACGCATCGTGGAAATGGAAAACCTGCTCAAAGCCAAGGTCAACGACGTGACGACGCTGAAAGCCGCCAAAACGATGGGCTTCTCGGATAAATACATCGCCTCTCTGTGGAATCTCTCGGAAATCGAGGTCTATCAAAAACGCAAACAAAACGGCATTACCCCGATTTTCAAAATGGTGGACACGCTCCATACCGGCAAATATATTGCCTATCTCTATTCGTCCTACACCGGCGAAAACGCCTCGCGTTTGACCGATAAAAAGAAAATCATCGTGCTCGGCGCCGGTCCGATTCGTATCGGCCAAGGTGTCGAATTCGACTATTCCACCGTCCACGCGGTGCAGACGATTAAACGTGCCGGCTACGAAGCGATTATCATCAATAACAACCCCGAAACCGTTTCGACCGACTACACCACGGCGGACAAGCTCTACTTTGAGCCGCTGACGCCGGAAGACGTGATGGCGATTATCGACTTTGAACAGCCGGACGGCGTTATTGCTTCGCTCGGCGGCCAGACCGCGATTAACCTCGCGCAACCGCTGATGGATCGCGGCGTGAAAATTATCGGTACCGACTGCGCCGCCATTGAGCGCGCCGAAAACCGCGACAGCTTCGAAAAAATCCTGCAGGATTTGAGCATTCCGCAGCCGCAGGGCCGCGCCGTGACCAAAATTGAAGACGGCGTTGCCGCCGCCGCGGAAATCGGCTATCCGGTGCTGGTGCGTCCGTCGTTCGTCCTCGGCGGCCGCGCGATGCAGATTGTGGCCAACGAGGAGCAACTGCGCCACTACCTCAAAACCGCGGTGGAAATCGACGCGGACAAACCGGTGCTTGTGGATAAATACATCCAGGGCAAAGAGGTCGAGGTGGACGCGATTTGCGACGGTCGCGACGTGTTTATCCCGGGTATTATGGAACTCGTTGAGCGCACCGGTATTCACTCCGGCGACTCGATTAGTGTGTATCCGGCGTTCTCGATTTCGGACAAAGTCAAAGGCGTGATTTTGCAATACGCCAAAAAACTCGGTCTCGGTATCGGCATCGTCGGTCTTTACAACATCCAATTCAACGTCGACCGCGACCGGAACGTGCATATCATAGAGGTGAATCCGCGCTCGTCCCGTACCGTGCCGTTCCTCTCGAAATCCACCGGCTACAGTCTTGCGGATATCGCGACCGAGGTTATCCTCGGCAAATCGCTGAAAGAGCAGGGCATCTTCGACGTGTATCCGGACGAGAAAAAACGTTTCTACGTAAAAGTGCCGGTGTTCAGCTTTAACAAGATTAAAGGCCTCGACGCCTACCTCTCGCCGGAGATGAAATCCACCGGCGAAGCCATCGGTTACGACAACAAACTCAACCGCGCGCTGTATAAAGCGCTGCAAGCCTCCGGTACCCACCTGCAAAACTACGGCACGGTGTTCGTGACCGTTTCGGACAAAGATAAAGCGGAGGCGTTGCCGCTGATTCGCCGCTTTTATAACCTCGGTTTCAACATCGAGGCGACCGCCGGTACGGCGCAGTTCCTGAAAGACAACGGCATCCGTACCCACGTGCTGAAAAAAATCAGCGACGATCCGGACGAGATTCCGACCTCGTTGCGCCAAGGCCACATTGCCTACGTTATCAACACTCGTGACATCGGCGCGACCGGTCAGGTGAGCGACGGTATGCAGATTCGTCGCCTGGCGACCGAGAACAACGTGACGATGTTCACGTCGCTCGACACCGTCAACGTGCTGCTTGATGTTCTCGAGGAAACCACGCTGACTATTTCCACCATCGACGCGTAAGGAGAACACGATGAAACAGGGACTTTTTACCGTAAAAGAAAATACGGCGCTCAATGCCCTTGTGTATAAAATGGTGCTTTTTGGCGACACGTCTGACGTCACCAAAGCAGGGCAGTTTGTGAACGTGCAGCTGTCCGGCAAATTCCTGCGCCGCCCGATTTCCGTCTGCGACTGCAAAGACGGAGAACTCACGCTGGTGTATAAAGTCGTGGGGCAGGGGACGAAACAGATGAGCGAGATGAAACCGGGCGACACGGTGGACGTGCTGACCGGCCTCGGTAACGGCTACGACGAAACGAAAGCAGGGGAGCACGTGTTGCTCCTCGGCGGCGGTGTCGGCGTTCCGCCGCTCTATCTTCTTGCGAAAAACTTGCTGAAAGCCGGCAAAACCGTGTCGGTGGTGCTCGGGTTCAACAAAGCGGACGAAATCTTCTTTGAAGAGGAGTTTAAGGCGCTCGGCGCGAACGTGACGGTAGCTACCGCCGACGGTTCTTACGGTGTCAAAGGCTTTGTGACCGATGCTCTGCCGGAAGCTTATGATTATTTCTACACCTGCGGTCCGGAGCCGATGCTTAAAGCCGTCTATAAAGCGACGAACACCTCCGGCCAGTTCAGTTTTGAAGAACGAATGGGGTGCGGCTTCGGTGCGTGCATGGGTTGCTCGTGCAAAACCGTCACCGGTTATAAACGCATCTGCAAAGACGGCCCGGTGCTCGAAAAGGAGGAGATTTTATGGGAAAAATGAGCGTCAACCTCTGTGGAATTCCGCTCGATAACCCCGTGATTCCTGCCTCCGGCACGTTCGGTTTCGGCTATGAGTTTGCGGAACTCTACGATATTAACTGCCTCGGCACGTTTTCGTTTAAGGGAACGACCAAAGATCCGCGTTTCGGCAACCCCACACCGCGTATCGCGGAGTGCACCGCCGGAATGATTAACGCGGTGGGGCTGCAAAACCCCGGTGTCGATAAGGTCATCGCCGAAGAACTGCCGAAACTGAAAAAATGCTTTCACAAGCCGGTGATGGCGAACGTCTCCGGCTTTTCGGTGGACGATTACGCATACACCTGCGCAAAACTGGATAAAGAGCCGCAAGTCGGTTGGCTGGAGGTCAACGTCAGTTGCCCGAACGTCCACGGTGGCGGTATGAGTTTCGGCACCAACCCCGAAGCCGCCGCCGAAGTGACACGTGCGGTCAAAGCGGTGACGCAAAAACCCGTGATTGTCAAACTGTCGCCCAACGTGACCGACATTGTCGCGATTGCCAAAGCGTGCGAGGCGGCCGGCGCGGACGGTATCAGCCTTATCAACACGTTGCTCGGGATGCGGATTGACTTAAAGACGAAAAAACCGGTCATCGCCAACAAAATGGGCGGTTTTTCCGGCCCGGCGATTTTCCCGGTGGCGCTTCGTATGGTCTACCAAGTGGCGCACGCGGTGAATATCCCTGTTGTCGGTATGGGCGGCGTTTCTTCGGCGGAAGACGTTCTCGAAATGATGCTCGCCGGTGCCACGGCGGTGGAAATCGGCGCCGCCAACCTTGTAAACCCATTTGCCTGCCGCGACATCGTGGCGGATTTGCCGCGCGTGATGGAACAGTACGGTATTGAGAATCTTTCGGATATTATTAAAGGAGCGTAATTATGGGAAAAGACGTGATTGTGGCGTGTGACTTTGCCAGTGCCGCCGATACCTATGCCTTTTTGGATAAATTCACCGGCAAAAAGCCGTTTGTGAAAATCGGAATGGAGTTGTTTTATGCCGAGGGACCGGCGATTGTGCGCGAACTGAAAGCTCGTGGACATAAGATTTTTCTTGACCTCAAACTGCACGATATTCCGAACACCGTCAAAAAGTCGATGGCGGTGCTGTCGCGCCTCGACGTGGATATTACGAACCTCCACGCCGCCGGCACGAAACGGATGATGGAGGCGGCGCTCCAAGGGCTGACCCGTCCCGATGGTACGCGACCGCTGCTTATCGCCGTGACCCAACTTACCTCCACTGACCAAGAGAGTATGGAGAACGACTTGCTCATTAAAGAGCCGATTGACAAAGTCGTGATGCACTATGCGAAAAACGCCAAAGACGCCGGACTCGACGGTGTCGTTTGCTCGCCGCTGGAAGCCGGCAAAGTGCACGATACCTGCGGCCGCGACTTTTTGACGATTACCCCGGGTGTGCGGTTTGCGGACGGGGATATCGGCGACCAAAAGCGTGTGATGACGCCGGCAGAAGCCAAAAAAATCGGTTCGGACTATATCGTCGTCGGTCGCCCGATTACCGCGGCAGACGATCCGGTGGCGGCGTACGAGCGTTGCCTTAACGAGTTTGTAGATTGAGGAGGAAACGAAAATGGAATGGAACAAAGTAATTGCGAAAGACTTGCTCAAAATTAAAGCGGTGTTCTTCCGCCCGGAAGAGCCGTTTACCTGGGCGAGCGGCATTAAAAGCCCCGTCTATTGCGACAACCGCTTGACGCTGACCGCGCCGGAAGTGCGGGACGACGTCGAAAACGGTCTTGCCGCGCTCATTAAAGAAAACTATCCCGACGCCGAAGTGCTGATGGGCACGTCCACCGCCGGTATCGCGCACGCCGCGATTGTCGGTCACATTCTTAAAATGCCGATGGGCTACGTCCGCTCCGGCAACAAGGACCACGGTCGCCAAAACCGCATCGAGGGCAAACTTGAAGCAGGGCAGAAAGTGGTGGTCGTGGAAGACCTTATCTCCACCGGCGGCAGTGTCATTGAAGTGGTGGATGCGTTGCGCGAAGCCGGCGCCGAAGTGCTCGGCGTGGTGTCGATCTTCACCTACGGTATGCAAAAAGGTCTCGACCGGCTCGCCGCCGCCAACGTCAAAAACATCTCGCTTACGAACTTTGATACTATCGCCGAAGTTGCCGCGGAGGAGGGCTACATCGCCACGGCCGACATCGCGAAACTGATTGCTTTCCGCAACAATCCCTCGGACGAAAGCTGGATTGGAGCGTAAGCGTATGAGAAGTCTTATCGACACCTTAAATTTGTCGGTGGCGGAGCTCGACGAACTCATTGCCACCGCCGAAAACATCTTGGAATTCCCCGAAATGTACGCCGAGGCGTGTAAAGGCAAGAAACTTGCCACGCTTTTCTTCGAGCCGTCCACGCGTACGCGCCTCAGTTTTGAGGCGGCGATGCTGGAACTGGGCGGCAGTGTGCTGTCCATGTCCGGCGCCGGCGCGTCTTCGACCGAAAAAGGCGAGAGCATCGCCGACACCGCGCGCACTGTTGGGTGCTATGCGGATATCATTGCCATGCGCCACCCGAAAGAGGGCTCGGCGCTCGTGGCGGCGCAAAATGCGCGCATTCCGGTGATTAACGCCGGCGACGGCGGCCATTGCCACCCGACGCAGACACTCGCGGATTTGCTCACCATTCACCGCCACAAAGGACGGTTTTCCGACCTGAAAGTGGGACTTTGCGGCGATCTCAAATACGGCCGCACCGTCCATTCGCTCATCGGTGCGTTGTCGCGGTATCCGGGGGTGGAATTCGTGCTGATTTCGCCCGAAGAGCTGCGCCTGCCCGACTACGTCAAGAGCGAGGTTATCGAAAAAAGCGGTTTGCAGTATCGCGAGACCGCCTCGCTCGAGGAAGCGCTTCCCGATTTGGACATTTTGTATATGACGCGCATTCAGCGCGAGCGGTTTGATGATCCGGCGGTGTACGAGCGCTTGAAAGACGTGTACGTGCTCACCGAGGAGAAGATGCAAAAAGCCGCCGCCGATTGCTGTGTGCTGCATCCGCTTCCGCGCGTCAACGAAATCAGCGTGAAGGTGGACGACGATCCGCGCGCCTGCTATTTTGAACAGGTGAAAAACGGCAAATATATGCGTATGGCGCTCATTCTTAAACTGCTCGCCGAGTGCGATTTGCCTTACGAAAACGAGATGGGGCAGGAGGGCGGTTGTTGCTGCAATCCGCGGTGTATCACCTCGAACGAGCAGGAACTTGCCCACCGCTTTAAGATTTCCGCCGACGGCAAAACGCGCCGTTGCGTGTACTGCGAAGCGGAAGAAAAAAATTGACAAAAAAGTGCGTTCTTCGCTTGACTTAAAAGCGCTTTTTTGGTATACTGAATATATCATTTGAAAGCGCTCTTTGTGACTGACGGAACATCGCGGAGCACCGCGGAGGATCAAAGAGTGAGGGGTAAAGTTACCCCACTTTACAGCCGACCGTCTGGGCGCACGTTGACCTTGTCGAGGACTACGTGCGTCCTTTTGTTTTTTGAATCGAAACAAGGAGGTTTTGGTATGAAAAAAATCGGTATCATCATGGGCAGTGACAGCGACCTGCCCGTCATCCAAAAAGCCACCGCCACGCTGGATAGCCTTGGAATTCCTTATGAAGTCCACGTCTATTCGGCTCACCGCACTCCCGAGCAGGCGCGCGACTTCGCCCTGAATGCGCGGAAGAACGGTTTCGGTGCGCTTATCGCCGCCGCAGGAATGGCGGCTCACCTGGCAGGGGCTATTGCCGCCAACACGACCCTGCCGGTGGTGGGAATTCCTTGTAAAGGCGGCGCCCTTGACGGCGTTGACGCCCTCTTATCGACGGTCCAAATGCCCTCCGGAATCCCGGTGGCGACCGTTGCACTCAACGGAGGAGTCAATGCCGCTTTGCTTTGTGCCCAGATTCTCGCAGTAGAGGACGAAGCTCTCGCCGCGAAACTGGATGCGAAGCGCAAAGCTGACGCGGATGCTGTGCTCGAAAAAGATGCCGGCATTATGGCGCGGCTGTAAAATCGTTTGTTATAAACCCTAACTATATTAAAGGAGTCGATCAACAATGGAAAACAAACTCGTGTACACCGGCAAAACCAAAAACGTCTATGCTCTGGACAATGGCAACTACCTGCTCAAATTCAAAGATGACTGCACCGGCAAAGACGGTGTGTTTGATCCCGGCGAGAACTCCGTCGGTTTGACCATCGAAGGCGTGGGCGACGTCAACCTGCGTATGTCCATCTATTTCTTCGAGAAAGTCAACGCCGCCGGCATCAAAACTCACTACGTTTCCGCCGACCTCGCGGACACCACCATGGAAGTGCTTCCGGCGAAAGTGTTCGGTAAAGGTCTTGAGGTTATCTGCCGTTACAAAGCGGTGGGCAGCTTCTATCGCCGCTACAGCGATTACTGCGAAGAGGGCGCGGATTTGCCGGCCTATGTTGAGACGACCTTCAAAAACGACGAAAAAGGCGATCCGCTGGTTACCAAAGACGGCCTTGTGGACCTCGGTGTCATGACCGCGAAACAGTATGACGACATCAAAGTGATGACCCAGCAAATCACCAAAATCGTTGCGGACGATTTGGCGGAAAAAGGTCTCGTGCTGTATGACATCAAATTTGAGTTCGGCTACGATGCCGACGGTAACGTGATGCTCATCGACGAGATTGCGTCCGGCAATATGCGCGTTTACAAAAACGGCGAATACATCGACCCGATGACCCTTTCCAAACTGTTCTTCGCCTAATTCTTTTCTACTATCTGAAACGGAGGAAATCCCATGGGAGGATTTTTCGGAATCGCATCCAAAAATGACTGTCTTGCCGACGTCTTTTTCGGGACGGATTATCATTCGCACCTCGGAACGTACAGCGGCGGTCTTGCGGCGTACGACCCGGAAATCGGGCTTCAGCGCAAGATTCACCATATCGGAAACGCCCCGTTCCGCACCAAATTCGAGCATATCTTCGATGAGATGCGCGGTACGTCCGCTATCGGTGTTATCAGCGACACGTTTCCGCAGCCGTTGCTCATCCGCTCGAACCTCGGCACCTACGCCATCAGCGTGGTGGGTGTTATCAACAACTTTGAGGAACTGATTAAACAGTATCTGTCTTTCTCGGGCGGACACTTCGACTCAATGACCGGCGGCAAGGTGAACGGCACCGAATTGGTTGCCGCGCTTATTAACCAAAAGAGCAACTTTGCCGAGGGTGTCCAGTTTGCCCAAAAATCTATCGAGGGCACGGCGTCCATCCTCATTTTGAAAGAGGACGGCGCGCTCATTGCCGCACGCGATGCGCTCGGGCGGCTTCCCGTCGCCATCGGCAAACGGGAGGACGGGTACGCTGTTGCGTTCGAGTCGTTCGCGTTCCAAAAACTGGGCTTTGAGCCGGTGCGAGAACTCGGCCCGGGCGAAGTGGTGGAACTGACCGCGGAAAAAGAGACGCAACTCGTAGCCCCCGGCAAGAAAAAACGTATTTGCTCGTTCCTTTGGAGTTACTACGGCTATCCGACCTCGACGTACGAAGGGGTCAACGTGGAAGTGATGCGCTATCGCAACGGCGAACTGCTTGCCGAAATTGACGAACTGTTCGGCGTGTGTGATGGGCTTGACTACGTCGGCGGTGTGCCCGATTCCGGTACGCCGCACGCTATCGGTTACGCCAACCACAGCCGTGTGCCGTTTGCCCGTGCGTTTATCAAGTACACGCCGACCTGGTCGCGGAGTTTTATGCCCACCCGTCAGGTGGAGCGCGAAAAAATCGCCAAGATGAAACAAATTCCCGTGCGCGAGCTGATTGAGAACAAAGAGCTTCTGTTTGTGGATGATTCCATCGTCCGCGGAACCCAGCTCAAAGAAACGGTGGATTTCCTCTATGAAAGCGGCGCGAAAGCGGTGCATATGCGCTCCGCTTGTCCGCCCATTATGTACGGTTGTAAATACCTGAATTTCTCCCGTGCCACGGGGGATATGGAATTGCTCGCCCGTCGCGTTATCTTTGAACTCGAGGGTGAAGAGGGCGAAAAACATATCGACGAGTATATGGATAACTCCACCGAACGCGGTCAAAATCTGCGCCGTTCGATTTGCGAGAAATTCCATTTTGCCTCGCTTGAATTCCAATCGCTCGAAAACGTGATTAAAGCCATCGGTCTTCCTGCGGAAGATCTGTGTACCTATTGTTGGAACGGAAAGGAGTAAGCGCTATGAATACCAATTCTCGCTCGGAGGCTTACGCCGCCGCCGGTGTGGATATTACCGCCGGCTACAAAGCGGTGGAACTGATGAAACAGCATATCGCCAAAACCATGACGTCGGGAGTTTGCTCGGACGTGGGCGGTTTCGGCGGTCTGTTTGAACTGGATTTGGAGGGCATTACCCGTCCGGTCCTCGTTTCCGGCACCGACGGTGTCGGCACCAAACTGAAACTCGCCTTTTTGATGGACAAGCACGACACGGTCGGTATCGACTGCGTGGCGATGTGCGTCAACGACATCATCTGCTGCGGCGCGAAACCGCTGTTCTTCCTTGACTACATCGCCTGCGGCAAAAACGTGCCGGAGCGCATCGCCGACATCGTTAAAGGCGTGTGCGACGGCTGTGTCCAATCGGGTGCGGCGCTCATCGGCGGCGAAACCGCCGAGATGCCCGGTTTCTATCCCGAGGACGAATACGACCTTGCCGGCTATTGCACCGGCGTGGTGGACAAAGCCAAAATCATCAACAATAAATCGATGCAGGCAGGGGACGTGGTGATTGCGCTGCCGTCGAGCGGTGTGCATTCCAACGGCTTCTCGCTGGTGCGCAAAGTGTTCGACGTGGAAAACGCCGACATTAAAACGCCGCTCGCGGAACTCGGCGGCAAATCCGTCGGCGAAGCGCTGCTCGCGCCCACGCGCATTTATGTGAAACCTGTGCTCGCGCTGCTTGAAGCGGTGACCGTCAAGGGCATTTCCCACATTACCGGCGGCGGCTTCTATGAGAACATTCCGCGCAGTATTCCGGACGGTCTCGGCGCGAAAATCCAAAAGAGCGCGGTGAAAATCCTGCCGATTTTCGACCTGATTCAAAAACAAGGCGGCATCTCCGAGCGCGATATGTTCAACACCTTTAATATGGGTGTCGGTATGAGCATCGTCGTCGCGAAAGAGGATGCCGATAAAGCCCTTGCAACCCTCAAAGCCGCCGGCGAAGATGCCTACGTTATCGGCGAAATCGTCGCGTCGGACGAAAAAATCATCATCGAATAAACAACGTATCACTCTCGATTACCGAAAGGGGAGATTGTTGTGAAAACGAAAAAAATCAAGATTGCCGTGCTGGTTTCCGGCGGCGGCACAAACTTGCAAGCGCTTATCGACGCGCAAAAGAGCGGTATTCTTAAGAGTGGTAAAATCGCGCTTGTGCTGTCGAACAAAGCGGACGCGTTCGCGTTGCAACGCGCGGCGGACGCCGATATTCCCACCGCCACGGTGCTCAAATCCGTCTGTCTGTCGCAAGAGCAGTTCGAGGACGAACTGATCAAAAAAATCGAAGAGGCAGGGGCGGAGCTCATTGTGCTCGCCGGCTTTATGGCGATTTTGAGTGAAAAATTCACCTCGCACTTCGAACGCCGCATCTTAAACGTGCATCCGTCGCTTATCCCGTCGTTTTGCGGCGAGGGATTTTACGGTTTGCGCGTCCATAAGGCGGCGCTGGCAAAAGGCGTAAAAGTCACGGGTGCTACGGTGCATTTCGTCAACGAAATCCCCGACGGTGGTGAGATTATTCTTCAAAAAGCCGTGAGTGTCCGCGAAAACGACACCCCCGAAACTCTGCAAAAGCGCGTGATGCGCCAAGCGGAATGGAAAATCCTGCCGGCGGCCACCGAAAAGGTCGCTGCCGAACTGTTAGAAGCTAAAAATCATTAACGGAGGGAACTGTTATGAACATCTATCAAGTCAACGACATCGCCGAACTCATTAAAGACAACTCCTACGTCGGCCGCGGTATCGTCATCGGCAAAACCGCCGACGGCAAAAAAGCCGCTGCCGCCTATTTCATTATGGGTCGCAGTGAGAACAGCCGCAACCGCATCTTCACCGAGAAAAACGGGGAAGTGTTTACCGAGCCGTTCGATGCCTCCAAAGTGCAAGACCCGAGCCTCATCATCTATGCCGCCATTCGTTCGTATGAGAACAAACTCATCGTCACGAACGGCAACCAGACCGACACGATTTACGACAGTCTGGCGAACGGCGGTTGCTTCTGCAAAGCCCTCAAAACGCGCGAATTCGAGCCGGATGCCCCGAACTTCACGCCGCGTATCAGCGGTATGCTGACGTTTGCGGACAACGACTTTACCTATAAAATGAGCATTCTCAAGAGCATCGACGCGGACGGTTCCGACTGTGCGCGCTATACTTTCGATTACCCGTCGGTTGCCGGCCTCGGCCACTTTATCCATACCTACGTCTGCGACGGCAACCCGATTCCGACGTTCCAGGGCGAGCCGGAGCGCGTCGCGATTGACAACGACATTGATGCGTTTACCGACAAACTGTGGAATGCGCTGGACGAGAACAACAAAATTTCGCTGTATGTCCGTTACGTGGACCTCGCGACCGGCGAGGCGGAAAATCGCCTCATCAACAAGAATAAATAAGGAGTGGGAACGATGAAAGAATTTGAACTGAAATACGGTTGCAACCCCAACCAAAAACCCTCGAAAATCTTTATGCACGACGGCTCCGACCTGCCGATTGAAATTCTCAACGGCCGTCCGGGTTATATCAACTTTCTTGATGCGTTCAACTCCTGGCAGCTCGTCAAAGAGCTGAAAGAGGCGCTCGGTCTTCCGGCGGTGACGTCGTTCAAACACGTTAGCCCGACCTCCGCGGCGGTGGGTATTCCGCTGTCCGACAAACTGAAAAAAGCCTGCTTTGTGGACGATATCGAGGGCCTCGATGATTCGCCGCTCGCCTGCGCCTATGCTCGTGCTCGCGGTACCGACCGTATGTGTTCGTTCGGTGACTGGGTGGCGCTTTCCGATACCTGCGACGTGACCACCGCGCTGATGATTAAACGCGAGGTGTCCGACGGCGTGATTGCGCCGGATTACGAGCCGGAAGCGCTCGAAATCCT
>JAZUEK010000053.1:0-7562 GCA_045640165.1 Acutalibacteraceae bacterium | reverse complement strand
GATTACGGTCACGCCGTCCGAGGGCTATCAGCTCAAGAGCCTGACGGTGCTGTCGGCGATTTCTCTTGCTCCGCCTATCTTCCCGACGCAGGATACGCAGGACACGACGAAGTACACCTTCTCTATGCCCGACTATCCCGTTAACGTTAGGGCGGAGTTTGAGACGGCGACTGAAGAAGTCATCATCACCGGAACGTTGCAATATAATGCGGATTACATTTCCAGTTACAGTCTTGTTATTTACTATTCAGAAGACGTTGAGGGCTATTCTGTTTTCAGATTAACCAGTTCAGGCCCAAGCTCTGTCACCGGAACTTTCACTTGGGGCGCCATCGGAAACGGTATCAACGGCGTGAACTCCTACTATCAGCTTTCCGGAGACGACACGAAGTATTATTTCACCGACGGTGAATTTACCGTTGCGGGCACGACCGACGCGTATACGCTGACGGGCGTGATGACGGGAGAAGATGGTAAGATATACAACATCACGCTGACTTCGCCCTCCGCTCCTGCCCATACCCACACCTTTACCTACGCGGCGAGCGACAACGTACTTACCGCGACCTGCGAGGACGGATGCGACGACGGGTTTGACGAAAATCCGCTGACCCTTACGCTGACCGCGCCGGCAAGCCTTGCTTATGACGGGAACGTCAAAGCGTTCACCTTTGCGGACGGTGAAGCAGATGCGTGGGAAGCCGCAGGATTGGAGCTTCCGACCATCTGGTATTATATCAAACAAAGTGGTCAGACCGAATATCTGCCGTTGTTTGGAACGCTGAAATTTGTGGGCAACTATATGGCGCAAATCACCGTGGACGGGGAAACCGCCCAGGTGGAATTCGCCATTACCAAAGGGACACCGTATATCAAGACCACCCCTGCTCCGAACGATATCGAGTATGGCGAGACGCTTGCGGACAGCACGCTTTTTGGCGGTTACGTTCAGGTTTCGAGCACCGACAGCACGCAGGTCGCCGGTCTGTTTGAATGGACGAACCCGGATACCGTGCCCGGTGTGGCGGACAGCAACGTTACCCTGTACAGCGTGACCTTTACGCCGGTGGACGAGGATAATTATACGACGGTTTCTTGTCAGGTGACGGTCACGGTCAATCACACGCATAGTCCGGTGTTGGTCAAAGGACAAGAGCCTACCGACGTTGCCGGTTTTAAGGATTATTACGAATGTGCCTGCGGCGCGTATTATGAAGATGCCGCCGGCGAAATCCCGATTGAGAATCTTGAAGCGTGGAAAGCCAAGGGCGGCAACGGCTATATCGCGCCGGTGACCTACACGGTGACCTATTTCGACGGCGATCCGGTCGAGCAGGGTCTCGATACCTATGAGGAAAAAGCCGACGGCATCCACGTGTATACGTTCGACTTGGTCTTCACCGGCAAGACCGACAAAGACCTGATTATGGAATCCGCCTGCGACGAGATTTATCTCGAGGAGATGACCGTCGGCGGCGACCTGCTCTCGAACGAGAGCGAAAACTCGGTCATCGTGAATATGACAAACTCCACGATCGAGGGCGATTTCCGCGCGACCAAGGGCGAAGAGGAGATGTATCCCTGCGTCTACGTGAACGGCGACAACGCCATTAAAGGCGACGTCGTTTCCGATACCACCTTTACGGTCTACGGCGAGGCCGGTGCGACCTTGCAGGTGGCGAGTGTGACCACCGAGGACTATCTCCTGCTCCAAAACACCCGTCTGGAAAACGCAAACGAGGACTACGTGTTCGGCGAGAGCACGACGCTGACGCCGAAGGACACGTCCCTGCCGATCACCTTTACCATTAAAGCGAATGCCATTTTCGAGGATGAAGAAACGTTCGTCATCAACGACGGCAAGCCGTTCGCGTTCGGCGAGGACATCGAAATCGGCACGCCCGTCGTGTTCGACGAGGAAGGCGTGGAGCTTGATCCGCAGCCGGAGCTGGAGATTGTCTACTATGCGATGGAGGAAGAAGACTACTCCTTTATGCTGGTGGACGGCGTTCCCACCGAGGAGGGTGACTATTGTGTCGCGTTCTTCGTGTCGGAGGACGATCCCAACTACTGCGGTGCCGGTTCGTATTTCTTCTCGATCGGTCACAACATCCAAAAAGTGACCGGCAAACCGGCGACCTTGACCGAGGACGGCTACAAAGATTACTACTACTGCGAGGGCTGCGACACCTATTATGAGGACGAAGCGGGCGAGACCCCGATCGACGATCTCGACGCGTGGAAAGCCGAGGGCGGCGCGGGCTACCTTGCGGTGCTTCAAGAGATCGACACTATCGTGATCGACGGCTTCAGCGATCCGGTTTCCGGCGGCAAGGTCGGTGACTACCTGAATATCCTTGTCCCCGAGGACGCGCACTATGGCTTCCTCGGAAACGGTATGCATTGGTATGACGATGCCGCGGATATGTTCATCTACGATGCCGAAGTCTTGTTTAAGGACGGCAAAATGTATTCGATTGGCGGCGAGCTGGTTGCCGACGAGGGTTACGTCTTTGCCGCAAACCCCAAGATCCTTTTGAACGGCGGCGAGTATCCCGTCGATATGGACCACTCCTTCACGTATAGCACGAATCCGCGCTATTTCAAGCTTTGGACGAAATCGAAGAAAGCCACCGAGCCCGAACCGATCGAGACAACGGTGGATCTGCGTATCGGTGACAAAGAGTTTTACGGCGTGAAGGGCGGCGTGACATTAGAGGTGGAGTCGCTCGACGACCTGCAGGATATCACCGTTCTTGTGCAAGATGGCGTGGATATCGAGGGTATGTCGGAAGACTGGTCGATGTCCACGAAGTTCCTCGACAGCGAGGGACGCGGCGTTTTGGAGGTGCAGGTGTTCGAGGAGGGCGACGATTACGTGACCTTCAACCTGCAATCCCATTACGCGGACTGCCCGGGTGCGAACGCGGAAGACTTCCAGATCATGATGATCACCGCCAAGCTGCCGACTGTTGAAAAGCTGCTCGGTGACGCGAATGACGACGGCGAGGTGAATATGAAAGACGTGTTGACGCTGCGCAAGATGCTCGCCGGTGTGGAGATCGCGTATAACGAGCTCAACGCCGACTGCAACGAAGACGGCGAGGTCAACATGAAAGACGTGCTGATGCTTCGCCAGCTGTTTGCGGGTATCATCGAAAAACTTGGCGCATAAGGGAATATAAAAAAGTGTAGGGGCGTTTGCTCCTACACTTTTTTCTTGTTTTTGGAAAAAAATTATGCTATATTGACTGTGTATAGAAGCTTTCGAAAAAACGCGAACAAGAGTACAAACGAAATGAGGGCGATTTGTATGAAAAAAACTTTACCGGTGCGCTTGCTTGCTGTGGTGCTTTGCGTGGCGATGCTCGTTACCGTAACGCCGCTGTTTGCGGCGGCGGAATCGGCGAGATATCTTGCCTATAACGAATCCACCGGCAAGGTGGATTTGGAACGCGAGGTGGAAGACGTCAACGTCATTGATGAGGCAACGGATGCGTTCGTCACCGGCTGGAACATTGTGAAAGGCGATGTGGTATTTGGAGATCGCATTGTGCTTCCGGAAGACGTCAACCTCATTTTGGCAGACGGCGCTACGCTGACCGCAGACAAAGGCATTACGGTTGCCGCAGACGGCGATTTTGCCATCTATGCGCAATCGAATGATGCAGCGATGGGAAGACTTGTTGTGCCCGATGCAGACAGTTACAAGGTCGGTATCGGTTGGCTCGAGGCAGGCAGTTGCGGCGACATCTCGATTTACGGCGGCAATGTGACGGTGCAAGGCGGAAAGCATGCTGTTGCTATCGGCGCCGCCAACTTTGGTGAGTGCGGAAATATTTCGATTTACGGCGGCAATGTGACGGCACGAGGCGGAGCTTTTTCTTCCGCTATCGGTAGCTCGCAGGACGGCGTTTGTGGTGACATTACCATTTCCGATGGCAAGGTAAATGCGCAGGGCGGATTGGACGGCGCCGGCATCGGCAGCGGTGAAGACGGAAGTTCTTGCGGTAACATTACCATTTCCGGTGGCACTGTGACGGCGCAGGGCGGAGATTACGGTGCCGGCATCGGCAGCGGTGTAAAAAGTTCTTGTGGTGACATTACGATTTCCGGCGGCGTTGTGACGGCACGAGGCGGAGAGAACGGCGCCGGCATCGGCAGCGGCAGTAGCGGCTCTTGTGGTGACATTACCATTTTGGGCGGCACGGTAACGGCGCAGGGCGGAGAGAACGGTGCCGGCATCGGCAGCGGTAACTGTAGCGATCCGGGAACGGGCGTCGCATCTTCTTGCGGAGATGTGACGATTACGAGCGGTATTGTGTTCGCACAAGGTGGCCGATCAGCTCCGGGCATCGGTTGCTATACCCATTCTGACGTAGAAATGGCCTCCTGCGGCAAAATGACGATTACGGGCGGCTATATTAAGGCGACTGCGGACAAGGGAACTACCGTTTTTATCGGTGTGGCAGGAAACCCCGAAGCGGGGGAAGTGTCGATTGACCGATTGTGCACATCGGCGATTTATAACAATTCGCAATATATCAACTATAAAATTCCGACAGTATGGCCGTCCTGTACCGAGAGCGGTGTTTCGGAGTATTATTTTGACCCCGTAAGCGACCTCCACTATTCTTCTCTTTCGTTTGAGGCGAATAAGCTTATCGGTAATGACACCGCTCTTGCTAAATGGAAAGCGCAGGGCGGCGATGGGTATATGGCCCCGCTCGGTCACCATTGGGAATATGTTGACGACGATACCCACAAGTGTACACGGTGCGACGCGACCGAAGCGCATACGGGCGTGAGCGAGGATTATATCTGTGACGACTGCGGTTACGTTTGGTTAGACGTCGCAAAAGCGGATGCGATTGCCGCGCTCAACGATGCGGCGGGAGAAACCCCGTCGGCGGCGGTGCAGGCGAGCTTGGATGCCGCGTGCGAACAGATTGAGGATGCCGATAGCGTGGAGAGCGTGCTGGCGTTGAAAGAAGTGGCAATTTCGATGATTACCGCGCAGATGGCGGCAGAGGCCAAAGTAGCTGCACAAACGCTTGCGGATGCGAAAGATGCCGCCGAAACCGCTTTGGAAGCGGCGATTGGCGACAAACCGTCGGATGAGCTTCTCACGGTTTATGCCGAAGCGTTGCATGATGTGCACACGGCCGCAACGATAACGGCGGTGCAAGAAGCCGAAGAAGCAGGTTTTGCCGCGATTGCGGCGCAACTTGCCACCGAGGCCGATGCCGCCAAACAAGCGGTGGAGGATGAACTTGCACAAGCGGAAAAAGACCTTGCGGCGGCAAATGAGTCGATTGCCGAGCTCAACAATACAATCAAGAGTAAGGATGCGACGATTGCCGAGAAACAAGCGGCGATTGATACCGCGACCGAGCAACTGAACGCGGCGAAAACCAACCTTGACAAAGCCAAAGCCGACCTTGGAGCTGCACAAGCGAAAGTGACCGAGCTGGAAGGCACGGTTTCGGAGCAAGACGAGGCACTCGCGCAAGCTGCGAAAGACCTCGAAGATGCACAGCAAACGCTTGCACAAAACGAGCAAGAGATAAAAGACCTGCAAGCGGAAATCGACCGTCTGAAAGCGTTGCTCGATGACGATCCGACTGATCCGCAACCGGCGGAACTCCTCGGTGATGCGAATAACGACGGTGCGGTCAATATGAAAGACGTGCTGACGCTGCGCAAGATGCTGGCGGGTATGGAGATTGCCTATCACGCGGTCAATTCCGACGTGAACGAAGACGGCGATGTGAACATGAAAGACGTGCTGCTGCTTCGCAAGTACCTCGCGGGACTTGTTGAAACCTTAGGCGCGTAAGCCATTAAACGAAAACCCCCTCTTACAAAAGCAAGAGGGGGTTTCTGTTTGGGTTGGTGTGAGATGTGTGGCAAAACACCACGGGTCGCGAGAGTGTATGGGCGATCAAATCGCACTTGACTTTTTGAGAGCGCCGTATTATGATACGAATATAGTAAAAATACGCGTTGAAGATCGTATAAAATACCGTATTTGGAGGTTGTAGTATGGAAAGATATACGAATTTGAAAAAGGGAACGGAAGCAGGGCTTTTCGTGTCGCTTATTTTTGTTTTGCTTGGAATTGCGTTCAGCATATATTCTTTTATTACCGGTTTTCAGGGCAAGCCTGTAGGGATTCAACTTCATATTGGGATCGTTTTTCTGGAGTATATCCTGATTGCCTTTTATGCCCTATTCGGTTACAAGAAACCGCATGGAAATATGCTGAAATACACGATGCTTCTCTTTGTGCTTTTGTGTATGTATGAATCCTTAATGCCTGGAAGACCGATTACGACAAACGTGGAATATATTGCAAATGCTTGTATTGGTTTGGCGGCTGTACTGATTGCTTATATGAGCGGCAGATTGAATAAGATTGAAAAGAATACATGCGTGATGATTCTCGTTGGCGTTTTGTTTACGGCAAGTATCGTTTTGATGGGTCTTATTCATAAAACGTTCAGTTTTGATTCGTTTGCCAGATCGTTGTCTATGCCGATTTGCTGGTTGGCACTTTGCTTTGCCTATACCGCTCGCTTTGAAGAGCACAAAGCGGCAGGACTTGAAGACGAATAACGAGTACGTAAAACAATCAAACATATAAAAAGCGGCGGAGAATGCTCTCCGCCGCTTTGCTGTTTTTTTGAAATGAGGATTGCCGCTCAAATGCGGATAATGACTTCCGTTCCGTTTTCCCGTGGGAGTTCGTCCACAGAGTGGCAGTACGCCTCCAAGATTTTCGTGTTCAGCACGTCGAGATCGTCGAGCACGCGCTTTTTGGCGCCTTCGGTGCCGAACATCAGGATATGCTCGGTACTCGTTTCGCTGCAAATAAGGCGGGCGGTCGCGCGCGCCGACGTTTTTTGCAGATACGGATAAATCATCTCGTCAATGATGACCGGAAGCGCTTTGAGCTGTTTGGACGTATACTCATATCGCGTGAGAAGTTTTACCCATTCCTCAAACAGTTTTTGAGAATCGAACTCATCAAGCGTAAAGCTCTTTTCGCTCATACGGTTGTTATAGAGGAATCGGCGGGTCAGCGTTTTTTTCGGATCGTCGAAAATTTCGGCGGCAGTGCCGGTTTCATACACACCTTTTTCCGCAAAAAAGGCAACGCGGGTGGCAATTCGTTTGGCAAACCGCATTTCGTGGGTAACGATAATGCTGGTCATGCCCTGTTGGATGAGGTTATAAATGACGTTTTCCACCTCGTTGACCATTGTGGGATCAAGCGCGCTTGTGGGTTCGTCAAACAGCATCACGTCCGGATGCATCGCCAGCGCGCGGGCGATGGCTACGCGCTGCTTTTGACCGCCGGAGAGCGTGTCGGGCATATTGTATTTGTAGCGCAGCATACCGACCTGTTCGAGAAGCGTTTCCGCTTCTTTGATCGCATCTTCTTGGGAAATCCCCAGCACCTGCATCGGCGCCAAAATGATGTTTTCGATGACGTTCAGGTGGGAGAAAAGGTTGAATTGCTGATACACCATGCCCATTTTGCGGCGAATGGCGTCAAC
>JAZUEK010000052.1:0-3823 GCA_045640165.1 Acutalibacteraceae bacterium | reverse complement strand
CATATACCAGTAATGTTCATCCACCGTAAAGTGGCAGTTTTCCGGCAGGGTATAGGCGAGGTGGTCGCCCGCCTCATCTCCGATAATCGGAGTGATATCCGCGTCGGTGATGTTGATCGCGGTGATTTGTTCTTTAGACAGTTTCACGCCGGGCATCAGAATGGTGAGATACTTTCCGCCATCATCTAGCCACCGATAGACGTTGAACGCACCTTCAAAGAGAGTACCGTTCACCGTAATCACGGTGTTTTCGTCAAAAAGATAGCCGTCGGCAGCTTCCAAGCTGATGAAGCGAGAATAGGTGACACCCTCAACAAAGGTATCACCGCTTTCCGAGGGACTACTAAACCAATTGTTTGCACCCGAATTATATTTGTAATAGGGTGCGCCCTCCGGCAGAGTGTAAGCCAAATGGTCGTTCTTTTTTTCACCAAGTATCGGCGTAATATCCGCATTGGTAATGGTGACTTCGGTAATCGTCGTTTCCGCCGCGGCGAAAATCGGGGTTACCGTTGCGAGCATCGCCACGCACAAAACGATGGCGAGCAAGCGCATAGTTAAGGTTTTTTTCATGGGACATTCCTCCTTAAAAGGGTTGGTTTTAAGTGGTGTTTGTTGACTTTTTTAATATACCATAATAGAGCGCTTTCCGTCAAGTTCACAATCGGTCGCGGTCAGCCTTGTTTCCACATCGCGTAGACCGTTAGATAGTCACACGCCACACAATCAACAGTGTCGGATTTGAGCGCCGCAAACGCATCGCGCGCCGTGTCGAATTCGGTAATTTTATCGTCGTAGCCGGCGGCTTTCAGGCGGTCTTTCACAAAGTCCGCGCACAATGTACCCTTGACAACGCCCAAGTTTTCCGTTTCTTCCAAAAGAGCCGTTTCGCCCTTATAACGACTGCCCGAAATGGTGTAATAGCACATCTCGTTTTCGAGATTCCACACGTTCATTTCGGAATAGTCGATGCCCTTGACCGATTCGTCGCGCAAGCCGCCCCAAAGGAGGTTAACCGCGCCGTCGTTCAGCTTTTCGGCGGCGTTTTCGGCAGTCACCTTGACGAATTTCGGCTCAAGATTATACAGCGCAAAGCACGCTTTTGCCACGTCGATTTCGTAGCCGACGGCTTGTCCGTTCTCAAACGAAGCAACGGGCGCGTTCCCATCCATAACGCCGATAGTCAGTCCGTTTTCCCGTAACTGCTTCAAAAGGACACCGTCCGCGTGGCCGAACACTTCCCGTTTCGTGTCGCGCGGATACACTTTCTCTGCAAACCACTGAGCGGCAACATCGTCCAGTTGCTTGCGCTCCTCCAACGTGCGAATAGCGTTCATCACGAGGTCTTGCATATGTTCGTCGCCCATTTTGTAACCGATGGCATAGTAGAATCCACCGCCGCCGATTGCGATGCTGTGGCAGGCACTCGGGTCGGGAATCGCCGCTTTCGATACCTGCGGTTCGGTCTTCGTCTCCGCTTTTTTCGTAGTGGCGGCAGAATCCGAAATCGAACCTTCTCCGGTGGCTTTTTGAGACGTTTCCCACGTGATTGTCGCACGGGAAGCGGTCGTCGCGTCGCTCGTTTCCTGCGTGGGCGTGGCGCCTTTGCGGTTAAGAACAAACCCCAACGCCACCACCGCCGCCAACAACACAACGACAGCCACGATGATCCAGACGGTCTTTTTATTTTTCATTCCTATCCTCTCCTTCGAGGTGTTTTACATCATCAAAACGACGCATAAAACGTCGGCACGTCACCTGCCACCACCGTTTGCGATATCGGCATAGACAACGACAACTCCGTTTGACGGCTTTTGCCGAGCGCCGTCACCAACAACGTCAACCGAACGTCGGCGCTCACGGTGTGGTACGTCTGGTTGATGCCGGCATCTGTAAACGTGTCCGACAGCGTCACCACCGGTGATTCGGCCAACGCCACAAAAAACGTAACCGACGGCCCTTTTCCCGACGAAAGCGGATCGCCGAGAAGCGTTCCGAGCGGCACCGAAAACGAAGCTCGATCGCTTTGTTCAAACGCGACGCACAATGCTTGCGCCAACTTTGCCTGCACCGCGTTTTGTAGTGTAGCGTTACCCGAAAACGCGGTCACAGCACCGGTTTCATCCGTTTGAAGCGACACCGCGGCAGAGAAATCCTCTGTTTGGCACAGTTCTTGCACCGTATCGGCAAAAATCGCCTGTGCCGTAGTCGTGGCGGCGTGGTTGCCATAGGATATCAGCACGCGAGACACGGTCAACTCCGCCCACACAAACGCCAAGACTGCCACGAACAAAATCGCCCAAAACAAACGCGAGTTTTTGAAAAAATTCCAACGACGAGCCGCACGTTTCATCCGCATTTCCCCTTTGCGCCAACATACGCAACGACGGCTTGGTCGGTTCCTTTTGAGTATAGCATATTTTTGTGAAAAACGCAACAAAAAATCCCACGGATACGGCGTATCCGTGGGATTTTCAGCAGTTGAGTTTCCGAATTATTCGGCGGTCTCCTCCGCAGGAGCTTCGACAGCCTCAGCAGCCTCTTCGGCAACTTCGGCAACCTCTTCAGCCGGAGCTTCTTCCACGACTTCTTCGGGGAGAAGCGCGCGGATGGAAAGGCTGATGCGTTTTTTGTCGAAATCGACGTTGATGATCTTCGCCTCGACCTCTTGACCGATTTGAAGTTCATCCTGCGGTTTCTCCACGCGATGGTTGGAGATTTGGGAGATGTGGATAAGACCGTCCACACCGTCAACAATCTGGGCGAACGCACCGAACGCGGTCATGCCGACCACTTTCGCGGTCACCACGTCACCGACGTTGTAGTTGGTGGTGAATTTCGTCCACGGGTTGTCTTCCTCTTTGCGATAGCCGAGGGAGATTTTGTGTTTCTCGAGATCCAACGCTTTCACGTACACCTCGACCTCCTGACCGATGGTCAGAACGTCAGACGGGTGTTTCACGCGTTTCCAAGAGAGCTCGGAAACGTGAATCATACCGTCGGCACCGCCGAGATCGACGAACGCGCCGTAGGTGGTCATGGATTTAACAACACCTTTGTAGGTCGCGCCGACTTCAAGGCTCGCCCACAGGGCTTCGGCTTTCTCTTTGCGCTCCTCGCGATAGACGGAGCGGATGGAACCCACCGCACGACGGCGGCCGGTGTTCACTTCAATGATGCGGAAGCGAGCGTCGGTGCCCACCAGCGGAGAGAGGTCCTCCATACGGACCGCAGACGCATGGGACGCCGGGATGAAGACGCGGACGCCTTTCGCCACGGCAATCACGCCGCCACGCACCACGTCGGTGATTTTGCCTTCGAGAATTTCATTGGATTCGGCGGCGGCGACGATGTCGTCCCAGCCTTTCAGGGAATCCACACGTTTTTTCGAAAGGGTGATGGTGCCTTCCTGATCATTGGTGCGCATGATGAGCAAATCGAGTTCGTCGCCGATTTTGACGAGCGTGCTCGGATCGGCGCCCTCGGCGCTCAGCTCGTCCACCGGGATGTAACCGGTTTGTTTGCGACCGACGACCTCAACCTGAACCTCGCTCGGGTTGATGCCGACGACGATGCCTTTCACTCTTCCGTCATTATTCGACAAGTTGTTGAAAGACGCTTCGAGCGCCTCTTCAAAACTCATTTCATCAAAGGATTTTTCCGGAGCGTCTGCCTCGCTCGTTGCAGGGATGGTTTTTTCTTCGTTCAAGATTTCGGACATGGTTGACTGTACCTCCTTAATTATATCGGCGGGCGTCGACGCTCCGGCAGTAAGGCCGGCAGACCGCACCCCCACGAACCAGTCGGGCGACAGATCCTCTGC
>JAZUEK010000051.1:0-6471 GCA_045640165.1 Acutalibacteraceae bacterium | reverse complement strand
GCCGACAAAATCGTCCTGCCAATAGTCCGACGCGTCGCGCACCGTTTCGCACAGCACGCCGTCGCGGTAGATGTAATATTCGGGGATATCGGTGACGATGTTGCCGCCCTCGCCCATCGCGTGGGTCAGCGGCTCGCCTTTAATGATTTCGAGCACCGGACAGGGAAACGGATTAAGACGGCAAAACTCCTCGAAATCCGCCGCCCATTTGCCGGGCAAAATCACAAGGTTCGCCTGGGCGTACCCTGCCGCCATACCGGCGGTCGGGAAAGTGATTTCCTGGCTGCGGATGCGCTCGCGCACCTCGCGCGGATGCATGTTTTTATAAGGGGTAATGTCAAATTTCGCCATGTTTTCCACTCCTTACTCCACACGCTCGACGGTGACGGTAAATTCCTCGTTCCCGTTTTTCACGCTGTAACGCGAAAAGCGGCTCGGCTCTTTTTCCGGCTCGTCGCTGTCGAACAGCTCGCGCAAGCGGATGTATTCGTCTTTTTGCGCGACAAACGCATCCTGCGCGGTTTTGATATCGGTTTTGACAAACCGCACCGTGTCGCCGGCTTTGCATTGGGCGATAAACGGCATATCCACGTTGATAACGCTCGCAATTTTGGCGTAACCGCCGGTCGTCTGGCGGTCGGACAGCATAATAATCGGCTCGCCGCCGTCCGGCACTTGAATGGCGCCGAACGTGATGCCGTCGGTAATAATGTTGCCGTCGGTCACGTGGGTAATTTTCGGGCCGGTCAGGCGGTAGCCCATCCGGTCGAACTCGTTTGTCACGGTATAGCCCTCAGACAAGAACGTTTTGATGCCCTCGTCGGTAAACCGCTCTTCTTGCGGTCCCATCAGCACCCGTACGGTGCAGTCGCCGGTAAACGTCGGCGCTTTGATGACGCGGCGAGAGAGATTTTTGACCTCGATAAACGGCTTGCGGAACGCGATTTCGTCGCCGCGCTGTAATTTGCGGCCCTCATAGCCGCCGAGGTTGGCTTTAATGTAGGTTGAGCGACTGCCCATAATCGGCGTAATCGCGAGGCCGCCGGCAAACGCGATATACGCACGGCAACCGGTTTTCGGTGCGCCGAACGACATGACCGCGCCTTTTTTGACTTTCACCGCGCGGTACATCGGGCAGGGCACGCCGTCAATCATCGGGGACAAATCGCCGCCGGTAACCGCAATCACCGCCGGCGAGGTGAATTCCATCGTCGGGCCTAAAAGCGTCACTTCCAGCACCGCTTCGTTATACTTGTTGCCGACGAGAATATTCGCATAGATATACGACTGCACGTCCACCGCGCCCGAAACGCCCATACCGTAGCGCTGATAGCCGCGGCGACCGGCATCCTGCACGGTGGTCAGAAGTCCGCCGTTTTGAAACAACAGTCCCATTATTCACCCTCCTTTACGTAGGAGTGGCAATGATAGCGCCCTTGTTCAATACGGGTTTCAATGCGCTTATACTCCGCTTCGTCGATAGGCATAAATTTTACGTGAAGCCCGGCATCCAGCAAAATCGGCGTGTCGCGATGGGCGTCGTACAACTTCACGGGTGTGCGCCCAATCAGTTGCCAGCCGCCGGGGGAGTCGATGGGATAAATACCGGTCTGTTTGCCGGCGATACCCACCGAGCCGGCAGGAATGAGCACACGCGGCGTTTTAAGGCGCGGCGTAGCAATCGATTCGTCCATACCGCCCATATAGGAAAATCCGGGGGTAAACCCGAGCATATAGATAAGATATTCCGCGCCGGAATGGATGCGAATGACGTCCTCGGGGCTCATGCCGTTGTGGGCGGCCACCGTCTCCAAATCGGGGCCGTATTCGCCGCCGTACACCACCGGAATTTCCATCACAATCGTATTCAGTTTTTGCGCCTTGTGCGCCACCGCCAACAGAGCTTCCAAGCGTTCTTTCAGCTCGTCATAGCGGATTTTCTCCGGCGCATAGTGAATGGTCAGCGAGCAATAGGTCGGCACCGTTTCGTACACACCGTCAATCTGCTCTTCGGCGAGCGCCTCGTCGAACGCACGAATACGGGTGTTGATATCGATGCTGATTTCGTTGCCGAACACCACCGCCACCGACGTGTCGCCGGTGATTTTGATTTGGGGATAACTCATAGGGATTCTTCCTTAAACTGAATTTCAGCCGACCACGTCGGCAATGTTCGTGACGGTCACGCCGCCTTGTTCGAGCGCCTCGCGGATGTCTTTCACAAATCCGATGGCGTCGGGGTTGTCGCCGTGAACACAGATAGAATCGGCTTTAATCGGGATGAGTTTGCCGGACAATGTCTCGACAACCCCCTCTTTCACCATGCGCACCGTCCGCGCGATGGCAACCGCGCGGTCGTGGATAACCGCACCCTCCATTTTACGGGGAACGAGCGTGCCGTCTTCCATATAGCCGCGGTCGGCGAACACTTCGCTCGCGGCTTTAAGACCCACTTTTTCGGCGGCTCTTATATGCTCACTACCGGCAAGACCGAGCAGAATGAGATTCGAGTCCACGTCTTTGACACCGCGGCAAATCGCCTCGGCAAGCGCGGCATCTTTCGCCGCCATATTGTAAAACGCGCCGTGGGGTTTGACGTGTTGCAGCCGCACGCCCTGCGCTTTCGCGAACGCGGCGAGCGCGCCCACTTGGTAGACGGTGTAGGCATACGCCTCGTCGGGGGAAATCACCATATTGCGGCGGCCGAAGCCCTGCAAATCCGGAAAACCCGGATGCGCGCCGACAGCGGTATTCCGCTCTTTCGCGAGGGCAATGGTTTTGTTCATCACCACCGCATCGCCGGCGTGAAAACCGCAGGCAACGTTCGCAGAGGTGATATAGCGCAGCACCTCGCTGTCCATTCCAATCGTATACGCGCCGAAGCTTTCACCGAGGGCGGCGTTCAAGTCTACTTTTGCCATCGTGGAGTCTCCTTTTCGGAAAAAGTCACAAGCAAGCCGGTGCAAAAGCACCGGCTTGCTGTTAAAACAAGTTGGGTTGTTGCATCAATTATGCGCCGAACAACGCTTTCGCACTGGTGACGAACGCCGTCATATTGCGCGCGGCGATAAACAGGAACACGCCGACAACGATAATCGCCAGCACGTTGATAACCACGCCGTTTTTGTACTGACCCATCAGTTTCTTGTCGTTGCAGGCAAGCAGCAGCAAAATCGCGGTAATGGGCAGCAGGAACGCGTTGGCGGCTTGAGCAAAGAGGATGATTTCTTGGGGCGAAGCGCCGAGGGTGCAGGTCGCGACGATACCGAACGCGAGCACGATCATCCAGATAACGCGGAAGCGCCATTTTTTCATATCCTCGCCCCAGCCGAGAATACCGGAAGAGGCAAACGCCGCGGACAGCGGAGCGGTAATCGCCGAGCTGAAACCGGCGGCAAAGAGGCCGATGCCGAAAATGGTAGTCGCCCAAGAGCCGAGCAGCGGCTCGAGCGATTTCGCCATATCACCGCCGTTGGCAATCGCGAAGTCCGGAATACGGCTCTTCGCGGCGGCGGCGCACACGATAATCGCGA
This sequence comes from Acutalibacteraceae bacterium, assembly GCA_045640165.1. Classification (GTDB taxonomy): domain Bacteria; phylum Bacillota; class Clostridia; order Oscillospirales; family Acutalibacteraceae; genus RGIG426. Next base: position 2,938 of record JAZUEK010000051.1, on the reverse strand, counting down.
GCGAGATGATGCCGCCGAGGCCGATAGCGAGAATGGAGTCAAGGTTCGAGGTTTTGATATCCTCTTCCGGGTTGTTCCATTTTTTCGCGGAAGAAGATGCGTGCAGATAGATGTTATACGGCACAACAGTGGTACCCATCAGCGCCGCAATGGTCATCCACGCTTTGCCGCCGTCCTCTTTCGGGGCGGTGGGAACGAACAGACCTTTGAGCACGTGGAGCCAATCGGGGCCGACCGCAATCGCGCAAACGAGGAACAGCACGCCCATCGCAACCACGAGACCGGTCAGCACTTTTTCGATGTACTTGTAACTGCCGCTGAACAACAGCACAAAGGACACGATGCCGATAACCAACGCAAAGATGATTTTGAGCGTTGCGCCGTCCAGCGCCGGATTAATCGACTGCACACCGAGCACCGAGCCGGACACGTTGCCGGTCTCGTACGCGACGTTGCCGATAAACACGGCGGCAATCACGAGAATCGCGAGGAAAATGCGGCTGCCTTTGCTCGTGTATTTGTCACGAAGCGCTTCGCCGAGGCCTTTGCCCGTCACGATACCGAGGCGAGAAGCCATGCTCTGCATAATGATAACGGAAATGGTCGAGAAGAGGATTGCCCACAACAGCGTGTAACCGTAGTTCGCGCCGGAAAGCGAGCAAGAAGTGACCGTACCCGGTCCGATAAACGCGGCGGCAACCACCGCGCCGGGGCCGACCTCTTTCAGTCGTTGCCAGAAAGATTTTTTCATTGTGAAACCTCCTATGTTTCGCATAGTGATAGGTCATTATAACATTTTCTATACAAAAATACAAGAAAAATTTGTCAAATGAATAAAATTTCGCTCCCGACAGCGGAAATCGTCGGGAGCGAATGAATATTTTTATAAAAGCGCGGTGAGTTTTGCCATCGTTTCCGCCGACGGCGACGGGGTGTCGGCGAGCGGAAACGGAATGCCCAGTTTTTCGTATTTTTCGCGGCACATCGTGCGAAACGGGAGCAGTTCCACCTTTTTCACGCAGGAATGCGCCCTCGCCACCGAAGCCAGTTGTAACGTAGCTTCCTCGCTGTCGCTTTTTTCGGGAATAATCACGCGGCGAAGCCAGGTGTCGATGTGTCGTTTTTGCAATTCGTCCAAAAACGCCTCGGTTCTTTGGAGACTGCCGCCGACAAACTGCGCGTAGCCGTCCTCGGTCGCGTATTTGTGGTCTAAAAGCACCAAATCGGTCACGGCAAGCAGGCGTTCTACGTCGGCGTTCCACACACAGCCGCTTGTGTCAAGTGCCGTATGGATGCCGGCGGCGTGCAGTTTTGTAAACAACTCGGCCACGAACGCCGCCTGACACAGCGGCTCGCCGCCGGAAACGGTCACGCCGCCCGTTTCGCCGAAATAGTTTTTGAAACGCAGAATCTTTTTGACAAGCGCGTCCGTATCCGTCTCTTCCCCACCGGCAAAGTCCCACGTGTCGGGATTGTGGCAACAGATACACCGCAACGGGCATCCTTGCAAAAACACCACACACCGCACGCCGGGACCATCCACCGTGCCGAGGCTTTGGAACGAGTGAATGCGTCCGGTCATCACAGCGCCTCGTGGAACGTCCGCATAATGACCTCGCGCTGTTGCTCACGGGACAATTTGCAGAAGTTGACCGCATAGCCGGACACGCGAATGGTCAAGTTCGGGTATTTCTCCGGGTGGTCGTAGGCGTCGAGCAACGTCTCGCGGTTCATCACGTTGACATTGATGTGGTGGGCGTTATTGAGGAAATAGCCGTTGAGAATCGACACAAGGTTTTCTACGCGCTCGTCCTCGGTTTTGCCGAGCGCTTCGGGGATAATCGAAAACGTGTTGGAAATGCCGTCCGCCGTGACGGAATAGGGCAGTTTCGACACCGAGTTAAGCGACGCGAGCGCACCGTTCGTTTCGCGGTTGTGCATCGGGTTGGCGCCCGGCGCAAACGGCTCGCCGGCGCGGCGGCCGTCGGGGGTCGCTCCGGTCTTTTTGCCGTACATCACGTTGGAAGTGATGGTCAGCGCGGACAACGTGTGTTTGGCGCCGCGATACGCCGGCGTTTTTTTGAGTTCGTTACGGACTTTGACAAGCATATTTTGGGCGATTTCATCCACACGGTCGTCGTCGTTGCCGTATTTCGGGAAGTCGCCGGTGGTCTCAAAGTCCACAATCACGCCGTTCTCATCGCGAATGGGTTTGACCGTCGCATATTTAATCGCAGAGAGGCTGTCGGTGATGACCGAAAGTCCGGCCACGCCGAACGCCATACGGCGCTCGACGTCGGTATCGTGCAGCGCCATCTGGATTTTTTCATAGGCATATTTGTCGTGCATATAGTGGATGCAGTTCATCGTGTTAACGTAGAGTTTGCACAGCCACGCGAGATAGACGTCGAACCGCTCCATCACCTTTTCGTAATCGAGCACCTCGTCTTCCATCGGGCCCATTTGCGGACCGATGTGGGTGCCGAATTTGTTGTCGACACCGCCGTTGATGGCGAGCAGCAACAACTTGGCGAGGTTGGTGCGCGCGCCGAAGAACTGCATCTGTTTGCCCACTTTCATCGCGGACACACAGCAGGCAATCGCGTAGTCGTCGCCGAAACGCAGGCGCATCAAATCGTCGTTTTCGTACTGAATCGCGTCGGTATCGCAGGACACTTTCGCGCAGAATTTTTTGAAGTTTTCCGGCAGCGAATAGCTCCACAAAACGGTGAGGTTCGGCTCCGGCGCAGGCCCTAAGTTATAGAGCGTGTTGAGCATACGGAACGAAGACTTCGTGACGAGCGTTTTGTGGTTTAAGTTCATACCGCCGATACTCTCGGTAATCCACATCGGGTCGCCGCCGAACAGTTCGTTATATTCCGGTGTGCGCAAGTGACGCGCGGCGCGCAGTTTCAACACCAAATCGTCGATGAGTTCC
>JAZUEK010000050.1:0-19395 GCA_045640165.1 Acutalibacteraceae bacterium | reverse complement strand
TGGACGGGCCGGAAGTATCTTTGAACGGGTCGCCGATGGTGTCGCCGACAACGGCCGCTTTGTGCTGCTCGCTGCCTTTGCCGCCGTGGGCGCCGGTCTCGATGTATTTTTTCGCGTTATCCCAAGCGCCGCCGGCGTTGGCCATGAAGATAGCCATAATGAAGCCGGACACGGTGCAGCCGCAGAGCATACCGAGCACGCCGAAGCCGCCGAGGGTGCAACCCACGACGATCGGAGCGGCGATACCGACAACGGCCGGGAGAATCATCTCTTTCAGGGAAGCTTTAGAGCACATATCCACGCAGGTCGCGTAGTCCGGCTCGGCTTCGCCTTCCATGATGCCTTTGATCTCTTTGAACTGACGGCGAACTTCCACCACGATGCTCTGGGCAGCGCGGGAAACGGAGTTCATGGTCAGAGCGGAGAACAGGAACGGCAAGCACGCGCCGATGAACAAACCGACGAGCACTTTCGGATCGAGCAGGTCGATGGCGGTGTCGAATTTATCGGCATTCGCTTCGACGAGTTTCTCTTTGAAGTTGGCGATGAGGGCCAACGCGGTCATACCGGCAGAGCCGATAGCAAAACCTTTACCGGTAGCAGCGGTGGTGTTACCCAGGGAGTCGAGAGCGTCGGTACGCTCGCGGACTTCCGGCTCGAGGCCGGACATCTCGGCGATACCGCCGGCGTTATCCGCAACCGGGCCGTAGGCGTCGGTCGCGAGGGTGATACCGAGGGTGGACAGCATGCCGACAGCGGCAAGGGAGATACCGTACAGACCGAGGTTCGGGTCGGTAGCGCCTTTGGCGCAGAAGAACGCGACGAGAATCGCCACGCCGACAATCAGAATCGGCAGAACGGTGGACAACATACCGGTGCCCAGACCGCTGATGATGAGGGTTGCGGTGCCGGTCTCGGAAGTCGCGGCGATTTTCTGGGTCGGTTTGTAGGTGTCAGAGGTGAAGTACTCGGTGCAAAGACCGATGAGCACGCCGGAGAGAAGACCGGCGAGAATCGCCCAATAGAGGCCGAACGGCATATCCATAAGGAGGATCAGGCCGAGGGCAACCACCGCGGAAGCGATGGCGGCGAAGTTGGTGCCGCGACGAAGAGCCGCGAGCAGGTTTTTCTGGGAAGCGCCCTCTTTCGTCTGGACGAAGAAGGTACCGATGAGGGAGCAGACAACGCCGATGGCCGCCATCAAAAGCGGGAGCGCAACGGAGTTGGCTTCGTTGAAGGCCGGAGTCGCGCCGGCAGCCACCACGCCGAGGGCGCAGGTGGAAACCATGGAACCGACATAGCTTTCGTACAGGTCAGCACCCATACCGGCAACGTCGCCCACGTTGTCGCCGACGTTGTCAGCGATCGCGGCCGGGTTACGCGGGTCGTCTTCCGGGATACCGGCTTCGACTTTACCCACGAGGTCGGCGCCCACGTCAGCGGCTTTGGTGAAGATACCGCCGCCCACACGGGCAAACAGAGCCATGGAGGAAGCACCCATACCGAAGGTCACCATCGCGGCGGTGATTTCCGGCAGCGTGCAGTCGAAGCAGAGGTCCATCAGAGCGTACCACAGGGAGATGTCGAGCAGGCCGAGGCCGACGACGGTGAAGCCCATAACGGAACCGGCGGAGAACGCCACACGCAGGCCGCGGTTGAGGCCGGTACGGCAAGCGTTCGCGGTGCGGTCGTTCGCACGGGTGGCGATGGTCATGCCGATGAAGCCGGACAGACCGGAGAAGAAACCGCCGGTCAGGAACGCAAACGGCACGAACCAGGTGAGCAGTTCGAGAGCCGCCATGATGCACAGCACGACGAACATGCAGGCAAAGAAGATGGCGACGGTACGGTACTGACGGCTAAGGAACGCCGAAGCACCTTTGCGGACAGCCTGGGAGATTTGTTTCATTTTGTCGGTACCTTCGTCAGCGCCAAGCACGACTTTGGCTTGGATGAACGCAAAGACGAGGGCGACAATCGAAGCAAACAGGCTGGCCACGTACAAGTGGTCAAGAATGAATTGCATTTGGGATGCCTCCTCTAAAAATTTTGGGTTTTTGCATACATTTCAAATATATAGCAACGGACAATTTTAGTCAAGGGAAAAACGGACGGTTTTTTTACACAAATTTAACAATTTTCGTCGAAGCATCGGTCGAACATTGACAGAAACGGGGGAACTGTGCTACACTGTAAAGGAATACAAAAGGGATAAAGGAAAGACGGCTATGAAACCTACGTTTTACGCGATGTTATCGCGCATGAAATACATTCCGCGGTGGACGATGATGTATAACGTTCGCACCGAAAGTCTGTACGAACATACCGCCGAGGTGGCGATGCTCGCGCACGCGCTTGCCGCTATCGAAAACAGCCGATTCGGCGGCAACGTGGATGCCGGACAGTGCGTGCTGTTGGCGTTGTATCACGATATGTCCGAAATCTTAACCGGAGACCTGCCCACTCCCGTGAAATATCACGACGTGGAGTTGCGCGATGCGTATAAACAGGTGGAACGGGAAGCCAACGAGCGGCTTTTGCAAAAATTGCCGGAAAATTTACGCGGTGAGTATGCGCCGCTGTTGCTTGCGGAAGAAAGTGTGGAAACCAAATTTGTGAAAGCCGCCGATAAGTTGTCGGCGCTCATCAAATGCGTGGAAGAATTAAAAATGGGCAACCGCGAATTTGCGTCTGCCCGAAAATCCACCGAAAAGGCGCTGAAAGCGATGGATATCGCGGCGGTGGACTGTTTTATTAAAGAATTTTTGCCGGCTTACGAGTTGTCTCTTGACGAACAAGAGGCGCAAGCTTAAAAGGAGGAATTTTGATGTTGTGGAGATGTCCTGCGTGCAACCGCCAGACGGAGGAACCCGTCTGCTCGCGTTGCCAGACCCCGATGGAGGCAGGCGAGCCGTCCGCCGCGACGGGACTGCTTAAAGAAACCGCCGGTTCGGTGTTGTTTCTGATAGCGGTTATCGCGTTTACCGCCGCGCTTGTGTTTTCGATTGTATCGGGATTTTTTGTTCACGAAACCATCGGCATGAAAGACATCAAAGAGGCGGTGACGCTGTTTTCCGACGCTACCGGCACGAAGATGACCGCCGAGGCGTGGAAAGGTATTCATACGCTGTTTAACGAATTCAACGAACAAGTGGACGTGCAATCGGGCGAGTTGCCGCTTGTGAATATTTTGGCTTGCGTGGGTCTGTGGCTTGTGCTTGCCCAAGGGTACACGAATCGGGTGAATTTCCGTAAAGGCGGCCCGATTGTGTTGAAAGTGGCGACGGTGCTGTGTGAAGTCGGCGCTATCGTGGTGACGATTTGCGGCGGTTTGCTCGGCGCCGGGTTGTGGCTCGGCCGACCGGAACTGGTGGCGACCTTCGGCGAAAACGAAGACGCCATCGCGGTGGCGATACACGATTTGCTCGCTTGCGAAACCACGATGTGGATTTTGCTTGGACTGTGCGGCGTGATGGTGGTGTTCGGCCTTTTGTATACCGTGTTCTTCATCTGCGCCACCAAGTCGGTGAACCGCGTGCTGTATACCGCCAAAACCGGTGATTTCGGCAAACGCGTCAGCGCATTTGTCGGTGTGGCGCTGTGTGTGGCGGCTGTCGCTCTTGCGGCGGACGCGGTGGGCTCGCTTCTTACGGCGAACGTGGCCGGCATCGGCTCGGCGCTGTATGCTGTGGCGTATCTGCTGTTTGCCATTGTGTTGTTCTGCTATCGCCATCGCGCGTATACGCTCTCGTGGGAGCAACCGGCGTTTACCGGAGAGACGGCGGCGCCGATGCCCGGGATTCCCACCGGCATCAAAGCATCGGATTTGATGAACGAACGCCCTGCCGCCCCGACGGCGGCGATGCCGCAACCGACCGCGCGCCCCCAAGGTGTGCAAAATCCGCAGGCGCCGCGCCGCACGCTCAACGAGCCGTTCCGCGAGGAGTCGCTTGAGCCGAAGCCCATGACCGGTAACGGTTGTTGCCCGAAATGCGGCACGCCGATTCCGGATAACGCGTTCTTCTGCTTAAGTTGCGGACACAAATTTCGATAAAAGGATATAAGAAAAGCACCTGACCGTTGGTCAGGTGCTTTTTCATTGGGTGTTACATTTCTTCGATGTTCAGCGCATGGGAATCGACCGTGACGAGGAAATCGGCGGTCGTCCCGTCGTCGTAAGTGACGGTGATAACCGTGTTGCCGATGGCTTCGGCGGTGTGGATGACGAGTGCGTTATCGCTGTCCAACTCCGCTTCGGCAATCGCGGTATCTTTGACTTCGCAGGAGACGGCGGTTTTCGGGCCGACATCGTAGGTCGTCATACTGTCTACCGGTTTGCCGGAGAAGAAGAGGAACATCGCCGTCACGGTGATGGTCGCTACCGCGGTGATGGCAACGGCAAGAAGACGGATTTTTTTCTTTTTCAGCACCATAAAGCACAGCGCAAACGCCATCACAAAGCAGAAGATGGTGCTGAGCAGATGGCGAGGGAACGAAGAGGGAAGCGTCTCAAACACGTAGTTCATTCCGAGACCGACGAGACCGCCGGTTGCCACCGCCAAAATGACGGCGGCAGGAACGTTGTCGCGCTTCACCTGATAGGCGATTGCGCCGCCGGGGAGAGTCAACAGCGTCCACCAAAGCCAGCCGGCACCGATGTAGTACACGACGAAATATTGGTGGAACATTTCGGCAAGTTCACTACCCGACAACACGCTTGCGGCAATTTCGACGAGGTAGATGACCGGTTGGCTCACGAGGAAAAAGACGAAGCATTTGAGTGCCGCATCGAGGGTGTTTTTGCCGCCGAGGACGACGAAAATCGCGAGCGGAATCCACACGTCAAAGGTGAGCGCCGGATCGGTAAACGAGGTGTCGGCGAGTGCCGGGATGCAGTCGAGCACGCCGACAACGATGCCGACGATCAGCGCAAACAACACGATGAAGCCCCACGAAAAGGGCTTTTTCAAAAGCGATTTTTTGGTTTCACTCATAGTAATTGCTCCTTTTTATACCGTAACGTCTTCTTTCGCGGCGGCAAATTTGCCGGTGAGCGAGGTGGGTAATACAAAGCGGAAATGGCCGGGCAAAATCTCGAACGAGACGGTTTTGCTGTGGACGATTTCGCCGTCGATGTTGATGCAGGCGGCCTTGTCGCATTCGGCTTCCATTTTCGTGCCGCGCAGATGTTCACAGACGTCCCACGCGTAATGCTCGCCGCGCTTGTAGCCGCCGAGCAATTTGACCATTTTCGGTTTGGATACGACGGAAATCAGCACGAAATCCAAAAGGCCGTCGTTGGGCACCGAGCCGGGCGCGCCGCAGTAGCCGCCGCCGTAATATTGGCCGTTGGCGGCGAGGACAAAGAGGAAACGGCCTTTGCGTTCGACGATGCCGTCTTCGGTGGTGATTTTGATTTGCAGGTTGTTGCCGGCCGGTTTGCACAGCATTTTGACAACGCCCAAATCGTACGCCATCGAGCCGGATACGAGCGGCAGGCGCTTGAAATCGCCCATATACGCGCACACGTCCGCATCCACGCCGAGCGAGCAGATGTTTAAGGACAGCTCGCCGTTGCAGAGGATGCCGTCCACCGCCATCGCCTCGCCCTCGATGAGGGCCGGCAGGTCGAGGAAGTCCTCTTGCTTTCCAAACGTTTTGATATAGTCGTTGCCCGAACCGCAGGGAATGCAGGCGATTTCGACGTTTTCGGCACCGGCGGCGCCGTTCGTCACCTCGTTGAGCGTGCCGTCACCACCGACTGCATACAGACGCACAAGGTCGCCTTTTTCGGCTTCCTCTTTAGCATAGACGCTTGCATCACCGGCTTGGTTGGTGACGCGAATTTCGTAGTCACCGGCATGGGCGGCAAAATAGGCCTCGATTTCGGGGATGAAGTTCATGGCGCGGCTGTTTTTGCCGGCGGCAGGGTTGAGAATAAAAACGTGTCGCAAGGGTGGTACCTCTTTTCGTTTTAATTTCCGTTAAAAGTACATATAAAGAGTGCATTTCAGCATCCCGTTATACAGTTTGCGGCGCTTGTTCGCCGGACGGCCGAACAGCGTTTCGAAATCCTCGTCCGGGCTGATGATGGCGTAGTTCCAACCGGGTTTTTCCACAAAGACTTTGCCCATTTCGCGGATGAGCGTTTGGGCGGTGCGCACGTCTAAAAGGCGCTCGCCGTAAGGAGGGTTGCACAGCACGGTGCCGGAGTCGCCGACCGGCTCAAATTTGCGCAGGTCGCGCACCGCGGTTTCCAAATGGGCGGCGACACCTGCTTTTTGGGCGTTGTCGCGGCAGAGGGACAGCACGTCTTTGTCGATGTCCGAGCCGAACAGTGCCGGCAGGCGATCGGGTTGTTCAAACGACGTGGCGCGCTCGCGCTCTTCCTGCCATACGGCAGAGGGGACGAGCGCCCATTCCTCGGCGGCAAAGTGACGGGATTTGCCCGGCGCAATTTTTGCCGCTTGCAGTGCCGCTTCGATGAGGAGCGTACCCGAACCGCAACACGGGTCGAAAATGCGGTCGGCACGGCGCGCGCGAGCAAGGTCGGCAATCGCCGCGGCGAGAGTTTCTTTTAGCGGCGCAGCGCCGGAAATTTCGCGGTAGCCGCGTTTGTGCAGTCCGGCACCGCTCGTGTCGAGCAGGAGCGAGACCTCGTCTTTGAGAATAGTAAACTGGATTTGATACAAGGCGCCGGTTTCGGCAAAGCGCGGTTGGTGATAGGTTTGGTTGAGCTTGTCCACCACCGCTTTTTTGACAATGGATTGGCAATCGGGGATGCTGTGAAGCGCGGAATTGAGCGACCAGCCTTTGACCGGAAAACGGTCGAGTTTGCCGATATAGTCCGCCCACGGAAGCGCACGCACGCCCTGATACAGTTCTTCGAACGAACGGGCGGTAAAACTGCCCACCAGGATTTGGATGCGTTCGGCGAAACGGCTTTGGATATTGGCGCGTGCCAAGATGGCGGCATCGCCGGAAAACAGCACGCGGCCGTTTTGCGCTTCCACGCGGTCGGCGCCGAGACGTTTCAGTTCGTCCGCCAAAACGCCCTCGATTCCGAACAGACACGGGGCACAAAAGCGCATCAAAATCCCTCCTTTTTTGCATTTACCCTTTTACTTTACACTATTTTAGGGCAAGGTGCAAGTAAAATTTGGGATTTTTATAAAATGAAAACACCGAGCACCTGACGTGCTCGGTGTTTTTTGGCCCGCCCGGAGGGAATCGAACCCCCATCCTTTGGAATCGGAATCCACTGCGATATCCAGTTTCGCCACGGGCGGATGTATCGGCGACCTTCTTATTTTATCCTATTCTCCTTGTTTTTGCAACCCCAAATTTACAAAAACAAAAACAAATTGTGTCGGCGAGGAAAAAAGTTTGTGCAGATTTTCCATTGCGTTTTTTCGGTGGGTGTGATATACTGTCCGCAACAAAAGTACGAGGAGGTGTCGTTTTGGATCAGCAAAAATATGTCTATATCCTTGTGTCTCAAAGCGGCACCGGGGTTTCCAGAATGTTGCGGCGTGTGACGCGCGACCCGTATAATCACGTGTCGTTGGCGCTTGATGCCAATTTGCAGAGAATGTATTCCTACGGACGGCGGAGGCTGCGTAATCCCTTTATCGGTGGATTCGTGCACGAGACGCCCCAAACCGGCGTGTTCGGGCATTTTCCCGAAGCGGACGCGGTGGTGGTGAAACTGCCGATGGGCGGCGCAGAATATGAAAAACTGCAGGCGCGGATGCAGGAGATGTATCGCCATCGCAAAGAATATCGGTACGATTTTCTCGGGGTGGCGCTGGCGTATTTCGGCAAAGCCAAGCGGAGAAACCATAAATCGTATTGCTCCAAATTCGTGGCGGACGAATTACAGACTGCCGGCGTGACGATGCCGCAAAAAACGGTGTTTCGTCCGGTGGATTTCTTGGCGCTTCCCGAGGGAAAAACGGTGTTTTCCGGAAAATTGCGCGCATACAAGCCGAAATTGGCAGAGAAATAAAAAAGAGAGGCCGATGCCTCTCTTTTTTCTTGACTTTTTTGCAGGGGTATGCTATATTGCAAAAGCAGTTACGCTGGTGTAGCTCAGTTGGTAGAGCAGCTGATTTGTAATCAGCAGGTCGGGGGTTCGAGTCCGTTCACCAGCTCCAAACAAGAAATCCGCTCGGGGCAAAGCCTCGGGCGGATTTTTGTTTCGGCAAGTAAGAACGGGCTCGAAACGAACTCCAAACGCGGCGAGTGGAACGAGCGACGCGTTTGGGAGCAAGCGTCCGGGGGACGGTTGCGTCACGTGAGACAAGAGTCCGTTCACCAGCTCCAAACAAGAAATCCGCTCGAGGCAAAGCCTCGGGCGGATTTTTGTTTCGGTTAGGAAGATATGGTGAAGCGGTGGGGGCGATTCGTGAATCGCCCCTACGGACACGCCGCGAGTTTGGGCGAAATTTACGGCAAAATACCGCGTTCGGCGCAGACTTTGAGGATACCGATTTGGGTTTTGGCATCCGGCAATTCGCCGTTCATCACGCGGGCGAGTGCCTCTTTGAGCGGTACGGCGGCGAGGGTTAAAAATTCGTCGTCGTCCGGGTCGGCTTCGCCGAACGCGAGGTCGGTCGCTTCGTAAATGCGGTCAATCTCGGTGCAAAAGCCGGGGGTGGGGTACATATTGCCGAGGAATTTCCACGTTTTGGCGGTGGTACCCGTTTCCTCTTTCAGTTCGCGGACAGCAGCGGTTTGCGTGTCGCTGTCGGTCGTTTCGAGTTTGCCGGCCGGCAGTTCCCACGTTTCTTCTTCAAATGGGTAGCGCCATTGACGCACGAGCAAAATCTTGTTGTCGGCGGTGACGGCGGCCACGCACACGCCGCCCGGATGCTCCACGACAACGCGCGTGCAGTCGCGCCCGTCGGCGGTTTTGGCATCGTCTTCGCGCATAGTGAGAATAGCGCCTTTATGGACGATATTCTTTTTTACGGTGGTCTCACGGAAATTCATAGGACAAACCTCGACTTTCATAGGATTTTTTGAGGTGGTTGTATGTGGATTGTAACCGAAACGCCGCCCACTGCCGCGATAAGAACGGCGTGGGGAGAGGCGCTGTGCAGGCGGTATGCGATGCTCGAGCGGTATCCCATCGGCAACAGCGTTTGTGGGCGAGAGATTGACGGGTTTTTACTCGGACGCGGTGCGCACGTGGTGCTGTATTTGGGCGGCACGCACGCGCAGGAGTGGATGACCTCGTTACTACTGTATCGGTTTATCGAGGATGCGTGCGCCCATATTGAAAGCGGCAAAGCCGCCGGCAATATCGCCATCGGCAAAGCGATGCACGGGCGCAGTTTGCTGATTGTGCCGAGTCTAAACCCCGACGGCATCGAAATTGCGCTTAACGGAAGCGCCACGGCCGGACGGTTTGCCGACGCAGTGGCGCGGCTCGGCGGCGATACACCGCGTTTGTGGCAGGCGAACGCACGAGGCGTGGACCTCAACCACAATTTTAATGCCGGATGGGACAAATTGCAAGAGGAAGAGCGAAAAAACGGGATTTTTTCGCCCTCGCCGCGGCAATACGGCGGCATCGCGCCCGAAAGTGAACCGGAGACTCAGGCGCTTGCGGCGCTGTGTCGGCGCGTGCGCCCTGCCCATGCGGTGTCGCTGCATACGCAGGGCGAAGTCATCTATTGGCGGTATGGTCACCGCACGCCGGAACGGGCGCGGCTGATGGCGCAGGTGCTTGCGAACGCATCGGGGTATGCGCTCGATGAGCCGACGGGACTGGCGGTGGGCGGCGGATTCAAGGATTGGTTTATTGAGGAATGGGGGAATCCTGCATTTACCGTGGAGTGCGGAATCGGGGAAAATCCGCTTCCGCTTGCCGATTTTTTGCCGATTTACGAGCGATTGCGTGCGCTGTTATTTTTGACGGCTGTTTTATAGAAAATTTTTTCGAAAAAAGTGAAAAAATTTCGAAAAAGATATAGGAAAATCGAAAAGAGTGTGCTATACTATAGGAAATATGTTTGGACGTTATAACAAAGGAGCCGAAAGACATGGATTCGTCACTCAAAAAGCAATTGGCCATCGATGCCGCCAAGATTCGTTTGGCGATTATCGAGGGTACGTTCCACGCGAAAAGCGGTCACCCGGGTGGCTCGCTTTCCATTACGGAAACCATCGCGTATCTCTATCGCTGTGTGCTGAAGGTGGACCCGAAAAATCCGCAGTGGGCAGACCGCGACCGTTTGGTGTTGTCGAAAGGACACACCGCGCCGGCGCTTTACGGTGCGCTCGCGCTGCACGGATTTTTCCCCGAAAGCGAGATTGCCCGTCTGCGCAAGCCGGACAGTTTCTTGCAAGGCCATCCGGATATGCAAAAAACGCCGGGTGTGGATATGTCGACCGGCTCGCTCGGTCAGGGCGTTTCCGCTGCGGCCGGTATGGCGCTCGCCGGAAAAATCGACAACCGAGATTATCACGTGTATGCCATTCTCGGCGACGGTGAAATCGAAGAGGGTCAAGTGTGGGAAGCGGCGATGTTCACCTGTGCCAAAGGCCTCGACAACCTGACGCTGTTTGTGGACAACAACAACCTGCAAATCGACGGTTGCCTTGAAGAGGTCAACTCGCCGTATCCGATTAAAGAAAAATTCGAGGCATTCGGCTTCGCGGTGTTCGAAGCGGACGGCCACGATTTCGAATCCATTGACAAAGCCGTGACCGCGGCGCGCGCCGTTTCGGGCAAGCCGACCGCGATTGTTTTGAAAACCGTCAAGGGCCACGGCGTCTCCTTTATGGAAAATCAAGTGGGTTGGCACGGCAAAGCCACCAACGCCGAAGAATATGAGGTCGCGATGGCAGAACTTAAAGCGGCACTCAAAGCGTGTGAGGAGGCGTGAACATGGCGGACGTATTGAAAAAAGCCACCCGTGAAGGCTACGGCGACGCGTTGGTGGAACTCGGAAAAGAACACGACGATATTATTGTAATGGACGCCGACTTGGCCGGTGCGACCCGTACCGGCACGTTCAAAAAAGCGTTCCCCGAGCGGTTCTTTAACGCCGGCATCGCCGAGGCGAATATGACCGGTGTTGCGGCAGGTCTCGCGTCTTGCGGCAAAACGGTGTTTATCTCCTCGTTTGCGATGTTCGCGACCGGTCGTGCGTATGAACAAATTCGCAACTCGATTGCGTATCCGCGTCTTAACGTGAAAGTGGCGGCGAGCCACGGCGGCATCTCCGTCGGCGAGGACGGCGCGACCCACCAGTGCATTGAGGACCTTGGCTTGATGCGCGGTATTCCCGGGATGGCGGTGCTCAATCCTGCCGACTACTATGAAGCGAAAAAAGCGGTGAAAGCCGCTTACGAATGGGACGGTCCGGTGTATCTGCGCTTCGGTCGTTTGGCCGTGCCGGTGGTATTCGACGAGGATTGCCCGTTCGAAATCGGCAAGGGCGTACAGCTTAAAGACGGCACCGACGTGACCGTGATTGCGACCGGCCTTATGGTCAAGGAAGCGCTCGAAGCGTATGAGACGCTGAAAGCGGAGGGAATTTCCGCTCGCATCATCAATATGGCGACCATCAAACCGATTGACCGCGACATTATCGAAAAAGCCGCGCGCGAAACGGGTGTGATCGTGACCGCTGAGGAGCACAGCATCTTAAACGGTCTCGGAAGCGCCGTTGCCGAAGTGGTGGCGGAAACCGTGCCGGTGCCGGTGGTGCGCGTCGGTGTGAACGACACGTTCGGCAAGTCCGGCCCGGCGGCAGATTTGCTTAAAGAGTTCGGCCTTTCCGCCGAAAACATCGTGAAGAACGTGAAACTCGCGCTCGAAAAGAAAGCGAAATAAGAATTTTGAAAAAGAAAATCCCCCAACCGTCGGTTGGGGGATTTTTTTATGTTGTGTTTACTTGAACAACGTGTTGAGCAGGGTGCGTTTGAGCACCTGACCGCCGGCACTGATGAGTTGGGTTTCGATTTTGGACATCCGGCGATCGAGTTTCTTTTTGGCTTCCGCTTCGGCTTTTTCTTTTTTCTTTTCCGCGGCGGCCTCTTCTTTTTCACGTTGTTTTTCGGCGGCGGCTTCGTCTTTTTCGCGTTGTTTTTCCGCCGCGGCCTCTTCTTTTTGTTTTTGCGCTTCGTACTCGGCTTTTTCGCGCTCGAACGCCTCGCGTTCTGCCGCCAAACGGTCTTCCTCGGCGGAAGCGGCTTTCTGCTGCTCCAGCACCTCGTAGGCGGTTTCGCTGTCGTAGGCGACGTCGTATTTCGCCATACCGTCCATGGCTTTCATCTGGTTGCGCGTGGCATCGTCCGCCGGCGCCATCAGGCTCTGGGGGCAGATAATCGAGGTCTGTTGCACGATGCCGGGCACGCCGTCTGCATCGAGAACGGAGACGAGCGCGTGGCCGACACCGAGTTCCATAATCACCTGTTCGGTGGAGAACGCCGGATTGGCACGCATCGAATCGGCGGCGGCGCGCACAGCGCGTTGCTCCGCCGGCGTATAGGCGCGCAGAGCGTGTTGGATGCGGTTGGAGAGCTGCGCCAAAACGCTGTCCGGAATGTCGGCAGGGTTTTGGGTGACGAAATAAATGCCGACGCCTTTCGAACGGATGAGTTTCACGACCTGTTCGATTTTTTGCACAAGCGCTTTCGGCGCGTCGGAGAACAACATATGCGCTTCGTCGAAGAAGAACACGAGTTTCGGCTTGTCGCAGTCGCCGACCTCGGGGAGAACGGTGTACAGTTCGGACATCATCCAAAGCAGGAACGTCGCGTACAGCGTCGGGTTTTGGGCGAGTTTCACGCAGTCGAGCAGATGAATCATCCCGTTGCCGGAGGCGTCACAACGTAGCCAATCTTTGATATCCAGCGGCGGCTCGCCGAAGAATTTGTCGCCGCCTTGGGTTTCGAGCGGTAACAGTTCGCGCACGAGTGTGCCAAGCGAGGCGGTGGCGATTGAGCCGTAGGTGGTGGTGTATTCGTCTTTGTGGTCGTTCACGTAGTTGAGCAGGGCGCGCAGGTCTTTCATATCGTAGAGGAGAAGCCCCTTGTCGTCCGCAATCTTAAAGACGATGTTGAGCACGCCCTCCTGCGCCTCGGACAGGCCGAGAATGCGCGAGAGGAGTTCCGGCCCCATATCCGAAATGGTGGTGCGGACGGGGTGGCCGTTTTCGCCGTAGACGTCCCAGAAGCAGACGGGATAGCCTTTGTAGCAAAAACTGTCGCGGATACCGAATTTGTCGATGCGTTTTTCCATACCCTCGTTCTGTTCGCCCGGGACGCAAAGGCCGGA
The DNA here is from genome assembly GCA_045640165.1 of Acutalibacteraceae bacterium. Classification (GTDB taxonomy): domain Bacteria; phylum Bacillota; class Clostridia; order Oscillospirales; family Acutalibacteraceae; genus RGIG426. The sequence goes on along the minus strand of JAZUEK010000050.1, from coordinate 6,101 downwards.
CACGTCGCCTTTGATATCGCAGAGGAACACCGGCACGCCGGCATCGGAGAACGACTCCGCCATCACTTTCATGGTGATGGTTTTACCGGTGCCGGAAGCACCGGCGATGAGGCCGTGGCGGTTGCAGATGGACAGCGGCATTTCGACACGCGCGCCGTCTAAATCCGAGAGACCCAAATAGATGTTTCCGTTTTGAAGCATTGTTTTTTCCTCGCCTTTCTTATATTAAAGGTATGCACTCAGTATACAATAAAGTGGAGAATTTTGCAACTTATTTTCGCATGGCTTCGTCCGCGGCGGAAAGCACCGCGCCGATGCTGTCGCGGAAGACGAGCGATGCGCGCGTATCGTAGGGCGTTTCGCCTTTGTTGATGAGCACGATGTCTCGTCCGCCGTAGTAGCGGAGAAACGATGCCGCCGGATACACGGCGAGCGACGTGCCGCCGATGATGAGCAGGTCGGCGCGTTCAATCGCCTCTACCGCGCCCATAACGGTGGTTTGGTCGAGCCCCTCTTCATACAGCACGACGTTCGGGTGAACAAGACCGCCGCAGTCGCAATGGGGAACGCCGCCGTCGAGCGCTTTGACCTGTTCGGTGGGGAAGTCTTTGCCGCAACGGTCACAGTGATGGCGATAGACCGTGCCGTGGAGTTCGAAGACGGTTTTCGAGCCTGCTGCTTGGTGCAGTCCGTCGATATTTTGGGTGACGATGGCGGAGAGGCGTCCCTCTTGCTCCCATTTGGCGAGCGTTTTGTGCGCGACGTTGGGAAGAGCGGTTTGGCTTAAAAAGTATTCGTGATAGAATTTGTAAAACGTGTCGGGGTTTTGCAGAAAAAACGAACGGGACAAAATCGTTTCGGGGGACACGCCGTATTTGTTTGTGACGTTGTATAAGCCGTCCTCACTGCGGTAGTCTTTGAGTCCGCTTTCGGTGGAGACCCCGGCGCCGCCGAAAAAGACGGCGGATTTTGCATTTTGTAACAGCGCGGCAAACGCCGCGATTTTTTCGGTATCCATTGCAGTCACCTCTCCCGATTAGTATAGCATAAAAAGAGGGAGTTGGCAAGAGATGCAAGGTGATTGACCTCTTGCCTCCCTCTGACGAGGGAGGTGGCACGGCGTAAGCCGTGACGGAGGGAGACGAAGTTTGATGAAAGTTTTGATTTTTCTCTCCCTCAGTCTCGCTATTGCTCGACAGCCCCTCGTCAGAGGGGGCCGAGATGAAAATTCAAATGATTTCGTAGGGGGCATTCACGAATGCCCCTTCTTATTTTTTGCACCGACTGCATGGGGGCGATTCGTGAATTGCCCCTACAATGTTGCCGTGGGTAAAATAAAAGCGGAGAGGATAACGCCAAGGCGTGGTAAGGAAGTTTTTGGGGTTAGTGATGGAGTAGTCCATTTTTGGACTACTCCATTTCTTTTTTCTAATTATTGAGTGGTTCTGTAGCAGAAATGATTTTTGACTTTACTGTGCGGATTTCGTAACGGTTTCGTTATTTCGAATTTCATTCATAAGCCGCAGAATTTCCTGTTCGGTTGGAATGTCTACAAGTCCTGCACCAGTGAAATAGATATCCACCTGCACATGACAGTGACCGCTGCTCTTATCGTTGTTATGGACTTCAATCCGTTGAATGAGGCGATTAACAAGGTCACGATTCAGTTCGGTAATATCGGTGTATTCCCGGAGTGTTTGCAGGAGAAGCCGTAAATCTGTTGTCTTTTTCTTCATTTCGATAAGATTTGCTTCACACTTTTCAATTTGTTCAGCCAGCACGGATTGCTCCGATTCATAGTTTTCGGACATCTTCATATACCGTTCATCGGAAATCTTTCCGGTGATGTTGTCCTCATACAGGTGAGAAATGACAAGGTCAATTTCATCCATGCGTTTCTTTCCGCTTTTTACCGTCTGTTCCAATTTTACCATTTCTTGTTTTTGTTCCTTATTACTTTTTTGATCCATCAGATACAAAAATACCGGCTCGAACTCTTGAACAAACGCAGCCAAATCCTGTATTGCTTTCAGAACAATTTTTTGAAGCGAAAATTCTCGAATGTAATGCGCTTGACATTCACCGCGATTGCTCTTGTAATTTGAACAACGGTAATGTTCTTGGTTCGGCTTCAAACTTTTTGCGGCACAAAAGGAAAGCTTCGATCCACAGTCTGCACAATATGCCAATCCGGAAAACATTCCGATCCTGCCGGTGGCAGTATAGCGAACCCGATTTTCTCGGATTTCCTGAACACGAAGCCAAACTTCTTCCGAGATAATAGGTTCTTGCGTGTTAGGGATAATTTGCCATTCCTCTTTCGGCTTATATACGGTTTTGTGAACTTTGTAGCTAACCGTCGTTGTTTGGAAATTAACCGTACATCCGGTGTACTGTCTGTTTTCGAGAATGTTAACGACGGAGTTCGGGTTCCACCGATAGGGATCCGCATAGGTCTTGCAACGTGTCTTCTTGCCGATAGATTGGAAATAGGCCGTTGGAATCAAAATACGTTCTTCTTCTAATTGGTTTGCTATTTGCATAGGTCCTTTTCCGCCGATACACAACGCATAAATATGGCGTACAACTTCTGCGGCAACCGGATCAACAACCCATTGTTTTGGGTTTTCGGGAGATTGCAGATATCCATATGGAACAGAAGTAGAAATACGTTCTCCTCGGTTGGCTTTTGACTGCAAGACGGTACGAATCTTTTTAGATGTCTGTGCCGCATACCATTCATTAAAAATGTTGGAGAACGGCATAAGTTCTGTGCCGGTATCTTTGAAAGTATCAACATTTTCTTGAATGGCAATAAAGCGAATGCCAAGCGTAGGATATTGAATTTCAAGGTATTTACCAACCTCAAGATAGTTTCGTCCGAAGCGGGATAAATCTTTCACAATAATTGTGGAGATTTGTCCTGCTTCTGCCATTTCTTGCATTCGTTTGAAATCCGGTCGATCAAAGGTAGTGCCGGAAATGCCGTCGTCCACAAAGAATTCGGGATGAAGGCATCCGTTCTTTTTGGCGTATGCTGTTAGGATTTCCTTTTGGTTCGAGATAGAGTTTGATTCACCCTCGCGCCCATCATCTTGACTGAGGCGGCAGTATAGGGCGGTTATTTTTTCGGGTTGCCCGTTATTGGTTGCTGTTGTCATCATACAATCTCCTTTCCGACAACCGGGCGTAGCAAAAGCAAGGTTAGTTTACTGCGCTCGGTGTCTATTTTCAAATGTGCGGTCATACAAGATTCTTTGACAAAATCAAATCCTGAAACTGTTGCAACACATTTTGTCTGCCGTCCACATTAAAGTGCGTGGTGACATCAAATGTCGTGCCTCCGATTTTCATAGAAAACGAATTGTTCGTAGAAAGCACACGGGCGGGCAATCCGTTTGTTACGCCGTCTGGCAAGGCAACGCAATTCGATAAGTTGATTTCGTCGTTATCAGGAACACGTCCGGGTCCGCAGATGATAAACGGCATGTCTTTGAAATCTATTTTTTGAGCCATACCTATTCCTCCTTATCGTTCTCGGTCGCGGCTTCGGACGAGGTATTTTTTGTAATGATCAACAGCTTTAAGCACAAAGTCCTCTTGCTCTTTCACCGAAAGATTTTTCGGCAACCGGTTGCGCAGTTTATCCATCGGGATTTTCAGCGTTTCCCGTTGATTCGGTTTTTCGGCGGAGAGGGTTTTTGCGATAAGTTCTCGATCGATCGTGCCGTCGGTCATCGCTTTATGCAAGTGCCAGCTTTGCGAGTAGGACGGTGTGCAGTCGTGCTGTTCGCAAATATCCACGACATCGTATTGCGCCTGCTTATCCAAAAACGACAATTCTACGCCGACGGAAAAGGCCATTTTCCCCTCGTCCATCCAGTCGAGCAGCTCGGGGACGAGATACGTCAAGCGGATGTAGCGCTGAATTTGCCGGGCGCTGTCTTCGGCGTTTTGGGCAAGTTCATCGTCGGTGCGGGACTTCGTGCCAACTTGGCGCGAAGTGCCTTGATGTTTCATTGCGTCCATTTTCATCTTGTACGCGAAGGCTTTTTCAGAGGGGAGGACGTGTTCGCGTTGGAGGTTTGAGTCCACCATCATAATGACGGCTTCCTCATCGGTGAGACCGTCGAAAACGATGACCGGCATCTTTTCGAAACCGAGCGCTCGGCACGCGGCAAAGCGGCGATGGCCGGCAATCAGCTCGTACCCGTCACCGTGCGGATTGTAGCGTGCGACCGCCGGCACGAGGACACCCGATTCTTCGATGCTCTTTTTGAGAGCGTCCATCTCGGCATCGTCTTTCACCTTGTACGGGTGATTTTTGAACGGCACAAGTTCGGTAAGGGGGATTTCATCGTAGATGTTAAATCCCGATGTCTTTTGTTTGATTTGATTCATGATAATTTCCTTTCTGCTGTGTTCAGCGTTCCCATGTGTTGTGTGTTTTTGTGAGTGTGTGCGGGTCTGTGGCGGCTCGTTTTTCCTTTTCGGACAAATACGGATCGGTTTGTGTTCGTGCAGCGTATTCGCTTTTTAACAGTTCTCGGATCTTTGGATTGTCTTCGAGAATGTTGTTCGCGATAGTGCGCTTTTTGCGCAAGGCAGCAAGCGCTTCTGTGCATGCCGTGCAATCGTGTTTGAGCTGTTCCTTTTTCGCGGGTTCGGTACAGTATTTTTGTTTGTTGCGGATTTTGTTCCGTGCGGCAGAAATACGGTCGATTTCTCCGTTGACCTTTTCAAGATACTTTTGGATGTCTTTCGGCGTGTCCAAATGCTCGCTTGCTACCAAGGTGAGTTCGGCGGTATAGCGGTCGAGTTTGCGACACGCTTCTCGACATTCCGGCGATAGCGGTTTTTGGAACTGTTGCGTTTTCGGAAACGGTTCGATGCCGAGCACAATCGCGATACACCGAAAGAGCGATACATACCCGACAACGGTCGGTGCCGTCTTGTAAAACTCGCGCCGACGGTAATATTCTTCGGTCGGCGGTGCACGGTAGATGTTGCGCGTATACGCTCCCATAAACTCGTAATACTGCCGTTGTACTTCGGGGTCCCATTGGTTTTGCAAGAGTCGCTCGCGGATGGCTTCCGGCTCATACGCCGAGCCGAGCCGATAGAGGCGTGTGGGCTTTTTGGAATGGATCGGGCGGATGGTTGGATATTTTCGATTTACATCGACCGACAGCTCATACCCGAGTTTGCGGAGAACCGCACACAGATCGTTATGGCAACCGGAAAGCGAGATGGCCTTGTCGAGCGCTTCCCGCATCAAGTTGTACCGCGTGGGTTCACCGTTCTTTTCCGCAAAGTAAATGGAGCGTGGTGTTTTGTGCCGTTGCGGATCTTGTAACACCGTCAGCTTGTATTTCTCGCAGATGCGGTCGGAGGTGTTGCGGAGATCATAGTAGGTTTTGTATTTGGCTTCGAGCTTTCGTCCGTCCCACATCCCGACCGAGTTGATAACGAAATGGTTGTGATAGGTTCCCGTGTTAAAGTGTGTGGCGACTAATACTTGATAGTTGTCACCCCACACCTGCTTTGCCGTTTCCACACCGATACGGTGACAGTCTTCTGCCGACACTTCGCCGGGCTTAAACGATTGGTAGGCGTGGTAGGCGACGTTGCCGCCGGTTTTGCCGAATCGTTTTTGTACCGCCGCCATCTCTTTGGCGGCGGTTTCTGCTTTACAGTTGATGGCGGTCACGGCATAACTCGTCTCGTTTTCATCGGCGGGTTTGGTTTTGTCGGTAGCGTAAACAAGCACTTGTTCCAAATCCGACAGTTTGGTTTTGTCCGGGTTTTGACAGTAATCCACGACACGAGCCACGCTGTCATGAATGGCCCAAATCTTCGTGACTGCCATCGGCATCCTCCTTTCCGTGATACGCTTTCAAAAGCAACTTGCCGATTTCTTCCAGCTCGTCCGCAATGTGCGCATACGGAGAATTCCAGTCGATACTGTCCGAAAGAGCGATGACTTTCCGATAGGCGAGCATCAACTCCTCGCTCGGCGCTTCTTTTACAACGGCGTTGGTGCCGAGCGTGCGGAGATATTCGGACAGATTCATACCGCACTTTTTCGCGTTGCGGCGGAT
>JAZUEK010000049.1:0-8481 GCA_045640165.1 Acutalibacteraceae bacterium | reverse complement strand
ATAGGGAATCACCCTTCAAAAATAGGGAATCACCCTTCAAAAATAGGGAATCACCCTTCAAAAATAGGGAATCACCCTTCAAAAATAGGGAATCACCCTTCAAAAATAGGGAATCACCCTTCAAAAATAGGGAATTGCAATTCCTTGTTTTTGAGGAAAAGACGAAATCCGAATAAGTGAGGACATAAAATGGCTGAAAAGAAAAAACAAAACTACGACAACGACAGTATCCACTCCTTAAAAGGCGCCGACCGCGTGCGTAAACGCCCTGCGGTTATCTTCGGTTCGGACGGACTGGAAGGCTGTCAACACGCGGTATTTGAAATCCTCTCCAACTCCATCGACGAAGCGCGCGAGGGCTACGGCAAAAAAATCGTGCTCACCCGTTTCGACGACAACTCGTTTGAGGTCAAAGATATGGGCCGCGGCATTCCGCTCGACTACAACCCGAAAGAGGAACGGTTCAACTGGGAACTGATTTTCTGCGAGATGTACGCCGGCGGCAAATACAATACGAACGCCGGCGAAAACTATGAGTTTTCGCTCGGCTTAAACGGTCTTGGCGCCTGCGCCACGCAGTATTCGTCCGAATATATGGACGTGGAAGTCCACCGCGACGGCACGTGCTATACGCTCCACTTCGAGCACGGCGAAAACATCGGCGGCCTCAAAAAAGAGCCGTACGCCAAAAAGGACACCGGCTCGACCATCCGCTGGAAACCGGACTTGCAGGTGTTCACCGATATCAACGTGCCGAAAGAGTATTTTGAAGACGTGTTAAAACGCCAAGCGGTCGTCAACCCGAAAGTGACGTTCGTTCTCCGCTGGCAAAACGGCCGCGAGTTCGAAACGAGCGAATATTTCTATGAAAAAGGCATCGAGGACTACGTCGGCGAAATCGTCGGCGAACAGGCGATGACCGAAACCCAGTGCTGGGCGGCGGAACGCCGCGGCCGCGACCGCGCCGACAAAGAGGACTACAAAGTCAAGTTCGAGGTCGCGCTCTGCTTCTCCAACCGCGTCAACAAACTCGAATACTACCACAACTCCAGTTGGCTCGCCCACGGCGGCGCACCCGAAAAAGCGGTCAAGTCCGCGTTCGTGTCCCAAATCGACGCCTATCTGCGGCAAAACAGCCGCTACAACAAAAACGAGAGCAAAATCACGTTCCAAGACGTGCAAGACTGCCTTGTGTTCGTCTCCTCGTCGTTCTCCACCCAAACGTCCTACGAGAACCAGACGAAACTCTCGATTACGAACAAGTTTATCCAGGAAGCGATGACCGATTTTCTTAGGCAAAACCTCGAAATCTACTTCCTCGAAAATAAAGCCGATGCGGACAAAATCGCCAACCAAGTGCTTGTGAACAAGCGCTCGCGCGAAAAAGCGGAAAGCACCCGTATCGACATCAAAAAGAAACTGCAATCGAGCAACGACATCACCTCGCGCGTCCAAAACTTCGTGGATTGCCGCTCCCGTGACGTCGCCGAGCGCGAGCTCTTTATCGTGGAGGGTAAATCCGCTATGGGCGCGTGCATCCAAGCGCGCAACCCCGATTTCCAGGCGGTCATTCCGGTGCGCGGTAAAATCTTAAACTGCTTAAAAGCGGAATACGACAAGATTTTCAAAAGCGACATCATCGTGGATTTGTTAAAAGTCCTCGGTTGCGGCGTGGAAGTCAAAAGCAAGGCGAACAAAAATCTCGCCACGTTCGATTTGTCGCTGCTGCGCTTCTCGAAAATCATCCTTTGTACCGATGCCGACGTGGACGGCTTCCAAATCCGCACGCTGATTTTAACGATGCTCTATCGACTGACCCCGACGCTCATCGAGCAAGGTTACGTCTATATCGCCGAAACACCGCTTTACGAAATCAGCACCAAAGACACCACCTATTTCGCCTATAACGACCGCGAAAAAGCGGAGTTTTTAGAAGAAATCGGTGACAAAAAATACACCATTCAGCGCTCGAAAGGTCTTGGTGAAAACGACGCCGATATGATGTCGCTCACCACCATGAATCCGCCGACGCGCCGCCTCATTCGCGTAGAACCCACGGATGCCGAGGCAACGGCGGCAATGTTCGACACCCTGCTCGGTGACAACCTTGCCGAGCGCAAAGAGATGATTGCCACAACCGGCGGCGACTATCTCGATATGTTAGATTTGAGTTAAGGAGGGAAGAACGATGGCCAAAAAAACAACGAAAAAACAAACGACTCTCGAAACGCTTCCCTCGAACGTGCGCATTTCCGGCGCCGGACTGCTCGAACACGAAGCGGTCACCGATACCCTCAAAAATAACTATATGCCCTATGCGATGAGCGTGATTTTGTCGCGTGCCATTCCGGAAATCGACGGTTTCAAGCCGTCCCACCGCAAACTGCTGTATACGATGTATAAGCAAGGCTTGCTCACCGGCGCGCGCACCAAATCCGCCAACATCGTCGGTGCGACAATGAAGTTAAACCCCCACGGCGACGCCGCGATTTACGACACGATGGTGCGTCTCGCGGTCGGCCACGAAGCGCTCCTCCACCCGTTTGTGGATTCCAAGGGTAACTTCGGTAAATTCTATTCCACCAATATGGAATACGCCGCTTACCGTTATACCGAGGCAAAGCTCGCCCCGATTGCGGCGGAATTGTTCCGCGACATCGACAAAGACACCGTCGATTTCGTCGACAACTACGACGCGACCACCACCGAGCCGACCTTGTTCCCGGTGACGTTCCCGTCCATTCTTGTCAACAACAACCTCGGTATCGCCGTCGGTATGGCGAGCCAGATTTGCTCCTTTAACCTCGCCGAGGTGTGCGAAACCACCATCGCGCTGATGAAAAATCCGGAGCACAATCTTCTCGAGACGATGCCGGCGCCCGACTTCCCCGGTGGCGGCACGCTCATCTATGACCCGGCGGAAATGGCGGAGATTTATAAAACCGGCCGCGGCAGTTTCCGCGTGCGCTCCAACTACACTTACGACAAGGACAACAACTGCATCGACGTGACCGAGATTCCGTATACCACCAACCTCGAAGCGATTATCGCCAAAGTGGTGGACCTTGTCAAAGCCGGAAAAATCAAAGACATCAACGACATCCGCAACGAGACCGGTAAAGAGGGTCTTAAGATCACGATTGACCTAAAACGCGGTGTCGATCCCGACAAACTGATGACGCGCCTCTTTGCGCTGACGCCGCTCGAAGACAGTTTCTCCTGCAACTTTAACGTGCTTGTCGGCGGACTGCCGCAAGTGCTCGGCGTGCGCGAACTGCTCGACGAATGGTCGGCGTTCCGCACCGAATGTGTCCGCCGCCGCACCCATTTCGATTTGTCCCGTGCAAAAGAGAAACTGCACCTCTTAAAAGGTCTCCAAAAAATCCTGCTCGACATCGACAAAGCGGTACAAATTGTCCGCTCGACCGACGAGGAGAGCGAAGTCGTCCCCAATTTGATGATTGGCTTCGGCATCGACCAAATCCAGGCGGAATACGTGGCGGAAATCAAATTGCGCCACTTTAACCGCGAATACATCTTAAAACGCCTGACCGATATTGAAGACCTCGAAAAGAACATCGCCGATATGGAAGATATTCTTAAGAGCCGCGCGCGCGTGCGCAACATCATTATCGACGAACTCAAACAGGTGGCGAAAAAGTACGGCCAACCGCGCCGCACACAAATTCTCTACGCCGCCGACGTGCAAGAAGCGCAAGTGGATGCCGCCGAAGAAATCGACGCCTATCCCTGCACGCTGTTCTTCACGAAAGAGGGCTATTTCAAGAAAATTCAGCCTAATTCCCTGCGTATGAGCAGCGAACACAAGTTCAAAGAAAACGACAGTATGCTCGTGACCGTGGAAGCGACCAACGCTTACGAACTCCTCTTCTTCTCGAACGGCGCGTCCTGCTACAAGGCGCACGCCTACGACTTTGCGGACACGAAAGCGAGCGTGATGGGCGACTTCGTCGCCACGAAACTGTCGTTTGATGCCGGCGAAACCGCCATCCATATGGTCGCCACCACCGATTTTTCGGGCTATCTCCTCTTCTTCTTCGAAAACGGCAAGGTGGCCAAGGTGCCGCTGTCCGCTTACGACACGAAATCCAACCGCAAAAAATTGGTCGGCGCCTACAGCGACAAATCTCCGCTCGTGGCAATTTACCACATCAAGGAAGACGGCGAATTCCTGCTCTCCTCCACTTCCGGTCGCCGTCTGCTGCTCCATTCCGGTGCGCTTTCGCCCAAAACCACACGCAACACGCAGGGTGTGCAGGTCATGACCCTCAAAGGCGCTCATCGCGTGGATGCGGTCGTCCCCTTCTCGGAAGGTATGGTCGCAAAACCGGCGCGCTATCGCACCAAAAACATCCCTGCCGCCGGTGCAACTCTTGCGGCGGAAGATGTCGGTGAACAGCTCACGTTCTGATTTTCGCAAAATAAAAAATTTTTCTTGCATTTTGCGTTTGTATATGGTATGATATATGAGCATTTGCAGAGAAATGTAAAAATTTACGGCATTTTTGCCGCTTGGAGGATATGTATTATGTCTTGGATTGGATATCTCACCGGCGCGATTCTCATTATTGCGTCGCTTCTCATCATCGTGGTCGTCCTGCTTCAGCAGGGCCGTCAAGCGAACCTCGGCGCCATTTCCGGCGCGGCGGATTCTTTCTTCGATAAGGGTCGCGCTCGCACGGTGGACGCGATGCTCGGCCGCTGGACCAAATACATCGCGATTGGTTTCTTCGTGCTGTGCTTGGTCGGTATGCTGCTCACCAAGTTCGTGTTTTAATCAATGATGAGTTTGTTTACACTTGCCGTTGAAACCGGCGATCGGCTCAACGTCGGCGCCATCATTGCCGTCGTTGCGGCAGTCGTGGTACTTGCCGCCTTGTTCGTCTTGCCGAAAGTATTTAAGAAAAAAGACGACGACGAATAAAACGTAAAAAAGCCCCCACAACCTCTCGGTTGTGGGGGCTTTTGTTGTTTATCAAGTTTTATAAAACTTATCGAGTTCCCATTTTATCGGATTTTCGTCAATGTATTGCCAAATCGCATCGTAATCGTCATCGTTCCGAACAACGTGGTCGTAAAATCCCCGTTGCCAAATTTGGTCGACATATCCGTGTTTATGAATTTCTTTCGATGCATTCATTTTCAGATAACCAATGACTTTCGAAATAGTGGAATGTTTTTGTAGGGGCGATTCACGAATCGCCCCATTTGAAAATTCTGCTTCAATGGAAATCAACAGATGAATATGATTCGGCATAATCACATAGTTGTCGATTTTGATACCATATCGGTCTGGCAGTCTTGCAATAATTGCATCGACAATTCTACCGTATGGCATCAATTCCACAAGGGGCGATTCATGAATCGCCCCTACAATCTTGGACAAGAAACATTGTCTGTTTTTGGTGCAAATCGTAACGAAATACGCACCGGCACTACTGTAATCGTATTCCGGCAACCGTGTTGCTTTTCTCTCTTTTTTCTCCATCACTCTTCCACGATATACGGCTCAACCAAATCGAGGAGGGGGTTACCGAGGGTGACGGTCATTCGAAGTCCCTCTGCCACGTATTCCTCGCTCTCCACCGCACCGTCCTTGCGGCAGCGGCCGGCAAGCGCGCCCTCTTTGAACGGTAAAAGCAACGTCACACGCCGTCTGTCCGGCGGCAACGCCGCGGCAACCGCTTCCAAAAGCGCGTCCACGCCCTCACCGGTTTTCGCGCTGATACACACCGTCTGGGCATCGGTGTGCGGATACGGCGGAAGCGCTTTATCGCACTTGTTGAGCACCGCAATCATCGGCTTGTCGCCGCACCCGAGTTCTTCTAAAAGCGCTTTGGTCACAGCAAAATGCTCCGCCGCTTCATCGCTCGCCGCATCGCATACGTTTAAGATAACGTCCGCCTCTACCGCTTCTTCAAGCGTCGAGCGAAACGCATTGACGAGATGGTGCGGAAGCCTACGCACAAACCCGACCGTGTCGATTAAAAGCACCTGCCGTCCGTCCGGCAGTTTTAAGCCGCGCGACACGGGATCAAGCGTCGCAAACAGCATATCTTCGGCAAGCACACCGGCGTCGGTCAAATAGTTTAAGAGCGTGGATTTTCCGGCATTGGTATATCCCACAAGTGCCACGGTGGAAACCCCCGTTTTTTTGCGGTGGTCTTTTAGATTTTCGCGCCGTTTTTCCACCTCGGCAAGTTGTTCTTTGAGGGCGGAAATGCGCCGCCGAATATGCCGTTTATCGCTTTCCAACTTCGTTTCGCCGGGGCCGCGCGTACCGATACCCCCGCCGAGACGAGACAAAGCCGCACCTTGTCCTGCCAACCGCGGCAGGCGATACTGCAACTGCGCAAGTTCCACCTGAATACGGCCCTCTGCCGAACGGGCGCGCGCGGCAAAAATATCCAAAATCAGCGTCGTACGGTCGATGATGGGCTTGCCGACAATATCCTCCAAATTGCGTTGTTGCGTAGCGGTCAACTCGCGGTCCACAATCACGATTTCCGCCTCCACCTGCTCGCACAGTTCGCGCAATTCTTCCGCGCGTCCCGAGCCGATACACGTTGCAGCAGACGGTGTCTCGCGCTTTTGACACAACTCCGCCACCGTTTCGGCGCCGGCGGTTTTGGCGAGTTCGCGCAGTTCCGCAAATGCGGTTTCCACGTCGTATTCGCCGGTATCCAGCGCCACAAGCACCGCCTTTTGCGGCGCTTGCTCGGTTACGATTTCGGTCAAGCCATTCACCTCCCATTCAACTGTTTTTCATCTATCGTATAGTATACTCGAACTTTTCCCCTGTTGCAACCCCAAAATTTCCTCAAAAAACAGAAAAAACCGGTTGCACTCTTCTCTTTTTTATATTATAATGTATTTTGTATAAGTATGTAGAGGGGGAATCGTCGTGTTTGCGTATCTCGACAACAGCGCCACCACCAAAGTGTGCGCCGCGGCCGCCGAAAAAGCGGCGTTTATGATGACCACATGTTTCGGCAACCCCTCCTCGCTCCACTCGCTCGGCTTTTCGGCCGAACGGGAACTCGAAGCCGCACGCGCAAGCGTCGCAACGCTTCTGAAAGCCGACCCCTCGTGCGTCACGTTCACCTCCGGCGGAACGGAAGCGAACAATTTGGCCATTCTCGGTGCCGCCGCCGCCAAAAAGCGCCGCGGCAACCACGTCGTCACCACCGCCATCGAGCACCCGTCGGTACTCGAAGCGTTTGCGCGGCTCGAGGCCGAGGGATTCGAAGTAACGCGCGTCGCCCCACAAAAAGACGGCACAATTTTGCCGCGTGACCTGCTCGCCGCCTGCCGCGCCGACACAATTTTGGTCAGCGCCATGGCGGTCAACAACGAAACCGGCGCCATTTTTTCGTGGGAGACGGTGTCCGCCGCCATCCGCAAAAAATCTCCTCTTGCCACGCTGCATTGCGATGCGGTACAAGCGGCAGGTAAATGCGCCCTCTCGCTCGACAAAATGGGCGTAGACCTCTGCTCGGTCAGCGGCCACAAGCTCCACGCCCCGAAAGGCGTCGGCGCACTGTTTGTGAAAAAAGGCACACGATTGCTTCCCCCTGCCGCTCTCGGCGGCGGTCAAGAAAAGGGCGTGCGCTCGGGAACGGAGAATATGCCGGCCATCGCCGCTTTCGGCGAAGCGGTCAAAGCACTCCCCTCTCCTGCACAGCAAGCCGCGCAGTATGAAGCCTTAAAAGCCTTTTTGATGTCCGAACTCTCCCCTCTCGACGACGTGGTATTCCACGTTCCCGAAGCATCCGTTTCGTATATCACTCACCTCTCCCTCTTAGGACGCAAAAGTGAAACCCTCGTCCACGCACTCGCCGAAAAAGGCGTTTTCGTATCCGGCGGCTCCGCCTGCGCCAAGGGCAAAAAGAGCCACGTTCTGCAAGCCATGAACCTGCCGGCGGCCGAAATTGATTCGTCACTGCGTATCAGCTTCTCGCCGGATACCACCAAAGAAGACATTATCGCGTTTTGCGATGCGCTCCGCCTCGCGCGGAACACGCTCGCACACGTCTAAACTCCCAAAGGAGGCATATTATGGACAACCTGAACAAAAAATATCTGGACCGTTGGGAAGAAAAAGAATTCCTGACCGATTGGGTGAACCATGCCCCTGCCGGCTCGCTGGACAAGTCGGTGGACGATATTTTGGCGGAACTCGGCTTGGGTGACACGCCGGCGAAACCGGCCCAACCGGCGGCACAACCGCGCCCTGCCCAACCAGCAGCGCAACCGCGCCCTGCCCAACCGGCACCGCAACCGCGTCCGGCCCAACCGGCGGCACAACCGCGCCCTGCTCAATCGACGGCACAACCGCGCCCTGCTCAACCGGCGGCACAACCGCGCCCGGCTCAACCGGCGGCACAACCGCGTCCGGCTCAACCGACGGCGCAACCGCGTCCGGCCCAACCGGCGGCACAACCGCGCCCTGCTCAATCG
>JAZUEK010000048.1:0-24023 GCA_045640165.1 Acutalibacteraceae bacterium | reverse complement strand
ATCGAGCAGCTCGTTCGGGTTTTGTTTGTGGGAATCGTAGTCCTTGCGGAACACCATATAGCAAAGGCGACCGTCCTTGGACAAAATCGGCAGGGAGTTCAGCTTGTGGTCCCAGATAATATCGTTGGCGGCTTTGAGGCTCGTGCCCTCCGGCGCGGTATACAATTTCTCAAGGGGAGTCATAAACTCGCTGACTTTCAGATCCATCGGCATACGGGAGACGCGGTAGTCGCGGCCGGTGACGATACCGACGAGCTTGCCGTCCTGCGTACCGTCCTCGGTCACGGCGATGGTGGAGTGACCGGTCTTTTGGGTCAGCGCGATCACGTCACCGAGCGTCGCATCCGGGCGGATGTTGGAGTCGCTTTTGACAAAGCCGGCTTTATAGTCTTTGGCACGTTTGACCATGGCGGCCTCATCCTCCACCGACTGCGAGCCGTAGATAAACGACACGCCGCCCTCGGTGGCAAGCGCCACGGCAAGGCGGTCGCCGGACACCGCCTGCATAATAGCGGAAACGAGCGGGATGTTCATGGAAATGGCGGGTTCCTCGCCCTTTTTGAATTTCACGAGCGGGGTTTTGAGGCTCACGTTCGCGGGGATACATTGGTCGGAGGAATACCCCGGAATAAGCAGATATTCGTTAAACGTATGCGCCGGTTCTTGGATAAAAGTCGCCATTTCAATCTCTCCCTTTTTTAGTATTTTGACTATTGTACCACACGCGCGACAAGGTTGTCAACGAAAATCCCCGCCAAAAAAGGTGGATTTGTTGCACAACCCGACAGGGGTTGACGAAACACCGCCGCCGTGTTACAATAAAGCACAGATTTCATGAAAAGGAGGCGGTCGCGGTGTCGTGGTTTGTGTTTTCGCTTTGCTGCGTTGGCGCGTGGGGATGCGCCGATTTGTTCTATAAAAAAAGCTCCGACGAGCAAGACCGCTTCTCTCACTTAAAAATCGCCGTGTGGGTCGGACTTGTGATGGGCGTATGCGCCTTCGCGCTGTTGCCGTTTTCCGAAACCTTAAAAAGCGGCGATCTCGCGGGCTTTTTTAAAAACGCCGCCGCCTACGCGCCCGCCTCGCTTTGCTATATCCTCTCAATGGTCATCGGCTACGCGGGGCTGCGGTATCTCGAGCTGTCGGTGGTGTCGCCGGTACAAAACGCGTCCGGTGCGCTGTCCGCTTTGTGTATGCTCGTGTTCTTCGCCGCCACCGGCAAAATTTCGCACGTCAGCGAGGCGTTTTCGCCGCTCGACCTTATCGGAACGGCGCTGATCGTCGTCGGGATGATCGCACTCGCGATCGCCGAGCAAAAGCTGTCTGCCTCCGCCGAAAAATCCGACAAAAAATACCGCTTCGGCGCGCTCGCGCTTCTCTTTCCGCTGCTGTACTGTGTGTTTGACACGGTCGGCACCGCCGCCGACGGCATTTTGCTCGCCGACGAAACCGGGCTCGGGCTCGGCGAAATCGACGTGCTTGTTTTATACGGTTTAACCTTTTTTGCCGCCGGTCTGGTCGCATGGGCGTTGCTTTTTGCAAAGGAAAAACGCGCCTACAACCCCTTTGCAAAAGCCGAACGTCCGAAAGCCGTCGCCGCGCTCTGCGAAGAGGGCGGGCAGATATTTTACGTCTACGCCATGGCGGCAAAGCCGATGCTCGCCGCGCCGATGGTCGCGTCTTACTGCATCGTGTCTGTGCTGTTGTCGCGGCTCATCCTGAAAGAAAAGCTCACCCGCGCCCAAACCGCCTGCATCGCGGCGGTCATCGCCGGCATCGTCGCCCTCGGCGTCTCCGAGGGAATGGCGGAAGCGTAACGACTTTTTCAAAACACAAAAACCGGATACCCAAACGGGTATCCGGTTTTTTCTTATTCTTGGCAGAAGCAGGGGTCAAGGTCTTCCAAAAGACCTGCCATCAGCTTGCGCAGCGTCAACACGTCTTTCATATTGATAGTACCGTCGTTGTTGGCGTCGCCACGCACCGCGGTATGATCCTCGCCACAGCATTCATGCGCCGGGAACTCGGTTTTTGCACCCGCCATAAACTGACGCAGATACAACACGTCTTTCATGTTCACCACACGGTCGGCGTTGCAGTCGCCGCGGATGGCGTAATCCGCTTGCTGCGGCACACCGCAGAACAGCGAGTTGGAATACGGGCTGTCTTTGTCCTCTTCCATATTGTTTTCGATGTATGCGTGGAATTCGATAATGTCGTTTTCGTCCACGCCCTCGGCGCCGAACCATTTCCAGCCGCTGGTAAGCCAGGTGGAGTTACCCCAATAGGAGTAGTTCCACTCACCCCACACGCCGTCCTTTTGCACACGGTATTCGATAACCGCGTTGAGCGGCTCAAATCCGTCCTCTTTCACCACGTAATACCGCTGGGCATCGCCGACCTGCTTCGGGAAATCCGCAAACACCTTCCAGGTACTGTACGCGTAGCCCTCTTCGCCGTATTCAACGCTTTCAAACGTCAAATCGGAAAGCACAATCGGCTCAATGCTCTCCGGCTTCACCGGCTCCACCTGCGTAGCATCCTTACCGAGCGTGATTTCCTCCGACCAATCGGAGCAAATGAACGATGCGTAGGAGTCGCCGTTCGCTTCATAGTCCTCGTCGCTCAATGCGGCGTTTTGATATTCAAAAAGATAGCGCGCGCGAAGCGTGATGGAGTGGTTTTCGAGGTCAAAATAGGGGTCGCCGTCGTTCGATACGACGATCGGCGCCAGATAGCCGGCACCCTCATCGCCCGTGTACCATGCATCCATAATCGGACTGCCCTCACAGTAGGATTGGCTATCCTCGTGCGGGCGGATATACTGTCGCAGCGCGAGGTCATACGGCTGATCCTCTTGCGGATATTCGTTTTTATCCCATTCGGACATATAGTGCCACTCGCCGTCGTCCACCTTGCAGTCAAGTTGGATCTTGGAATCGAGCGAGGTCATTCCGTAAGTCTCGCAAAACGCCGTGTAGTCGTTCACGGTCTCCATGTCGCCAAACAACGCCATCACATCGTCCGGTTGCGTCAGCCACATATAGATGCAGTTTGCCTGACCGTTATCGTTCGTTTTGATTTGATAATAGATTTCGGTCGGTGCGCCGGCTTTCCCTTCCGGGAAAAATTTTTCGGAAAATTTCGGCGCCACGTCCAATGCCAAAGCCGTGGTCGCAAAAACGCCGAGAAGCAACGTGACCGCCACCAAAATCGAAAGTGCTTTTTTCATACAAAATCCCTCCAAAATGGGTTTTCTTCATTGTACCTTATCGGCTCGATAAAGTCAAGAAAAATCCCCCTATCCGAGGATAGGGGGATTTTTGGAAAATGCTTAGTTTTTGATAACGCCAACTTGACCGACGTTGTATCTCGCTGCGTTCAGCGAGCTGTCGAGATAATAGCGGTTAACGGTCAGTTTGTTGCTCGTCACGTCCACCGTCATAAAGGATGCCTCATAGCCCGCCATCGCCGTGTGGAGCATCAAATCCGGATACGAGCAGGTAAGACCGCCGTCGTTCTTGCCTTTGAACATCACGCCCGTCTTGCCTTTTTGGGAGTAACTGCTGTCAAGTCCCGAACCTGCGTTTTGCAGGTAAATCGGGCCGGAACCGCTCTGGAAGTATTTCACGTCACCCTCGGTCGTATACGAGGTGGTCGCCACCGCGCCGCCTTTCAACGGATAGGTGGTGTAGTAGTCCTCGTTGACGTGGGCGCTGACAACAAAGTCCACGTTGTTGTTTTCAAGAACGGAAATCAGCGTGGCACGACCGTCGCCGGCATCCACGTCGCGCTCCTCGTGGCAATAAATCGAGAAGTGCAAGAACACCATCTTGAATTTCTTCGTCGTAGATTTCAAATCGTTATCCAGCCAGGTGGTCTGGTTGGAAACCACACCGTTTTTACCGGTATCCAACACCGCAATGTGGACGTTGCCGTAGTCGAAGGAATAGGTATCCAAACCGGAGACGGCAGGCGTGTTTTTGAAGAAGTCTTGGACGTAGCCGTTATCGTGGTTGCCGTTGGCGACCATCCACGGATGCTCCGCAAAGAGCGAGCCGGCCGCGCCGGCCACGTTAGAGCTGTCCACGTTAAAGTTGTTGCAACCATTAATGACGTTACGCCATTGCGAAATACCGCTCATACCCTCATCGCTGCAATAGATGAAGTCACCGCCGGACATGAGGAACGCCGCGTTCGGCGCAACACCAAACGCTTTGTTGAACAACATATTCATACCGGCATACGCTTTTTTGTCGCCGAGGTCGGGCTGGGTATCCGCCGTGAAGATGAAGGAGAAATCACCCACCGATTCCGGACGGGTTTTGAAGGTGTAAATCGGGCTCCACGCGCCGGTGGTTTTGTCGCCCACGCGGTAGGAATAGATGGTGTTGTAAGCAAGATTTTTCAGCACCGCTTGATGGACGTAGGTCGTGGTGGGAGAGTTCATGGTCGCACGACTTTCCCACTTATAATTAAACTCGTAGGTCAGCGGGTTGTACGCCTCCCACTCGTTCATACTCGTTTGCGTTTTGGAGCTCGCCGCCACTTCGTTCGCCGTGGCAAACGCCGTCGGTTCGGAAACCTCACCGTCCACAATTTGCACCACCGGGCTCGAAAGCGCGGAGAAACTGTGGAACGACACGCCGTAGTCAGAAGCGGTCATATCGTTAAAGGTCAGCGTCACGAGGTCGATATTCGCGTCACCCTCAACAACGATGGGTGCGGACGACGGCTGCGTCGTGCCACCGGATTGCGAAGCCTCCGAGCCCTGCGTCGGGGTCGTACCGCCCTGACCGTTCACAGAGATGCTCGACGCCTCGAAAATCGGGCTGGCAATCGTACCGCTCACCGTTTTGTCGGAATCCATCGACACTTTGTAGGTGAACGTAATCGGATATTTGTGGTCTTCAATATCGCCGATGACCGGATCGCCCGAAAGCGTCGCACCGGTCAGGCTCACAAAGCCCTTGATTTTCGCCGTGTCATTCACGTCCAAGTCTTGATACGCCATCACCACGATTTCAATCGTGGCATCCTGGTTTTTCGGCACTTGGAAGCTGTCCGTATGGGTCACAGTGTTATACCGCGGCGCCTCTTCCGAAATATTCAGCGACAGCGTATAGGTGTCGCCCTGCGGCTGAGACTGGCTCGGTTGGGTCTGAGACGGTTGGGTCTCGCTCGGTTGAGTGTAAGACGGTTGGGTCTCACTCGGTTGGGTCTCACTCGGTTGAGTGTAAGACGGCTGCGTCTCGCTCGGTTGAGTGTAACTCGGTTGGGTCTCACTCGGTTGAGTATAAGACGGTTGCGTCTCGCTCGGCTGCGTATAAGACGGAGCGGTCGGCTGCGTCTCGCTCGGCGACACGGAGCAGATGTGGTCCGCGAATTCCACCGGCAAATCCGCAATGTATTTGCGCAAAATCAACACGTCTTTCATGTTGATGGCGCCGTCACCGTTGCAGTCGCCGCGAATTTGCTGGCCCTCGGTAAGCGTTCCTGCCGCCGAACCGATGACGAGCAAAGACACAATCATCGCCGCAATGACAAACAGACGAGTCAAATGTTTTTGGTTCATCATGTCATCCTCTTTTCTTAAAATTTCCGCACAAGCGGTTATTTACACCTCTATTTTACACGAAATCGCATAAAAAGTCAACGCAGTTTTTAGAGCAAAAAATCCCACCGAAGTGGGATTTTTTTGAATAAAACTCAATAATTCTCGGCGTGAATCTCGAAATACGACTGCGGATGCGCGCAAACCGGGCAAACCTGCGGCGCGGCTTCACCGACAACGATGTGACCGCAGTTGCGGCACTCCCATACTTTCACCGAGCTCTTTTTGAACACTTCCTGCGCTTCCACGTTTCTAAGCAACGCACGATAGCGCTCTTCGTGGGTTTTCTCGATCGCGGCAACCGCGCGGAACTTCGCGGCCAAAGCGGTAAAGCCCTCTTCCTCGGCGGTTTTGGCAAAACCCTCGTACATATCCGTCCACTCGTAGTTTTCACCATCCGCGGCGGCGGCGAGGTTTTCGGCGGTAGAGCCGATGCCGTTCAGTTCTTTGAACCACATTTTCGCGTGTTCTTTTTCGTTATCCGCGGTCTTCAAAAACAACTCCGCAATCTGCTCAAAGCCCTCTTTTTTGGCTTTGGACGCAAAATACGTGTATTTGTTGCGCGCTTGGGACTCACCGGCAAACGCGGCTTCCAGGTTTTTCTCGGTTTGGGTTCCTGCATACTTGCTCATAGTAGTTTTCCTCTTTCTTTTTAGTTTTATTGTGGTCTGTCGCGCGAAGCGATACCATGTAACATAGTTATCATACCACAACGGCCGCGACTTTGCAAGCACCTTTCCTCTTTTTTGCAAAACAAAACCCTGCGGCGTTGCGGCCGCAGGGAATATTTATTGGCTTATGTCGCTCGCTGCGCTTTCGGTGGCATTCGCCGCCACGCGCTCGCACCGAATGGTCACGCGCGCGGCGCGGCTGTAGGTGCAGGTATACAGCGTCAAATCCCAGTCGCTTTCGAGCATGGTCTGCGTCTGGCCGGGAGTGAGCGTTTCGATGTCGCCCACTTTATAGCGGTGGAACGTGCCGTCCATCTCGGTAAACGTCACCTCGTCGCCGATTTTCAGCTCCGACAACCGTCCGAAATGCGTCGGGTAGTTGTGGCCGGCAATCACGAAATCGTCCGTCTTGGGCGCACCGTAATAGCGGCAGGGCGCGAGCTTCAGCCGCGTATAATCCCAGTCGTCCATCACCGGCAACTGAATGCCGAGCGTGGGCAGACCGACGATGCCGATATACGGATACCCGTCCACCATCGCGACCGAAAGCGCGGTTTCCTCGTCCTGCGACACCTCGAGCGAAGTCTCGCTCATCTGCTCGAGCACGTCCTGCGACGCGGTTTCGGCGTGGTTCGTCTCCCACACGTTATAGAGTAATAAGCCGATTGCGGCGAGCATCGCCAAAACGCCCGTCGCAATCAAAATTGTTCCTATCTTTTTACGCATTGTCTTTTTTCTTTTCCTTTGAGATTACAAGTACACCGCCGGCCACAAGCAACACGCCGACCGCCGCCAAAACGGGAATCGGCCATTTCAGTTGACCGGTATAAATCAGCGAGTCGGTGTTGGTGATAATAAACGTGTCACCCACGCGGCGGCAGGTCGGGTAATAGCCCTTTTTCACGTTTAATTCCTCAGCGGTGATAAGTTCGCTGTCCGCCACCGGCGGCATCAGCATCTGCCAATCGTTTTCCGCCGACAAAATCACCGTTCCGATGACCTTGTCCCCCTCTTTCAGCGCAATTTCCACGCTGTCGGGGCGGTTTTTCGCATCGTCGTTCCACACTTTTTTCATGGTAAACGACACCATGCGCTCCACGTGCGGTTTCGGGTTGGCGTTTACGTCATACACCCATTTTCCGTCTTCCCAGTTCGGCGTACAGCACAAAACCGGCACGGTCAGCGAATAATCCTCTTCGCCGGCGGTTTGAATTGCCAAATACGTGCCGAGTTCCAAATCGGCAAACGTCAATTCGCCGTTTTTATCGGTCACCGCTTTCGCCACCGGACTGCCATAGAGGTCATTTTCCACGATATAGTCCGCGAGCGCATTCGAATCCACCTCGTGCTTGAGGTCGCCAATCGGCTTGCCGTAACCCTCGAACTCCGGCAGATACTCAAACGTAAACATTCCGCCGTTTTGCACCGCCGTCGCAATCAGATACAGCGAGAACGGCGCGTTCGCCACGCCCCCGTTGCCGGATTTCAGCGTCAGCGAAATCGAGCCTTTGCGGTTCAAATCCACCGTCTCGGCGCAAGTGCAAAGCGCCATCACGGCACACAGCACAAGCGCAAATCCCACACAGAGGATTTTTTTGATATTCACTTTTGTTTTCATAAAAAATCCCCCTTTCTGTGAGATTTAGTCTTTCCGAAACGCCTCGGTTTCATCCGGCGTCAAATCGTCCCGAAGTTCCGCAAACGCGCGAGCGCTCACCTTGTCGCGATTCGACCTAACGAACACAAGCACAAGCAACAAGATAAGAATCGGCGCCGCCACAATCGGCGCAACCACCATCGGCTCAACCTGAATTGCATCCGACGTGATACGCACGTTGCTGACGTACTCGTTCGGCACGCGATGGCCGCGCACAAGCAAGCGGTGCGTGTTGATGCCGTAAGGCGTGCAGGTAACGAGCGTGCAAAGGTCTTCACCGAGCCCCAGTTTCAGTTCGTCCACCTCATACGGCAACACAATGCGGATTTGGTCGACCTCATACGTCGCCACCTCGTCCAGCACGCGCAAAACGAACGTGTCGCCCACCGCGAGTTTATCCAAATCGGTGAACAACCGCGCGGACGGCAATCCGCGGTGGCCGGACAACACGCAATGGGTGCTGTCGCCGCCGATGGGGAGCGACGTGCCGGGGATATGGCCGATCGCAATCGCCAACACCGACTCCGCCGTGCCGTGATAAATCGGGTATTCTACCTTGATTTCGGGAATTTCAATCGTTCCCATAATGCCCGTGCCGGAAACGTCCAAAATTTGGCGATATTCCGCTAATTGGGCGTCCGTCTGCTTGAACATCGTGCCGCTGCTTTTCAGCGCGGCGTTATACGCTTTCGCCGCGTTCAGCAGTTTGTCGTATTCCTCTTGGTCCATCGTCTCGACCACGTGGTCATAGTCCACAATCGCGCGAGACTGGGTAAACGAGTTCCACCAGTTGCTGAACGTCGGATACAACAGTAAGGACAGCCCTGCCAAGAAAAAGGCGCAGAGTAAAATTGTGCTTAGATGCTTTTTCATACGGGGTTCTCCTTATCGCCTTTTCCAAAAAAGACGAAAAATGTGTTTGCGTTGTTCGTCGTCCCACAAAGGGACGTCGGGGGTCCATTGTCGGATATCGATGACACCTTAGGTGATTTCGTAGGGGTCATTCACGAATGACCCCCTTGCGGTCGGTGTGACGTGTTCGGTGGGGCGATTCATGAATCGCCCCTACATACACGCCGCAAGTTGTTTCAAAATCTTCCCCCTGCAGGTCGAGTCGGAGCAACCCGACCTGCAGGGAATACAAGATTTATGTAATCGTTTTACAAAACGGCGTGCGCCGCTTTGTTTGGGCTTTCAAATCATCCGATTTGAAAATCCGTAAGAACGCTGTGCGAAATTATTTCGCCGCCATGCGTTTTTTGGAAACCAGCAGGACGCCGGCACCGATGACGAGGATCGCACCAATCACATAGAAGAGGGTGGTGCCGATGCCGCCGGTAGACGGGAGGACGGTACCCTGTTTGTTCTCGATGGCGGTACCGCCGCTAACATAGGTTTCGCCAACATCAAGATCATCAAACCCTTCAACTAAGGTCTGGGCCAACTCGGCACGACCGTCAATGGAAGTGTAGCCGTCCGGAGTCACAACCTCTTCCGCATAGTAGGTGAGGTCAGCATCCAAACCAACGATCTTCGCTTTGCCGACCGGGATGTTGGTCGCAGCAGTCTCGCCCTCGAGAACCGGACGATACGCTTGGAGAGTAGAGTCATATTTCACAGCGAACTCAGTGCCGCCGGTTTCATCGGTGTAAATCTTGAACGCAGCGCCTTCAATGACCTTTTTATCTTCATCAACTTTCACAAATTCAAGAGCGAAGGTTTTAACGGTCGCTTCGGAAGCCTGACTGGTGTTGTTATTACCCCAGGAAACAGTCGCACTGTTGTCGTTCTCGGTAACAGCAGCAGCATTGACCAGAGCAGAGTAGGTCACAACGATATTGCCGGCAGGAATATAATCCTCAGCAAAAACAACAGTGAAGCCGTACGGCTCGGAAGTCGGGGTCACGGTAACATCGGCGTCAGCAACGGCATCTCCGTCATCGGTAACCGCAAAAGAATCGGTATCGATGGTCAAACCGGCATCGCAAATATCGGTGATGGAAACATCTTTCAAACCGGCAACATCAGTCGCGGTGATGGTGAAATACACGGTGTCGCCCATTTTGGCGTTCGCTTCGGCAGCGCCGGTTTCAGTCTCTTCGTCAGCAACCACTTTGGTGATGGTGGGCTCGTTGTCGTTTTTGTCCTCAATGGTGACAGAAGCCATGGTGTTGTCGATCATGCAAAGAGTACCAACGGTGGAGTCAACGAGATACCAACCTTCTTCCAGATTGGAGAAAGTGTACGTACCACTAGAGGTAGTACCCGTAGCGGTCGGGTCAATGTCGTTCTCTTCCGCATACGCAAGAGCCTCTTTCGCAAAATCCGCATCGATAGTGGCAGTACCCTGGGTCACATAGGTAACATCTTTAGACTCGTTCTCCGTGAGAACAAAGCCTTGCGCCGTGAGGAAGTCCGCCCAATTTTCATCCTTCAAGATGTAGGTGGCAGTAGCATCATCGGCACCTTCGGAGGTCTCAGGAGTGTAAGATTCGATTTTCAGAATCTCATAGATGTTGTAGGTCTCTTCGCCGGTAGAGGCGCTCGGGACATTAATAGTAATGGAACCGCTGTTATCGGGAGTAACAGCAAACGCGGTAACGGACATCATGGAAACGACCATGACGAGGGCCAGCAACAAGCCGGCGAGTTTCAATGTTTTTTTCATAATCTTGTTTTCCTTTCTTAATTTGGATTTATTAAAAATGAACGGAGAAAAGTGGAAGCTCCATTTTTAACAAGATGTTTTGCGGTCAATGACCGCGGTCAATACATCCCACACGCTCCTATGTGGGTTTGTAAGCATCCGCTTACGGTGGTGAATGTAAGCACCGCTTACGGGGGATTTTGTAGGCATCCGCCTACGGGGAATTTGTCGGATTCTGGCGGCATTCCGCCATTCCTATCCGGAGGCTCTTCGTCGTCGACGTGTCATCACCACCCCTCCGAATAGGCAGACCGCCATGAGCGTAACGCCGCTCACAACGTAAGGCCAATTGCCTCCGCCGCCGGTTTCCGGCAAAATTATGGTTTCCCGTTCCTCTTCGGAAACGGTATTGATGATGTCAATCGTACCCGAGTTGATACCGTCTTCGTTGTTTTCGCTGTACTCAACGGTAATGGTATCCGCGGATGGATTGACTTCACGCACGTAATAGACGTAATAAACGGGTTCGCCGTTTATAATCTCCTCCGAAAGGAGGTTTTCAATGATAAGCTCCCAACTGTTGGAAGCGGTAATGGTAAAGGGGCTGCCAGACACAAGCTCACCCTCGCCATCCCCAAGCAGGTCGCTTCGGGCGCCGTCCAAATCGAGGGACGGCAGGTCGTCGTCTCCCGGACCGGCATCCTCAAACGGAGCTGCATCAAGAGAGGGCGATGCGTCGGGTGTGGGCGGACCCATCACGGAAACGCTGGTGATGTCAGATACAGCATCGGCATTATCCTCGTATCCAATACGCACAGTCACTGTTCCCGTTGTTGTAGCCGTATAGGTTCCGTTAAAAGTGGTATTACTCGGTGTCAAAACACCGACTTGCTCCCCATTTATACGAACAACCATATTGTGGCTTGATGGGTTACTATAATTTACCGATACGGTATAGGTCTTACCAGATATCACCGAAATATCTTGAGTGATATAAGAACCGTTATTATGCCACCTGTCAATTAGTGCCTTATTCACCCCTTGATAATGGGAGATCGATGCTCCTTCGAGACAAGTCCAACCGCTATTATCGGCAAAGTTTCCGTTAACGATGTGCTCAACCGGCGTTTCTTCTTCGCCGCCTCCGCCACTACCGGCGTCAAGGTCAATAAGGACGATGTCGTCGATTTCGTACACACGGCTTGAACCACCGAGCACAAGGCTGATGGTATTACTCAATGCAGTATACGGTGCGGAAACGTATTGTCCAACCGTAAGACCGGAATCGTCAAACCAATTCGAATTGCCACCAACAAAGCCTAATTTCAGCGATGAGCCTCCACTAAGACTAATGATGTTACAACTGAACTGATAGCGGTGACCGGGAGTAATACCCGTAATAGTTTGTGACAATCCACCGTTCGAACCATTCTTAACATGGGCAACGCCGTTCACAACCGATGTATTTTCCGAAATCGTATTTCCCAATGCCCATCCGGTGAAGTCGCCGGTGGAGAAGTCGCCGTTGACGATGAGGTTTGTACCGCCTCCGCCGCCGCTCTCCTTAAAGGTGGCGGAAATTTCTACAGCGTGTGACGGCATCGTGAACGTATACGTACCGTTCGTGACGGAAGCCGTAACGTCATCATCATCCACAGTCAGCGTATCGAGCACGTAGCCGGTAGCCGGCTCGACCGTCAGCGTGACTTCCGCATTCGCCGCCGCTTCGGTCACCTCTGTTCCGCCGACTTTGGCGGTCACGGTGCCGTGTGTATCGTCCGAAACGTCGATAGCGTAGGTCGTCGGCGTGGGCGGAGTCGGCGTACCGCTCTTGTCGATAGCGAAGTGGTCATAGTAGCCGACGATTTCGCCGGTGGATGCATCGGCGTAGCCGGCATCGACGTATAACTTATCGCCGTCGATGCGCCATGCGGAGAACGAATACGGCTGACCACTGGCGTATTTTTCGAGGTACGCCGGCTGTGTGCTTGCTACGGTGCGGTTGCCGGTCGCGCCGGCGATACCCATAACCGTGTAAATCGGGGCGCCCGGATTTTGCAACACGTCGTAGATGAAGTCGTCGGTCGTTTCGGTGGTGGTTGTGTAGCCGGTCGCCTTGGTACCGTTCTTGTCGGTAATCGGATAGGAACGCGCGTACATGTGCACGTGGCCTTGCAGTACCGCATCAACGCCATACTCCGCAAACACACCTGCCAAATCGGCACGAGCACTCGGAATGGACTCGGATTTTCCGTTTTCCACCGGTCCGTAAATCGGCTTGTGCATCATGACAATCGTCCAATCGCTCGTGTTGTTGTCAAGATCGGTTTCCAACCACTCGACCATCTCGTCGTCCGCACTGCTGCTGTTTTCAGCCGAGAAGTCGAGCACCACGACGTGAACGCCGTTATAGTTGAACGAGTAGTAATCGCCAGTGCCATTATGGGCGCCGCCGGAACTGCCCACGTTCACGTTGACAAGACCTTCTGCTACGCCATTTGTGTTCTTGCGGTCGTGGTTGCCGGAAGCCACAAAGAACGGCGTGGTTGCGAAGTAGTCTTCGTTACCGTCAATCGAGGAGGATGCATAATAGAAGTGGTCGCCTATGTTGGTGAAGTCACCACCGGAAAGGATCATATCCGCGCCATCCGGTAAGAGCGAATCCGCCGCGTTTAGGACTTTCTGAAGCGCCGTTCCGGAGTTAGATAAGGTATTATAGTGCGAGTCGGAGAACCAGATAAAGGACAAATCGTCCGAAGCGGTCGCCGGCTTCGTTGTGAAGGTGTACGGATCGCTCCAAACCTCCACGCCCCCTATCTTGCCGCCCACACGGTAGGTGTAGGTGCCGCTACTGAGGACGGGAAGTGCGCCTTTGTAAACGTAGTCGGTGGCATCAACCACGGTGGTTTCGCCGGCGGTGAACCCAAAGGTTGTCGGGTCGTAATCGTCCTTCATGTAACCTTCGATCGTTTCCGCCAACGTCGGCGTCACCGTAGAAGCGCCGGTCCACGAGGCAGGCGTACCGCCCTGCACGTACTGGATGACCGGGGCGGTCAGCGTTTTGTAGCTGTGGTAGGTGATACCGTACTGCGTACAATCCTTATCGTAGAACGTCAGCGTAACGCGGTCAACGATGTTTTTCCACGCTTCCTCGACGACCTGTTCGAATGTGGCGGAAACTTCCACGTCTTCGTTAGGCATCGAGAACGTGTAGGTGTTGTTCGTAACCTGAGCCGCAACGTCTGTGCCGTTGATCGTCAACGTTTTCAACCTGTAGCCGTTTTCAGGCGTGACCGTCAGCGTAACGGACTCGTTTGCCGCCGCGGTGTCTTTGTCGGTCGTCACCGAGCCTTTCGTTTCGTCGATGTCGTCCGAAATGGTGACGTTGTGGGTGGTCGTGTCACCGCCGGTACCACCGGAAAGCTCAGCCGTAATCTCTTTGCCGGCATTCGGGTGATTGGCGCAAACGGTAAGCGTTTCATCCCGCGTCATTGTCAAGGTAAAGGTACCGATAATATCGTTACCGCTACCATGCGTGAAGGTGGGCGTCACAACCGTTCCGTTACTGGTAGAGTATGTAAACATACCTGCCATGTCTTGTTGCGTTTGCGTGCTGCCCTTGTAGACATCCGCCATCGTAATCGTCAATGTCGCGGTGCTACCATCAGTAAAGGTCATCGTCGCAGACGGCGATACCGCAAGCGAAGACGCCACTTTATTTTTGGTGCACGACGCATTCACCGTCAGCGTGTAGCCTTCCGACACCGGTGCGTCTTTCCAGGTCGGCGTGGCAGTAACCGCTTTCGCCGGCATGGTAAAGGTATATACACCGTTCGTGTTGGTTACCGTAACGGCTTGGTCGTCGGCATCCGTCACCGTCCAATAGTCGATAACCTTGCCGGTGGGCGGAATGCCCACCAAGGTGACCACCGCGTCTTTAACGGCTTTGGTAACCGCATTATCGTTCACCAGCGCGGTGCCGCTGCCCTCCGGATCGAAGGTGATGTCGTATTCGGCATCTTTATAATGCGCGGTCAGCGTCACGTTGCCCGGCGTGTTCAGTTGGAACGTAGCTTCGGGGACGTGGGTCGTCTGTGCGTTTGTAAAGACGCCGGTACCGGTGCCGGAAATCTCCCAATAGTCGAATTCCTTGCCGGTAGCAGGATCGTTTGCCGTTACATTCACCGTTCCGCCGATTTGAATGGTCGAGGACGAACCCTCACCATTGACCACCGTGACGGTGTAGTCGGTTTTCTTAAACGTCGCCGTGACGTCCACGTCTTCGGCAGGCATCGTGAACGTATACGTACCGTTCGTGACGGAAGCCGTAACGTCATCGTCGTCTACGGTCAGCGTATCCAGCTCATAGCCCGGGTCGGGCGTGACGGTCAGCGTAACGGACTTGTTTTCCGCCGCACTGGTGGGATTGGCGGTAACCGTACCGTTTGTGATGCTGTTCGAGATGTTGACGTCGTACGTCGTCTCGTCAACCGGCGGAGTTTCCACGTCGCCCTCGACAAGAATGACGTTGTCGACGGAGAAGACAGTATCCGTACGGTGGTTTTTATCAATTAGAACAACCACGCGATACGTAACGTTCGGATCACTCGGAGTAGTGAAAGTAACACGCCCGTCGGTCGACGTTATTTTCTTAACGATGTTGCCATTGGGTTGCAGTACTGCCACAGCGAAATATTCGGGGTTGTTCGTACTCACATCCGCAAACAACGTATAGGTTTGGCCGACTTTCAACACGCCGGTATTGTTGTTGTAGGTCGGGTCAATCTTGGCAACAAGGTTGGCGTTCGTTGTAGACGTAGGCGTGTACGTCAATACACCGTCTACAACGCTCCACGCCGCGCCTTCCACACCCGTCCACTCAAAACCGGTGGTGGACGAGGTAATCGTGCCTTCCACGTTCTCGAAGTCGCCGTTCATAATGAGGTTGTTCGGCTTATCTTTGAACGTGGCGTGCACCTTAACGTCGCCGTCAGGCATTGTAAAGGTGGCGTTCGCCTGGTTGACGTTAAACGTAAAGCCGCTCGGTGCCTCATCAATCACCCATTTATCAAAGAGCTTGTTGTTGGGAATCGTGGCATTCAGGGTAACATCGTCGCCTCTGTACACCTCGCCCGGGTCCAGGCCCGAGGAACTCACCGTTGCCGTACCGTCGGTGACTTCGATTGTGTAGACGGCTTTTTCACCGTATACCGGCGCCACAATCACGTCGTGATCCGGCATCGAGAAGGTGGTGGTTGCGCTGTTGGCGTTATCAAACACCACGCTGTCATCGGTAATAGGCTCGCCGGAGGAATTCACCACTTTCCAACAAATGAATTCCTGGCCGCCTTGCGCCGCGTCGGCGACAATCTGAATGGAGGTGCCTTTTCCGGCGGACGACGGCGTGGCCGTGCCCATTCCGCTCCAGACAGTCACTGTATGCGGTATCCACTCGAAAAGGGCGGTCACGGTTACGTTGCTGGCCGGCATCGTCAAATTGTTGCCGGAAAGTTTCGAGGAAGTAATATCGTTATTATTCTTGTCGTAAACTTTCCAACCGGTAAACCGTTCGCCCTCCGGCGGCGTCGGCGGAACAAGCGTCACAACTGTGCCGCTCTCCACACCTTCGCTCGGGAACGGATCGTCTGAAATGGTCGCCGAACCGCCGGCCGTAAAGGTTATCTTATATTTCGCCGTCGTCGATTCGGTCGAACCGCTTTCGGACGACGATTCCGACGGTGCTGTACCGCTGACGGTAGCAGTAATCCTGGGGTTGTCGGATGGAATAACCCCAATAAAGCCGGAAATGTGTGTGTCCTCTTGAATCGTAAAAGTAAGCGTATAGGTAACCGTGGCATTATTATCGTAATCTTGCGCCGGATCCCAATAGGGTTGTATTTCATGCTGCACGCCGTTTACATTCAGCGTGATAGCCTCCACACCAGAGTCACTTCTCTTTGGCTGATAACGAGTCTCGGTGATTACAAAATCTACGATATCGCCGCGCATAAACTGCTGACGTTCAAACGGAACATCTTTATCATTCTCATGATACGAGTCAACACCGCGTTTGATATCCGCCGTCAAGTTCACGTGTGGATCGCGCGTACCGGCTTTGCGATACAAATTGAACTGCACCGTGCCGTCGTGGGTGGCGGTGGAACCGTTTTCGTCCTTCCAGTGTTTTTTAACTTCCACCGAAACATAACTGGAGGTGTTCGGACGGTAAATCGACATACCCTGTTGCAACAGGTCGCCGGCAAAGTCGCTGGGCTTAACAGTGACGGCGCTACCTGCCAACATAAAGTAATATGGATTGGTGTCCAGCAGGTAGTTTTCCGGCGCTTGGGTTTCCACCAATTTGTAGGCATAACCCACATCAAGGTCGCTTAACAACGTCGTACCGTTTTGCCCGGTAACATAGTTGCTATCTTCCACGTAAGCGGAGCCGTTGTACTTATACAGCTTAAAGTGAGCGCCCGGAAGCGTAACACCGTAGTTCTTACTATCTACCTTATATAAGGTAAGACCTTCGGTGGTCGCCTGCGCCGTCTCGGCGTCATACTCCGCTTTATACGTGTTGCCGGAGGTCACTTCCGATTCGACAACGCCCTCCAACTTCACAACGTTAGAAACGCTTAAGCTTGTTCCGCTCACCGCTTTGATGAGATATACGTATTCGATAACCAGAGCGCGCTCGTCCGGAATATGAATGACGAGTGTGTTCACATAACTCTTTGTAGAACCGCCCACGTATTCAGACGAGTACGAATACGTGAAATCTTCCGCGGTCAGTTCGGCGCCTTTGTGATCTTGCGCCGCGGAATCGTATTCGTAAATTTTAAACGACGAGGGATTCAGATAGATGGTGAGGAGTTCCTTGTTTTGACAATACGCGCTGAGTGTATCCGTTAAGGTCAACTTATCGGTGCCCACCAAAAGGTCGTTGGCTTCCGGGTTAATCTCAATGTGATACGGAACACGGCTAAGAGCTTTATCGTCCTCTGTCTGTTGAACCGTTTTGGTCAGTACGTCATGATACTTGTTGACGACAACTTTCTGCGTCTGCTCTTTTTCGCCGATAGTTACCGGCTCGCCATCGGTAAGAGCCGTCATAACCGCTTCGTTGCGATAGCGAGGCGCATCCTTTTCGTCGGTATAATCCGGCTTTTGGTTGATTGTGGCCGAGACGTAGAAATTCAGCACGTCTTCGACTTGGTATTTCGCCACCGTCGCCGCATTGAGCACCATCT
Organism: Acutalibacteraceae bacterium; assembly: GCA_045640165.1. Classification (GTDB taxonomy): domain Bacteria; phylum Bacillota; class Clostridia; order Oscillospirales; family Acutalibacteraceae; genus RGIG426. Next base: position 6,181 of record JAZUEK010000048.1, on the reverse strand, counting down.
CAATGCTTCGTCCGCTGCGAGTCACGGCGACTTCTCTTCCGCCGCCGAGATCCATCGTGCCGGACGTCTTCGTGGTGGTATTATCCCATGCCACCGTGAATGCCGTGTCTTTGCCGTTGATTTTCATGGTGAGGTTGTCGAACGTCAACCCCTCCGGCAACGTATCCGTCACCGTTACAGGGCCGGTAATGCCGCGCGGCACACAAGCCGCCACGTCCCATTTCAACGTGCCGTCAACCGTGTAATATTCGTGAGTGGTCAACGAATCGTCGGACACTTTGTTGGTACCCATCGGGGGAACCGGGTCCGTCTTGGTAAGCGCCGGACGATACACCGCCTCCGGCTGACTGGTTACACTGTAACCGGTGGTACCGGGGACGCTTTGCATCACTTTGCCCTGGTTCTGATAGTGATGAACCTCGTCCAAATCGCCGGTAGGACCGGTAGAAGAATAGGTAAAGTGCAAGGTTTGACCAACGTCGAGGTCCTTATATGCGTGGAGAGTAAAGCCTTCGTAGCAACCCGTGGGGGCGGCGCCAGGTTTTAGTTCAAAGGTATAATCTTTTTGAAGATCGGGGTCGTAAGGCGCGTTACCTACAATCGGTATGCCGCGATTCTCAAAACCGAGTCTCGTCATCTCCGCCACAACGGCGCTTTCCAACGCGGTCGCTTGGGCATTGGTCAGATACTGGCCGGTTTTCAGCGTATCGTCATACAACCAGTCGTAACCGTCCGTGTTGGCGCTGACGCCGATCAGTTTCGAGATGGTCGGCTTAATTTCCACGTCCCATTCGATGGTGGTCAGCGGTTCTTCGGGGTCGCTGGTATCCACCGTCAATTCAAGGTCCGTTTTCTTTAACGGGTTGTTCTCTAAAGTACCGACTTTGGTCGTAACTTCAATGGGGTTACCGGTGTAATCTCCCGGTTTGAAATACGCCTTGTTTTCCACACCGGTTTGGCCGACTTTCGGTTGATACGGGGTAGAATAGGTGAAAACAAAATCGGCTTCTTCCGTTCCGGACGGGAAAACGTACGGGATATCCACTTCCACCGGCGTGCCTTCGTCGATGGACAACATGGCTTTACCGGTGTAATCCAAGCCTTCCAGTTTATCCGACAAAATCCAGCCGCCTAAATCGGAGGCCGCTTTGCGGTGAACGGTAATGGTCCAAGTGATTTGGTCGCCCACCTGTTTACCGCTCTTTTTCACAAAACTGCTGCCAGAGAAATAGACACCGACTTTAACGTTTTCCGAGACATCCGCTCCGTTAATCTTCGCCTGAATCGTGGCCGTATTTTCCGTGCGATAGTTGCCGATAATCAGCTCATCAACCCTGGCACGGTAGGTCATTACATAGGCATCATCCTTTACCATAGGACTGGTAAACTGATAGGTAAACTCATTGAACAGCTCTTTTCCCAAGCCGGAAACCGTACCCGACGCATCTCCAAGAATGTCTGTGACCTGGAAATCTTCGTCCAGCTCAACCTTTTTAATGGAAAAACCGCTGTCGTAGATCAAGTGAGACGCCATGTGCTCAAGGATTTTCGGAGCATCATCCGTGTTCTTGTCCGCACGAACAATAACGGTAAAATCAACGAGGCCATTGGTTTCGTCAACAATGTCATAGTCCTTGAAAATGCTCAATCCACTGCTAACGGGAGTCGGCGGCGCGGTAGTCGGCGTAGTCGGGCCCTCCGAATGACCGGTAGTCTCTCCACCGCCGCCACTGGGCGGATTCAATTTAATGCTCCACGAGCCGATGGTAATCGTTTTGCCCTCACCATCGTTCAGCACGTCACTTACCGTACACTTAAACGAGAAGTTACCGACAACGCGCTGGCTGGCGTTTTTCGCAACAAATGTCGGATCAAAGGAAATGGTCACCTGGCCGTCCTCAGAGACGGAATAATGACCAACGACGGTACCGTTATCGACAACCGCTTTGTTGGAAATCGGCGTCACTTTCGTGAAAAGATCCGGCAAATGGTACGTAATGGTGTCACAATCGTCGGACAAGGTGCCGATATCCAGTCCATAGGATAACTCGAACCGCAACGTATCGCCCAAGCCAACCGTACTTTCCGAAGTGAGAAGGCGCGGAACACCGGTGTTGACAGGCGTCCAGTACAGTTTCGTTTGGGTGATGTCGGAGTTTTGCAGCGCATATGTATTCGCCGTAGCGGTAATCGCCGGCAAAACGAGGGCGTAAACGGTACAAAGCGCAATCATCAGTGCAAACGCCGAGAACACCGCGCGTCGCGTGCCGCGGTGACTGTTTTTGGTCAGTTTCACTGCCAGATTTTCAAAAAACTGTCTCAATTTGCTCATTCCGTTTCGCCCCCTTTCTAAAAAATTTCGGTTAGATAATTAACGGTCAGCCGACAGCGCCGAATTGCGGCAACGGCCACACCTTAAAGAGAATTTTGCCAACCACCTGCTCGTCAGCGACGCAGCCGATGGCGGTGTTACGGGAATCCAGCGATACCGAGCGATGGTCGCCCATCACGAACACACGGGATTCCGGGATTTGATACGGCAACTCGATGTCGCAGTCACCAAAAGCTTTTTCGGTGACGTACGGTTCATCCAACAACTCGTCGTTGACAAAGACGTTGCCCTCATCGTCAATATTTACCCAATCGCCCGGGCCGGCAATCACCCGTTTGATAAGGATTTTGTTGTTTAGGTAAAACGCGATGATGTCGCCCGTTTTGAAATTGTGAGTCTTCACCGCCACGGCAATCTCGCCGTCGGTCAACGTCGGCGTCATCGAACTGCCGTAAATCTGGAACACGGGGAGCCACAAGGTTGCCACCAAAACAGCAACCGCCGCCACCGCGACCAGCGAAAAGAACGTGCTTTTAATGATGTCTTTATACTGTTTTTTGAAGCCGATGCGTTTGAGTTCGCCTTTCAGCTCCTCCGACGAGGGCATTTCCTGCGGCAGGTTGGCTTTTTTCATTCGGCATCCTCCGCGTCGCTCGACTCGTCGGCTTTCGGCTCGTCGGGCGTTTTCGGCTTAGTCGTTTTCTTCGGTTTCGTTTCTTTCTCGGGCTCAACCATCTCGTCGGCGAGCGTCATACGTTCGATGTTTTCGAGATACTGCTTGGCGGCTTCTTCCGCCGCCTCAAACACGCCGTTGAGTTTCAGCGCCGCTTCGGCAATCGAGCCGGTGTTTTCAAGCAAGATGGCGCGGTCGTCAAGTTTCTTTTGCGCCTCGTCCAATTCCGCGCGCAAGCGCTCAACCTCTTCGGTGCGTGCAAGCAACATTTCCAGCAGTTCCGAGCGTTTCAGTTTTTTCAGTTCTTTCGTCGTCATCGTTCGTCCTCCGCCGGTTTTTCCTCAAAAAGGGTAGAATTTCCCTATAGTATGTATGTTTCCATAATATAGCATTTTGCCCCGATTTTCAATACACATTTCCTACGAAAAACGAAATCAGTTTTGTGCAAATTGCCTATTTTTTCTGGTTATCTCACGCTAATTCTGTCTAATTTTCATAAAATTTTGATACTTTTGGCCGTTTTTTGTACCTTTTTTATGCACGTTTTCTGCGTTTATGCAGTATAATTCCCCCGATTTAGCATCTTTTGTGTATTTTCGGTCAAAAAATGACCTCTCTGCAGCGAAGCAGAGAGGTCATTGGGGTTTATTTGGTTTTTTACTCGAGCGTTTTCATCGTCGGGAACAACAGCACGTCGCGGATGGCAGGGCTGTCGGTGAGCAACATCGTCAAGCGGTCGATACCGTAGCCGATGCCGCCGGTCGGCGCCATACCGATTTCGAGGGCGTTTAAGAAATCCTCGTCGGTGTGGTTGGCTTCCTCGTCGCCCATATCGGCGAGCGCATCCTGCGCCTTAAAGCGCTCGCGCTGGTCAATCGGGTCGTTGAGTTCGGAGTAGGCGTTGCACATCTCCCACCCGTTGATAAACAACTCGAAGCGCTCGACGTAGCCCTCTTTATCCGGCTTTTTCTTGGTGAGCGGCGAGATTTCAATCGGGTGATCCATAATAAACGTGGGCTGCAAGAGATGCTCCTCCACGAATTCCTCGAAGAACAGGTTGAGAATATCGCCTTTCTTGTGATGCTCTTCGTACTCGACGTGTTTTTCGTCCGCAATCTTTTTGGCGGCGGCCGTGTCGGGGATTTCGTCAAAATCCACACCGGCGTACTGTTTCACCGCCTCAATCATAGTCATCCGTGCAAACGGCTTGCCGAAATCGAGCTCCAAATCGCCGTATTTGAACGTGGTGGTGCCCAGCACCTCCTGCGCGACGTGGCGGAACATATTCTCGGTCAAATCCATCATGCCGTAGTAGTCGGTATAGGCCTGATAGAGTTCCATCAACGTGAATTCCGGGTTGTGACGGGTGTCGAGGCCCTCGTTGCGGAACACGCGACCGATTTCGTACACGCGTTCGAGACCGCCGACAATCAGGCGTTTCAGATACAGTTCGAGCGAAATACGCAATCGCAAATCCTCATCGAGCGCGTTAAAGTGCGTCTCGAACGGGCGCGCCGCCGCGCCGCCGGCGTTGGCGACGAGCATCGGCGTTTCCACTTCCATAAAGCCCTGACCGTCAAGATAGCGACGGATGGAACTGATGATTTTCGAACGTTTGATGAAGGTGTTTTTCGCGTCCTCGTTCATAATGAGGTCCACGTAGCGCTGACGATAGCGCATATCGGTATTCGTAAGACCGTGGTATTTTTCCGGCAAAATCTGAAGCGATTTACAAAGGAGGGTGACCTCTTCGGCGTGAATGGAAATCTCGCCCATTTTGGTGCGGAACACAAAGCCTTTGACGCCGATGATATCGCCCACGTCGTATTTTTTGAAATCCGCATACGACTCCTCGCCGAGCGAGTCACGGGCAACGTACACCTGGATGTTACCGAGTTTGTCCTGCACGTTGCAGAACGACGCCTTGCCCATCACGCGTTTGGACATCATACGGCCGGCGATGCTGACAGTAATCGGTTGGGCATCCATCACTTCGCGGCGCGCCTGATAATAGGTGTTGATGGCCTCGCGCTGTTCTTCCTCGCTCATCCCGTCGGTGTTCGGCGCAGGTTTGCCGGCCATCAACTCCGCCTCGAGCGCCTCGTACTGGGCTTTGGCTTCGGTGGAGTGGGCGGTCTGGTCGTATTTGGTAATGACGAACGGGTCTTTTCCGGCGGCTTGCAAATTCGCCAGTTTCTCCCGACGCACTTTCAGCAGCTGGTTAAGGTCCTGCTCGGTCTGCGGAGCTTTTTGTTCTGCGCTCATGGTCTTGTCCTCCTGTTTTGGAAAAAGGCGGCAAACGAAAGCCGTCGCCGCCTTGTAATGTTGCTTATTTCGAGATTTTCATCACTTTGTAGAACACGGTGCCGCTCGGGGTTTCCACCTCGACTTTGTCGCCCACGCGATGGCCGAGAAGCGCTTTGCCCACCGGGCAGTCGTCCGAAATCATTCCGTTAAGCGGATCGGCTTCCAGCGGACCGACCAAGCGATATTCCGCCGCTTTTTTGTCGCCCTCTTTTTGGACTTTCACTTTCGAGCCGACGTGAACCATCTCGTTGTTCAGTTCGCTTTCGTCCAGAATGCGAACGTGTTTGAGTTGTTCTTCCAGTTCGGCGATACGACCCTCGACCTGAGCCTGTTCGTTTTTCGCCTCATCGTACTCGCTGTTTTCCGAAAGGTCACCAAAAGAACGCGCCGTTTCGATTTTATCGGCAATCTCTTGGCGTTTTACGGTTTTCAGTTCGTCAAGTTCTTTTTCAAGACGCGCCTTACCTTCGGCGCTGATCAAAATTTCTTTTACAGCCACGGTAATTCCACCAATCTTTTCGAAAATATCCGCGCATCCGGCGCGGTCATCATACGGATATTATTATACACGCTCTCTCCCACACTGTCAAGGGGCGAATGCAAGAAAGCAAAAAGAAAAACGGGTAAGTTCACAAAGGAACTTACCCGTTTTATTTGCGATTTATTCTTGTGCCGTAGATTAAATCTTAACCCTCAAAGGCAAGAATTATTTCTTGCGAGCAAAGGTCAGGACAGCCGCGGAAGCAGCAGCGAGAACGATGGCAGCCGCCGGAATGGCAGAGCCGGTCGCCGGAGCATCTTCAGCAGCAGTGGTGGTCGCCGGAGCGTCGGTGGCCGGAGCCTCGGTCGGCTCGGTCTCGGTCGGCTCG
>JAZUEK010000047.1:0-3983 GCA_045640165.1 Acutalibacteraceae bacterium | reverse complement strand
TTATAGCGGCAAATGCCGGTAATACGGTTGTTGCCGTCCTCGATACAGTCGAGCATAATATCCGGTATCTTCGTATGCACCGGGGTCGGCTCCGGCTTCAGTAGTTCAATCAGGTACAAAATCGCATACACGATCGCGACGGCAGCGATGATAATCACCGCCACAACGGAGAACACGACCAGCATACAACTGACGCAAGCCGTCAGGCCGCATCCCGACAAAAACAGCGACGCCAAAAGCCCGACGCCCTCCATCGCCTCATAGCCGCCGATGAGGAACGTCAACTTCACGCCGGCATACGCAATCATACCGGCGGCAATCGCGCACATCGCCGCAACGCCGGTTTTGGTCAACGCTTTCTTGTATTTTTCCGTAGTCGTTTCCTCGTTGGGAAATGCGTTCTGGAAGTTTTGGTTGTTGAGCGTATCCATCACGCGGCGGCTGGTCATTGCCACGCCGGAATCGTTACCGTCACGCTCCATCAAATCCTTGTTGCTGTTTGTCCAGATGCTGAAGGTTTTGGAACCGAATGCATCCTCAAGCTCCAAGCGCCGTTCACTCAGTCCCGCTTCCATTCCCGCAAGTTCGTCCGTTCCGAGAACAGAGTCGAGGAAAAAGGTCAACATACCGTTGGACTTATAGGAATATTTCTTCGCGGCGGTAAGCGTTTTCACAACGGGGTAAATACGCGCTTTCACCGTCGCATCGGTCGCTTCCTTGCCCTTGGTCGCCTGAATCAAATAGTCAAGCAGCGAAATCCGCGTAGCACCCTTGCCGTTATACACGGTATATTTCGAAAAGTAATCCCGAATACCGACATAATAGATGTATGACGCCGCATCCACCTCGGTTTGGTTTTCGAGCGCATCGTCGGCAATCTTTTCGGCTTCTGCCGGCGTGTCGGCGTTCGCATCCGCGAGCGGCTTGTCGTTATCTTTGTCATACGCCGCACACGCTTTCTCGTACTCCGCCGTAAACTGTTTGAACAGTTCCACAAAGGCTTCGATCTCGGTGTTGTAGGCGTTATACGCCGTCTTGTCGGACGGAGTAAGCAATTCGTCGTCAATCGCCGAAACGACCGCAGGTGCCCAATCGACGTTCACCTGCTTGTCGTAAGTAAAGTCCACCGGCAACCGATGATTGCAGTCGGTGGCGCAAACCTCGAGGACGTCGATAAACCGATGCGCCTCGCAAATCGTGGGAAGACCCTCCAAAAAGAGACAGAGCATTCTGTCCGTGCCTTTGGTCAGCAGGTCGTAAGCGGTACAGCCGCCCGTTGTGCCGAGCGCGGTGCTGATAGCGCCTTTACTGCTTTCGAGTTTTTCGCTTTTGAGGTACGCTACCGCCGAAGCCGACAGCGTGTTGTCGGCAAACGCGCGCTTGATTGCCGCGATCTGTGCGCCGAACTCGGTCATCTTGCCGGCAAAAAACGGCGAGGTATCGGTTTTTTTGGCGTTAGCAAATTCCGTATTCTTCGCCATCGTCTCGGCGGCCTTTTGCAACCAACCGCCGTTATCCGCCAAAGAGGTATAGCCGGTAATGCCGTTGCGCGAAATATATGTGCTCGCAACGGAACCGGCGGCCGTCTTTCCGCCGTTTGCCGTCGTCGTGCAAACCTCGGAATTGCTAACACCCACGGCAAGCTGCGCGTTGATCATATTGAGCATCAGGGTGTCCAGCACCAAAAGCAGGTCACGGAAATCGTTTTCCGTCCGCTTCGTGTCCAAAAGATAGTCGCCGAGCGGCACACCCGTTTTGCCGGCGGAGGTTTCGGGAACACAGAACAAATCGAGGTATTCCTTGGCTACCTTCGCGGCATAACTGCCCGCCGCCAACTTTTTACGCATCTCGTTGCAGGAGGCCTGCATACCGGCAACCATCGTTTGCAGGCCCGGCATCTTGCTCTTGGCAAATTCGCTGTAAGAGAACTTGTCGTAACCGCCCTCCTCGTCCATCACGTACAAATTCGTAATGGCGCGCGTCCGGTCGGTAGTGAGCTTGTAGCCGAGATAGGTATATCTCTTTGGGACCTGCTGGTCCGACAAGGTCTTTAAGATGAGCATACTCTTATACGAGCGTTTCGGGGTTTCGGTACCCTCGTTTAAGTCGCAGTCATAGACAAGATACCCGGCATCGTGCAGGGCTTTCTTTGCCTCGTCGGCGGTTTTGCCGGTGGCAATTTTCACGTCGCTGACGTACAGGTTGGATTTTCCGACAAAATTGCCGATGGTTTGGTTTTCGAGTTCGGCTTCCAGCGCCGTCGGCGCCGTGTTCGCCAGATGCTCCTCCGCTTTCGAGAGCGCAAAGGCCTGCAACGGCGAAAGAGCGCCCATCACCACCGCGAGGCACACCGCCAAAGCCGCTTGGAACACGCTTTTTGTGTTTTTGCAACTCATGCCTTCGCCTCCGGTTTCAATTTCGTCTTATATTTGCTTCTGTACAAAATCAGCAAAATCGGTAAGAAGGTCATCACCGGCATCAAAATGCCGTAGAAACGGTACGGGGATTGAATGAGCAGGTTGAAGCAGGCGTGATACATCGTGGCGAGTATCAACAGTCCGTAGGTGCCGGTAAGTGCCAGCTTGCGGCGAATACGCACATAACTCAAGCCGTAGCCCACCATCAAAGTGCTGACACCGTGCATCAGTCCTGCGCCGATACCGCGCACCACCGCCCAAGTCAAGGTGACCGTGTCGATGTTGGATGCCAGAATATACGCGTTCTCCAACACCGAAAAGCCGATACCGAGCATCATAGCACAACTCAGTAAATGTTCTTTTTCGGGTTTGAACATAAACACAAAAATCACAATGGGAATCGCTTTCAGAACTTCCTCCACCACCGGTGTGACGATATAAGTAAGTTGCGTTCTGGAAAGCGTCACGCTGATGCTTTCGGCAAATCCGTTGACGTAGGAGGCAAACAAGCAAACGAACAGACCGACAATCATAAACAACAGCGTGATTTTCGATTCGCCTTTCACAAGAAAGAGCGCCATGATCAGCGGAATGAAGAAGCAGATAAACAAAATCAAAATCATTTCAGCCATTGCTTACGCCCCCAATCTGCCAAGAAGACGTTGGCCGCCACACAGCCCGTGTAGACGCCAAACGAAATGTTTGCACCGAATTCGCTGCCGATCATACGGAAGAAGATATACGCCAAGATACCGAAACAGATAAGAAGTGTTGAAAAGTTCAGCGGTTTCACACCCATCAATAAGTTGTCGCCGTTGCTTTTCATCAAAAGAATTTTGGTGGCGAAATACGCACAGCACGGCGCGGGGAACAACGAGATAAACAGCGTGATGATGTTAAACAACGGCAGGTGTGCAAAAAACACCTCCAAAGCAATCAACGCCGCAACAAGAAACGCGTTCAGGTGCGCCACAATGCGGATAAGTCGAATTTTATTTCCTCGGTCGTCGATGAGCGAGTTAAACGTGCCGTAGTTGGCGGTCGCAAAAAACGCAAACATACCGCCGATTCCCAAAAAGCTTAAACTGCTCGCTTCGTTGTAAATCTCGCCGCAAGCCTGGATAAGAAAAATGTAGATCAGCCGAACAGCAAAGCACCACGCGCCGCAGATGTATAACATAAAATACACCGGCACCCGTTTTTTGAACATTTGGAGCATTCCGTAAACAGAAGCAATCAAAATAACGCCGAACATAACGAATTGATACACCTTGATTTCGGTCAAATTGATCACCCTTTCCTATTTTCTGTGCGGCCGAGCCGCGTTTTGTCTGAATTTTTTGTCGCATTTCTTTAGATAAATTGGTATACATAGACAGTATAACATATTTATTCGAAAAACACAAGAAAAAAGTGTAGAAGTATTTATACATGTAAACCCCCTCGCCAACGAGCGAGAGGACTTTTTTATTTTCTCGAATTTTTTTGAAATCGCATGTTGAATTTTCGGCGATTTTTCTACTAAGAGGGTGAAAGGAAATTTTTTGAAATTGTGGTTAAAAATCG
>JAZUEK010000046.1:0-9848 GCA_045640165.1 Acutalibacteraceae bacterium | reverse complement strand
GGTTTATGGTCTTAACATTGAACTGAAAAACATTCCGTCCCTTGACAAAGGGTATATTCCGATGGCGGCGTTCTGCCGCGCCTTCGAGAAATCGGCGGCGAACGGCAAAGACATCGTCATCGCGGTGGAGCGCAGCCGCGGCTGCATCTCTCGCCGTGCGTGCAAAATCCACGGTACGCCCGAAATGGCGCAGGCGGACAAAGTCTACGTCGAGCGTATGGTGAAAATGCTTCTGTGGGCCTACGGCGGCTTCAAAATCTACGTCTGCGGTGACGATGAGATGGCGAAATACATCGCCGACACCTATCGCATCGGCGGCGCGCGTGAATTCGACGCCGACTTTATGGCCAACGTGTACGAGAGCGAGTTCCAAGTCGTCTCCCTGCCGCTCGCCGAGGCTCCGGCCGAGAAATCCGGCGCCCAGGCTGTCGGTAACCACTGGGAAGGCTGCCGTATCGGCTTTGATGCCGGCGGTTCCGACCGTAAAGTGTCCGCTGTCGTTGACGGCGAGTCCATCTACTCCGAAGAGGTTGTGTGGTTCCCGAAAACCACCGAGGATCCGGATTATCACTTCCAGGGCATCCTCGATGCGATGAAGACCGCCGCTTCCAAAATGCCGCGCGTGGACGCCATCGGCGTTTCCTCCGCCGGTATCTACGTGGACAACCGCGCGATGGTCGCGTCGCTGTTCCTGAAAGTTCCGAAAGACCAATTCGATAAGAAAGTCAAAGACATCTACATCCGCGCCGCGAAAGAAATCGGTGACGTGCCGCTGCAAGTTGCGAACGACGGCGACGTGACCGCTCTCGCCGGTGCGATGAGCCTCAACTCCAACGAAATCCTCGGTATCGCGATGGGTACGTCCGAAGCGGTCGGCTACGTCGATCCGGACGGCAACATCACCGGCTGGCTCAACGAGCTCGCGTTTGCTCCGGTTGACCTGCAGGACGATGCCATGGTGGACGAGTGGTCCGGCGACAAGGGCTGCGGCGTTAAATATTTCTCGCAGGACAGCGTCATCAAACTCGCGCCGCGTGCCGGCATCGAGCTGGACGAGAAACTGTCCCCGGCTGAGAAACTGAAAGTGGTGCAAGGCGAGATGAACAACGGCAGCGAAGCCGCTCGCGAAATCTATCGCTCCATCGGTACGTATCTGGGCCACGCTCTCGCGTACTACAATATGTACTACTCCATCAAACACGTGCTGCTGCTCGGCCGCGTGATGTCCGGTGAGGGCGGCGACCTCGTTATCGAGGAAGCCCGTCGTGTGCTCGCTGACGAGTATCCGGATATCCAGGGTATCGAACTCAACCTGCCGGACGAGAAGTTCCGCCGCGTCGGTCAGTCCGCCGCCGCCGCTTCTCTGCCGCAAATCGGCTAATCAAAACCGCAAAAATCCCACCCGAATCTTTCGGGTGGGATTTTTTATTTCCCTTGTGTGGGTGCGCTGAACGAAGTTATCACAGATTTTTATTTCCCTTGTGCAGGTGCGCTCAGTGGAGTTGCCGATTTTTATTTCCCTTGTGCAGGTGCGCTCAGTGGAGTTGCCGTAGGTGTTGCTCGTGAGCAACTGGCGCGTTTTATGAGCGTAAAAAAATTTTTTGGCAAAAAACGCAAAAAGCCCGTCGTTTTCGGAAGAAAAATGCAACGGTTTGTCCTTGACAGAAAGACGCACGGGTGCTATACTTTATAAGGTTATGGTATTACTATGTCGTCGGTTTGCGCCGACGGCAGGAAAACAATATTTAAGGAGGGCTATCATGGCTCATTTAAGTGAAGCCGCTGTAGCGAAGATTAACGAAATCTGCGATCGCTACGAAGGCGAGAAAACTCCTCTGATGATGATCCTCAGCGATATCCAAAAGGAATATGGCTATATTCCGCTGGACGTGCAGCAGATTGTCTCGGAGCGCACCGGTGTCAGCGTTGCCGAAATCTACGGCGTCGTGACGTTCTATTCGTTCTTCTCCCTGAAACCGAAGGGGAAATTCGTCATCGGTTGCTGCCTTGGCACGGCGTGCTACGTCAAAGGTGCTCAGCAGGTGATTGACAAGTTCTCGGAAATCCTCGGCATCAAACCGGGCGAAACCACCGAGGACGGTCTGTTCACCATCGACGCGCTGCGTTGCATCGGTGCGTGCGGTATTGCGCCGGCAGTGTCCATCAACGGTAAAGTGTATCCGAAAGTGGCGGTGTCCGCTGTTCCGGGTATCATCGAAGAATTGCGTGCGCAGGGGGAGGAATAAGCGATGATTAAAACCTTTGAAGAACTCGAATCCAAACAGGTTGCTTGTTCCAAGTGCCTTGACGGTAAATTTGCCGGCGAAAACGGCAAACGCGCCATCGTTCTTTGCGGTGGTACCGGCTGCCTTTCTTCCAACTCCGCGGAAATCCGCGAGCGGTTTGAAAAACTGGTCGCCGAAAAAGGTCTGTCCGACAAAGTGACCGTCAACCAAGTCGGTTGCTTCGGTTTCTGCTCGCAGGGCCCGTTCGTTAAGATTTATCCGGAAGATACGCTGTATCGTATGGTGAAAATCGAAGACGTGGACGAGATTATTGAGAAAGATATCGAGGGCGGCGAGATTGTCGAGCGTCTGCTTTACATCGACCCGGCGACGAAAGAAAAAGTTGTCAAACAGGACGATATCACGTTCTATAAAAAACAGCATCGTATCGCGCTTCACGGTTGCGGCCAGATTAACCCGGAGGACATCGAGGAAGCTCTCGGTGCCGGCGCGTTCAAGGGCCTTGCCCGTGCGCTCCAAATGGACCGTAAAGACGTCGTGGACGAGGTGCTCGCTTCCGGTATCCGCGGTCGCGGCGGCGCCGGTTTCCCGACCGGCCGTAAATGGATGTTTGCCATGAACGGCGACGGCGACAAATACGTCGTCTGCAACGGTGACGAGGGCGACCCGGGTGCGTTTATGGACCGCTCCATCCTCGAAGGCAATCCGCTTGCCGTTATCGAGGGTATGATGATTGCCGGTTACGCTATCGGTGCGCAGAACGGTTATTTCTACGTTCGTGCCGAGTATCCGATTGCGGTCAACCGCCTGAAAATTGCGATTAAACAAGCCGAAGAGCTCGGCCTCCTTGGTGACAACATCTTGGGTTCCGGCTTCTCCTTCCGCGCGCACATCCGCCTCGGCGCCGGTGCGTTCGTCTGCGGCGAAGAGACCGCCCTGCTCAACTCCATTCAGGGCCAGCGCGGTATGCCGCGTCCGCGTCCGCCGTTCCCGGCGGTCAAAGGTCTGTGGGACCGCCCGACCGTTGTGAACAACGTCGAAACGCTCGCCTGCATCCCGTACATCCTGCGTGAGGGTGCTCAGAAATTTGCCGAGTGCGGCACCGAGAAGTCCAAGGGCACGAAAGTGTTCGCTTTGGGCGGCAAAATCAACAACGTCGGCCTTGTGGAAGTTCCGATGGGCACCACGCTCCGCGAACTCATCTACGATATCGGCGGCGGTGTGCCGAACGGCAAAAAATTCAAGGCCATCCAAACCGGCGGCCCGTCCGGCGGTTGCCTTACCGAAAAAGATCTTGATGCGGAAATCGACTTTGACAACCTCGTTGCGAAGGGCTCGATGATGGGTTCCGGCGGCGCGATTGTTATGGACGAGGATAACTGCATGGTTGACGTGGCAAAATTCTATATGGAATTCATTTGCGACGAATCTTGCGGTAAATGCTCGCCCTGCCGTATCGGTACGAAACGTATGCTTGAGTATCTGACCAAAATCACCGAGGGCAAAGCCACGATGGAAGACCTGACCCAGCTCGAAGAGTTGGCGGCCACCATCAAAGCCGGCTCGCTGTGTGCACTCGGTCAGACGGCCGCCAACCCGGTGCTCTCGACTCTGACCCACTTCCGCGACGAGTATATTGCCCACATCGTGGACAAGAAATGCCCGGCCGGTGTGTGCAAAAACCTCATGCAGTACGTCATCAACAAAGACAAGTGCTATGGTTGCGGCGCGTGTGCGAAACAGTGCCCGGTGGGTGCGATTACCAAGACCGACTATATTGCCGAAGGCAAAAAACTGCCGGCTCTCCAAATCGATCCGCAGAAGTGCATCAAGTGCGGCATGTGCGTAGCGACCTGCAAATTCGGCGCGATTGAGAAGAAATAAGGGGGATTACGACAATGGCTTTAGTGAACATTAAAATTGAAGGGATTCCCTATCAGGTCGAGGAAGGTTTGACCATCCTTGAAGCCGCCAAAAAATGCGGCTATGAAATCCCGTCTCTCTGCGCTTACAACCACGGCGAATGCAACCGCGGTTCTTGCCGCGTCTGCCTCGTTGAGGCGACCGGCGCGCGCGGTCTCGTGGCGTCTTGCGTGTATCCGGTGAGCGAGGGCATGGAAATCACCATTTCCTCCCCGAAAGCGACGGCGGCGCGCCGTGCTTCGGTGGAACTGCTCCTCTCGAACCACAACCGCAACTGCCAAGAGTGCGATAAAAACGAAAAATGCGAACTGCTCCACGTGGCGCGCTTGACCGGTGCGCGCGAGGGCATGTTCCAGGGTGCGCAAACGCCGACCACGTTCGACGATTTGACCCCGAGCATCGTCCGCGACACCTCCAAATGCGTGCTGTGCGGTCGTTGCGTTACCCGTTGCCAGAATGCGCACGGCAACGGCATCCTCGGCTTCGAAAACCGCGGCTTCAACACGATTGTTGCCCCGGCTGAGAACCGCAGCTTCATTGAGTCGCCGTGCATTATGTGCGGCCAGTGCATCAACGTTTGCCCGACCGGCGCGTTGATGGAGAAAAGCGAAATCGACAAGGTTGACGCGGCGATGGCCGCCGGCAAATACGTGGTTGTTCAGACCGCGCCGGCTGTCCGCGCTGCCCTCGGCGAAGAATTCGGCATGAAAATCGGCACTCCGGTGACCGGCAAAATGTGCGCCGCGCTTCGCCGCCTCGGCTTCAAGAAAGTGTTCGACACCAACTTTGCCGCCGACCTGACCATTATGGAGGAAGCCACCGAACTGCTCGGCCGCATCAAAAACGGCGGTGCGCTGCCGATGATTACCTCCTGCTCGCCCGGCTGGATCAACTACGCCGAGTACTACTACGGCGATCAGCTCGATCACCTGTCTTCCTGCAAATCGCCGCACGAGATGTTCGGCGCGATCCTCAAGAGTTATTATGCCGAGAAAATCGGCGTGAAACCGGAAGATATGTTCGTCGTGTCGATTATGCCGTGCTCTTCCAAAAAATACGAGGAGCAACGTCCGGAACTCGAGACCAACGGTCTGCGCGACGTCGACGCCGTGCTGACTACGCGCGAACTCGGCAAACTCATCAAACGCTCCGGCATCAACTTCACGAAACTGCCGGGTGAAGACTTTGATCAGGATATCGTCCACGATTACACCGGCGCCGGCGTCATCTTCGGCGTCACCGGCGGTGTTATGGAAGCCGCGCTTCGTACCGCGTACTTTGTCCTTACCGGCAAAGAGCGCGAGGGCGTGGTGTTCAAAGAAGTCCGCGGCTTTGAGTCCATCCGCGAGGCGGAATTCGACCTCGCCGGCCAGAAAATCAAAGTGGCGGTCACCAGCGGTATGAAAGGCGCGAAAGTGCTGCTCGACCAAATCCGCGAGGGCACGTCTCCCTACACCTTCATCGAGATTATGGGTTGCCCGGGCGGCTGCATCAACGGCGGCGGCCAGCCGTACGTCCGCGAGGCGTTCCTGCCGAACGAGGATGACGACATCCTCGACACCTATCAGGCGAAACGTGCTGCCGCGCTGTACAGCGAGGACGAGCGCCAAGAACTTCGCCAGAGCCACAAGAACGCTCAGGTGAAAGCGCTGTATGACGAGTTCCTCGGTGAGCCGAACTCCCACAAAGCGCACGAGCTGCTCCACACCACCTACAACAAAAACCGCGAGCGCTTTCCGCAGAAATAAGTTTCAGTAAGAAAAATCCCACAACCGAGAGGTTGTGGGATTTTTTGTTTTCCTTGACTTTGCCCCCGAAATCCCGTATACTGAAACGGTAAAGCGAGGGATGGTTTATGGCAAGAGAAATGGCGTTGGCCGGGGTGCCGAAAGAGGAACTGGAACGGGTGGAAATCCCACAAGAACCGCAAACTCCCAAATCCAAATGGCAGAATTTTTGGTTTTACTATAAATGGTGGGTGGTAGCGGCCGTGTGCCTGCTCGCTATCATCGGCGTCGGCGTTTGGCAAGCGGCAACCCACGTGGAGCCGGATTATCCGATTGCGCTCGTGACGCGTGACGGCGTGTCCGAAGAGGGCGTTGCCGAATTGGAAGTGATGCTTCAAACGTACGGGCAAGATCTCAACGGCGACGGCAAAATCGTTGTCGAGGTCGAGGATTTAGCGCTGTCGCAATACGTGGGCGGCCGCAAAAATCCGCAAGCAGAGATGAATTCCCAAAAAATTATGGCGTATCTCGTGTCGGCGGACGTGATGTTCTTTATTTTTGACAAACCGAGTTACGACAACTATTTGGGCGACCTCAAAGAAAACAGTGGCGTGGATTTGTTCTTTGACGACCCTGCGCGCGACGTGGAGGGGGTCAACCAAACCGATTTTTACTGGAACTGGAACGGCGACGACCGCCGCACCGAGTATTGGGGCGCGGAATTCCCCGAAGACCTCTATTTTGGCGTGCGGCGACTGGGCGGCACGGCGAGCAGTAAAGCCGCGATTGCCCGTCACGACAACGATTTGGCGTTTTTGCAGGCAATTTTGGATAACGACCCCATCAAGTTGCTTGACGAGACGAAAGCATCGACGAGATGAGCAAAACAACACGAAAACATCGCCGCAAACTGTGGCTTGTCACCGTCGGGTTTGTGTTGCTTGTGGCGGCCGCTGTGGTGTGGCAGGTGTTTCCGCCGGCCACGTGGGGCGAGCCGTCCACTGTCCGCGACGATGGTGTGCTGACGGTGCGGTTTTTGGACGTGGGGCAGGGCGACTGTGCGTTGCTTACGGCGGATGACACCGCGGTGCTCATAGATGCCGGCACGGTGGAACGCCCGAACCTTACAGCGGAACTGCTGACGGCTTACGGCGTGACGAAGTTGGACGCCGTTGTCGTCAGCCATCCTCACGCTGACCATATCGGCGGATTTTCGGCGATACTTGAACGGATGCCGGTG
This sequence comes from Acutalibacteraceae bacterium, assembly GCA_045640165.1. GTDB lineage: Bacteria > Bacillota > Clostridia > Oscillospirales > Acutalibacteraceae > RGIG426. The sequence continues at coordinate 2,712 of JAZUEK010000046.1, read as the reverse complement.
GAAACCGTGGTGATGCAAACGCCGCCGGAAACGGAGACGCTTGGACAGTATTACGAAAAAGCGGTGACGCTTCTGTCCGAAAAGGGCGTGAAACGCGTTGAGCCGAAAGCCGGTGATGCTTTTTCGGTGGGCAAAATAGCGTTTTCGGTGCTCGGTCCGCTCGCGGACGAGGCGGAGGATTTCAACGACTTGTCGCTTTGTGTGCGCGCCGACTACGGCGAGCGAAAATTCCTCTTTTGCGGCGATATGACCGCTGTTGAGGAACAAACGCTGTTGCAACTGGATGACGGGCTCGCGGCCGACGTGCTGAAAGTGGCGCATCACGGCTCCGGTGGCTCGAGCGGCCGAGAATTTTTAGAAGCGGTGAATCCCGAAATCGCGGTGGTGTCTTGCGGATTGTATAACGACTACGGACATCCGCACGCGTCGGCGCTCACAAGGCTCTCTGCCGTGGGCGCAACCGTGTATCGTACCGACAAGCAAGGCACGGTGACGGTGATTACCGACGGAAAAACGCTTACGGTTGCGACCGAAAAAGACGTGACAGGTTAAAAGATTTTGGAAAATATAAAGATATTTTTATTTTTTTCTTGACATTTCCGTTTGCCCGTGGTATAGTAGTTGACGTTGCAAAACGGAATATGGGAGTGTTCCCGAGTGGCCAAAGGGGGCAGACTGTAAATCTGTTGTCAGTGACTTCGGTGGTTCGAATCCACCCGCTCCCACCAAATAACCGCGAAACGCCTCGTGCGTTTTGCGGTTATTTTTTTTGAAAAAGAGGGTGGATTCGAAACGAACTCCAAACGCCATGAGCGAAGCGAAGAAGGCGTTTGGGAACAACCGTCCGGGGGACGGTTGTGTCACGTGAGAAAAGAATCCACCCGCTCCCACCAAATAACCGCGAAACGCCTCGTGCGTTTTGCGGTTATTTTTTTGAAAAAGAGGGTGGATTCGAAACGAACTCCAAACGCCGTGAGCGAAGCGAAGAAGGCGTTTTTCTCGATTTTTTCGGTTAACGGGCGACAACTGAAAGAGACTGAAAATATAAATAATACGCACAAAAATATACAAATCGGAGAAAAAAGGTGCATATTCCGTGCGTTTTGCTACTGCGGAAAGTTTTTTTGGAAAATTCACGAAAAAGCAAAAACCTTTTGTGCAAAAATATGGACAAGCGCCATAAAAAATGGTATAGTGTGCTTGACCGCGAATATCTTGAAAATTTATTGAAAGGAATTGATACCCATGAAAAACATTTTCAAACTCGGTTCTGTTTTTATGGCGATCGCGCTTTTGGTCAGCACGCTGTTGCTTTCCAGCGTTCTCGCTTCGGCAGAGCCGGACTGGCAGCTCGTCGGTGAGTTCACGCTGAATTCCGACTATTCGGGTATGAACACCGTTATTGTCGACGATGCAGCGCTGCAAGCGGCGCTGGCTGCCGAATTTAACACGTACGGTGTCTCCGACGGCGACCCCACCAATAACGGTGCGGTGCTGAAAATTGAGGCGGACGCCAACACGAATTACGTGTCCGGTGGTTTTGGCTATGCTTGCTGGATTCTTACCGACGGTGCAAAACAGCTGTGGGCGGAAAGCGTTGCGCCGGGTACTGTTTATTTTGACAGCACGGGCGACGTGAACGTGTCCGAGTTGGATTCCTCTTGGGTGCTGGGCGCTGCCGGTGACGGCGGCGACACGGTTATCCACGTCGGCACGATCGCTATCTATGCGTATCGTGAGGCCGGTACGGTCGAGACCACCGCGACTGTGGCTGAGACCGAGACCGCGACTGAGGCGACTGCGACCGAGATCGAGCCGACTGCGACTGAGATTGAGCCGACTGCGACCGAGATCGAGCCGACCGCGACTGAGATCGAGCCGACCGAGACTGGTGCTGAGCCGTCTGTGACCGAGCCGTCCGAGACCGAGCCGTCCGAGACTGAGCCGTCCGAGACTGAGCCGTCCGAGACCGAGCCGTCCGAGACTGAACCGTCCGAGACCGAGCCGTCCGAGACTGAACCGTCCCAGACTGAGCCGTCCGAGACCGAGCCGTCCCAGACTGAGCCGTCTGCTACCGAGACCGAGCCGTCCGAGCCGGTGTCGTTGGTGGAAACCGTTCTCGTTGAGAACAACGTGGGCGGCGCCAAAACGCTGAAACCGGAGAAAACCGATGCGTGGTTCCTGGTTGTCAACGAGATCAAAGCGGACGCGGCGAAAAACGGTCCGATTGATCCGGACAAAGGCGAGTATTATCAAATCACCGTGACCGGTTCCGTGGATAACGGCGAAGCCGACTTCCACCTGGGCGAAGGTCTGGATTGGGCCGAGTACTGGGGCGATTCCGGCTGTATCACCACCGAAGAGTCCACTGTGACCGCGATCATTCCGGTTGCTATCCCGGCGGAGGGCATCGGCGACGTGTATCTGGCGGATAGCGGCGAAGCCGGTCATACCTTGAGCTGGACCTATGCCAAAGTCAGCGTGTTCCGCGTTGGCGAGCCGACCGAGCCGTCTGTGGAGCCGACCGCGACTGAGGTTGAGCCGACCGGTGTGGACGTCACCCGTGGCGATGCCAACAACGATGGCGACATCAACATGAAAGACGTTCTGACCCTGCGCAAATACATCGCAGGTATCGAAGTTGAAATCAACGAAGCGGCGGCGGATGCCAATGCGGACGGCGATATCAACATGAAAGACGTTCTGTTGCTC
>JAZUEK010000045.1:0-26344 GCA_045640165.1 Acutalibacteraceae bacterium | reverse complement strand
TTATACATGTAAACCCCCTCGCCAACGAGCGAGAGGACTTTTTTATTTTCTCGAATTTTTTTGAAATCGCATGTTGAATTTTCGGCGATTTTTCTACTAAGAGGGTGAAAGGAAATTTTTTGAAATTGTGGTTAAAAATCGGGCGATTTTTCTACAACCATTAGTAGAAAGGAAAATTTTTCGGAAAATCAAAAGTTTTTTCGGAAAACACCTTCAAAAACGGCACCTCCCAGTCCTTATAAGTAGAGGGGTAATTTGCACTCTTTGGCAAGTGTGTTGTCGATTTTGACATATTTTCAAATTACCCCCTAAAAAACAGCCGTTTTTCTGGCTAATAGGTAGAGGGATATTTTTCCGGGATGTTTTGTCGAGCGATTTGGCGCCAAAATGGCGCCAGCTTTCGGGGGTGATCGGTCGGTGGCGCCAAAATGGCGCCAATCTTCTTGAACTTTTTTCGAAAAAAGACTGTACAAACGGCACCCCTTTGTCCCTATACATTAGGGGCCTATTTTACAACTGAATAGCCGCACCCGAGGAAGATATGACTGCGCGATGAAACGAGCGAGGCGACACCGCTTAAAAGGGGTAGGAATACAAAAACCGACTCGGGAGCGCGGTGCTTAAAAACAATCGGTGGCTATACGGTGGCTGTCCTATCCGTAAGGATAACGAGCATGGGATTTGTGTAGCCACCATCCCTCCGTGTCAGCGACACGAAAGGGGCAACGCCCCTGTAACCCCACTTGAAAGGAGAATCAAAGCAATGAATGACAAACTGAAAAGCTTGTATGACACAATCTTCGAACAATTAACGGAAATGACAACGGAAGAACGGCTCGAATGGTTTACCAACGATCCGGCACTTCATCTGCGGTTTATGAATGAAATGGACGGCACCATCTATATTGTCCGTTGCCATTTTAATGAAAAAGCAAATGAGAGCATTTTTGCAAAAACACAACGACTTCTCTTGAAGCAGAATAACATTTCTCGAAAATAGCATCTATGCGTTGAAATAGTCAGTCGGGTATGATACAATACAAGTGTCCTATGATTCACATCATATCCGGCTGAGGAAAGGAGATTTATGAAAAAAATCAATCAGTCGGACAAAATCACTGCCTTGTACTGCCGCTTATCGCGTGATGATGAGCAAGAAGGTCTGTCAGGCAGCATCAAAAATCAGCAATCCATTTTAGAGAAATACGCAAAGGACAACGGTTTCAAAAACACGCGTGTTTTCGTGGATGACGGTTGGTCGGGCACGACATTTGCACGCCCCGCTTTCACGGAAATTATGGAGCTCGGCGAACAAGGGATGATCGGCACGCTTATCGTGAAAGACCATTCTCGTTTAGGCCGTAACCGCTTGATTGTCGGTCAGCTTATGGAAGAAGAATTTGACCGTATGGGAATTCGGTATATTGCCATTATGGATAATATCGACACCGCCAACGGTATCAGCGATCTTGTTCCTATGCAAGACTTGTTCAACGAATGGCACGCGAAGAACACGAGTCAAAAGGTACGCAATGTGTTCAAGAACAAAGGGATGTCGGGAAAACCGCTGACAACCAATCCGCCTTACGGCTATATGAAGGACCCGGAAAGCAAAGATGAGGTCTGGGTGATTGACGAGCCGGCTGCGGCGGTTGTAAAACGGATTTTCGAAATGTGTGTTGCCGGACTCGGACCGACACAGATTGCGAAAAAGTTGAAAGCGGACGGCGTGCCCACTCCGGCAGAGTATTGGAGCAGCGTTCGGCGCAAATGCGGAAACTTACCGGCGGTGAAAAACAATTGGTGCGCCGCAACGGTATCGGACATGCTGTCGAAGCAGGAATACTGTGGAGATACTGTCAATTTCCGTACCACTACCAAGTCTTTCAAGAACAAAACGAAGATTGAAAGACCGCCCGAAGAATGGAAAATTTTTGAAAACACCCATCCTGCCATCATTGACCGCGAAACCTTTGCTCTTGTGCAGGAGCTGCGGCAACATCGCCGCCGTCCGACAAGAACGGGAATCATCAGTATGTTTTCCGGTATTCTCTATTGTGCGGATTGCAAAGAAAAACTGTATTACAGCGCAACCGGCAACTACAAGCGTGAGCAAGCAAATTTCTTTTGCTCGTCTTACCGCAGGAACTCCGAAGTATGCTCCGCCCATTTTATTCGTGAAAAAGTCGTATATGAAATGACATTTGAGGCGATGCGACGGGTTTTTAACATGATCCATATCTTCGAGGAAGAATTTGCAGAAATGCAAATGGCTCATTATGGAACGGAGAAAAAGAAAGAGCTTGCGGCAAAGAAAAAGGAATTGACAAAAGCAAAGAACCGTATCACCGAAATTGACGGTCTTATCCTTAAACTGTATGAGGATAACGCCAACGGAAAATTGTCCGATGAACGGTATGCCACGATGACCGAATCTCTCGAGCGAGAACAAGCAACTCTCAAAGCGGCAGTTCCGGATATGGAGATGTATCTTTCGGTTGAAACGGACAAATCGGTGGGGTTGCAAAAGTTCATCGAAAAAGTCAAACGCCTTACGGAGTTTACCGAACTCACGCCGGAACTTCTGCACGAATACATCGAGAAAATCGAGGTTCATGCACCGCGTTATGTTGACGGAAAACGGGTTCAAATTTTGGACATCTATTTCAATGGTGTCGGCATTGTACAAGAAATGACACCGGAAGAAATGGAAGCCGCGTTCCAAAAGCGCTTGAAAGATGCTCAAAACAAAAAAGAAACCCAAAGCAAAACGGCATAACCATAATGGCTATGCCGTCTCACAAACACAATTATTAAGATTTGATACAAAGGCCCTCCCGTTGGGGCACCTTCCTTACGTAGGGTGCCCCCTGAGAGGTTCTTTTTTTGCATAATCCCCGTTTTGCCTGCATAGGAATGAAACAACTTTCAAAATGTGGACAGGGGAGGAATTCGGATGGAACGAGGAAACAACCTTTACGAGGACATTTCCAAGCGAACCGGCGGAGACATTTATATTGGGGTCGTCGGGCCGGTGCGCACGGGCAAATCGACGTTTATCAAACGATTTATGGATGAGATGGTGTTGCCGCATATCGCGAGCGATGCCAAACGCGAACGGGCAATCGACGAATTGCCGCAATCGGCGGCAGGACGCACGATTATGACCACTGAGCCGAAATTTATTCCGGAGCAGGGCGTGCATATCACGCTGGACGGCACGGTAAATCTCAACGTGCGGCTTATTGATTGTGTGGGCTATATCGTGCCGTCGGCGCTCGGATATATCGAAAACGAACAGCCACGGATGGTGAAAACGCCGTGGTATGACGAGGAAATCCCGTTTAATATGGCGGCGGAAATCGGTACGCGCAAGGTGATTACCGACCATTCGACAATCGGATTTCTTGTTACCACCGACGGCAGTATCGGCGAAATTCCGCGCGCGGAATACGAAGAGGCGGAGCGCCGCGTGGTGGCGGAACTCACCGAGATGAACCGACCGTTTGCGGTGCTTCTTAACAGCACCGAACCGAAATCTTCCGCGACGCGTCGCCTTGCCGCTACGCTTGAAAACGACTACGGCGTGCCGGTGTGCCCCGTGGACTGCACCGCGGTGACGGAAGAGGAAATTAAAGCGGTGCTCGAACGGGTGCTCTTTGAATTTCCCGTCCGCGAAATCGGCGTGGATTTGCCGCGTTGGATGATGAGTCTTGACCCATCCCATGCGGTGCGCCGCGCGGTGCTGTCCCAAATCAAGGTCGCCTGTGCCTGCGGTGAAAAAATCAAAGACGTGGCGCAGATGGCGGAAAAACTATTCGATTGCGACTACGTGGCGGACAGCCACGTAAAAAGCGTGGATTTGGGCACGGGCAAAGCGCTTCTCTCGGTAGAGGTGGAAAGCGGACTGTTTTATGAGGTGTTGTCCGAGGTGACGGGGCTTTCCTGCCGCACGGACGCCGAACTGATGAAAACGATGACGATGCTCGCCGACGTCAAAACCCGTTACGACAAAATCAAAAATGCGCTCGACGAGGCAGAGGCGACCGGCTACGGCATCGTGATGCCGTCGGCGGACGAACTGGAACTGGAAGAGCCGGAAATTTTGCGTCAGGGCGGCCGCTACGGCGTGCGCCTGCGTGCCAAAGCGCCGTCGATGCACATTATGCGTGCCGACATTGAAACCGAAGTGTCGCCGATTGTCGGCTCAGAGCATCAATCGGAAGAACTCGTCAACTATCTCTTGCGCGAGTTTGAGGAAGAACCGCAGAAGATTTGGGAGTCCAACATCTTCGGCACGTCGCTTTATGGATTGGTGAACGAGGGGCTGCATACGAAACTCAACCATATGCCGCAGGAAGCGCGTATGAAGCTCAAAGAAACGGTGGAGCGCGTCATCAACGACGGCTGTAACGGCCTCATTTGCATTATCGTATGAGCGAGAAACAGAAGGGGAAACTGACCGTGCTTATCACGCAATGCATCGTATGCGCGGTGGTGCTTTTGCTCGGACTTCTTATCCGCATACTCGGCGGCGGCTTCGCGACAGAAGCGAAAACGGGGCTGTTTGCGGCGCTTGCCGACAACACGTTTGCCGATGCGCTGTTCGATGCGCCGCAACGTACAACGGTAACGACAACGACGACTTCGACGCAACCTCCGACAAGCGCACGGGCAGTGGAAGAAAAGCGATTGGTAGCGGCAATGGCCAAAACGGCGGTGCCGTCTTATAGCGAACAACGGGCGACGGAATTTCCGTCGCCCGTCTGTTTGCCGCTGACAAACGGGGTGTTGACCTCGGCGTTTGGCGAACGGGAACATCCGGTGCGCGGCGGTGAATCGGTCCACACCGGATGGGATATTGCCGCCGACGAGGGAACACCGCTTTTGGCGATGTATGATGCCATCGTGACCGAGACGGGAAGCGGCGGCAGTTACGGCAATTATCTTGAAATGCAGGTGACGGAGACGCTTTCGGTGATTTACGGTCACTGCGAAAAACTGCTTGTGGAAAAAGGGGACAAGGTGAAAGCCGGGCAAACGGTGGCGCGCGTCGGTTCAACCGGCGTGTCTACCGGCAACCACTTGCATTTGGAGTTTTTGGAAAACGATACGCCGCTTGACCCCGTCTGTTTTTTGCCGCTTTCCGTTTACGCGAGGTGACGTATGCTCAAAACAACGGTGTGTGGGGTGGACGTTTGTTTTTCTATCGGATTCCCGGCGGTAGTGGCGCTTCTTTGTATGTTCGACAAAACGGGGAGCGCCGCTCTTTGCCTCTATGCGGCGTTTTTGCACGAAGCGGCGCACGTCGCCGCAACGGTTGCCGGCGGATTTCGGCCGCGAACGCTTACGTTCGGTGCGTTTGGGATGCGGATGGAACTGCCGCCGCTCCCGTATCGAACGATGGCGACGGTGGCGGTGGCAGGGCCTGCGTGCAATCTGCTTTTTGCCGCGCTTTCGGCGGCGATGGGGAGCGACAAAGGCGTGCTTGTACACTTGGCGCTTGGGCTTTTTAACCTTTTGCCGCTCTCGCCGTTGGACGGTGGGCAGGCGCTTTTTTGTTGGATGGCGCCGTGCTTAGGGGAAGAAACTGCCGCGCGCGTGGTGAACGTTACGGGCGTGGCAATGGGAATTCCGCTTGTTTTCGGAGCGTTGTGGGTGCTGTTTTCCTCCGGCTACAACCTCTCGTTGCTCGTTTTGTGTGTTTACCTGCTTTTTTTGGTGTTTTTCAAAAAGAAAGATTGAAAAACAGCGAAAAGTCTGCTAAAATATAGGTACTTACGAAAAGGCAGGTACCGCATATGGATGCAAAATGGGAGCAGTTGCTCTTAAAAGTACAAAAACCGGCTCGCTATACCGGTGGCGAGTTGCATAGCGTTGTGAAAAACAAAGCGGACGTAGACGTGCGCTTTGCGTTTTGTTTTCCCGATTTGTACGAAGTGGGAATGTCCCACCTCGGGATGAAAATTCTCTATTCCCAGTTTAACGAACAGCCGCATATCTGGTGTGAGCGCGTGTTCGCGCCGGACGACGATATGGCGGCACTTATGGAGCAAGAGGGACGTCCGCTGTGGGCGCTTGAAAGCGGCGACAGTATCGGTGAATTCGATTTCGTCGGCTTTACGTTACAGTATGAGATGAGTTATCCGACGATGCTCTATATGTTGAAACTCGGTCAAATTCCGCTTCGTTCCGCCGACCGCGACGAATCCTATCCGTTGGTGGTGGCCGGCGGCCCGTGCACTTGCAACCCCGAACCGATCGCCGATTTTGTGGATATTTTCTTCATCGGCGAGGGGGAAGAGGTTGACCTTGAGGTGATGGAACTTTACCGCACCCACAAAAAGAGCGGTCACTACAATAAAGCCGCGTTTTTGCGTGAGGCGGCGCAAATTGAGGGTGTGTACGTGCCGGCGCTGTATGACGTCACCTACAACGAAGACGGCACGATTGCCTCGTTTACGGCGAAAGACGGCGCACCGGCGACCATCAAAAAGCGCATCATCAAAGACCTTGACGCGTCTTATTATCCCGACAAATTCGTTGTGCCGTTCGCCGAAATTGTGCACGACCGTGCCGTTGGCGAGATTTTCCGTGGTTGCATCCGCGGTTGCCGCTTCTGTCAGGCAGGATTTCTCTACCGTCCGGTACGCGAAAAGTCGCCGGATGTCATTGACAAGCAATGCCACGACCTCTGCCGCTCCACCGGTTACGAGGAATTTTCGCTCGCATCGCTTTCGACGAGCGATTATACAAAAATAGAAGAACTGCTTCCGAAACTGCTGTCGTGGACCGAAGTGGAAAAAACGAATATTTCGCTCCCGTCGCTTCGCGTGGACGGGTTCTCGGAAGAACTTGTCAAACGTCTGAACGTCTTGCGCCGCAGTGGACTCACCTTTGCGCCGGAAGCTGGCACACAACGTCTGCGTGACGCCATCAACAAAAACGTCACCGAGGACGAAGTGCTCGAAACCGCACGCCGCGCGTTTGCCGGCGGATGGACAGCGGTAAAACTGTACTTTATGCTCGGACTTCCCACCGAAACGGACGAGGACGTGGTCGGTATTGCCGCGCTCGGTCAAAAAGTGGTGGACGAATATTACCATAATCCGAACAAGCCGAAGGGAAAAGCGGTGTCGGTGTCGATGAGCACCGCTTGCTTTATTCCGAAGCCGTTTACGCCGTTCCAGTGGGAGGCGCAGGATACGCGCGAAGAGCTCGAGCGCAAGCAAAAATTGTTACTCGGCTCGCTGACAAGCAAGAAATTGACGCTCAGTTATCACGATGCGCCCACCAGCTTGTGGGAAGCGGTGCTTGCGCGCGGCGACCGTAAGTTGTGCGCCGTTTTGGAGACTCTCGCCGAGGGCAACGCCCACTTGGATGCGTGGTCGGAGCATTTTGACCCCGAGCAGTGGGAACAAGCGATGACCGCACACGGCCTTACCGCCGCGTTTTACGCCCATCGCAACCGTTCGAACGACGAACATCTGCCGTGGGATCACATCGATATCGGCGTAACGAAAGAGTTCCTTATGAAAGAACGCGAAAAGGCGTATGCGAGCCAAACGACACCGCATTGCCGTCTGCAATGCTCCGGTTGCGGTGCCGCGTGTTACGGGGAGGGTGTGTGCTTTGAACGAAAATAAAAACTTCGAGACGGTGCGCATCGTGTTCGAAAAAACCGGAACGGCGCGCTATATCTCGCACCTCGACTTAAACCGTACAATGACCCGTGCGCTTCGTCGCCTTGATTTGCCGTTGTGGTATACCGAGGGTTTCAACCGCCGCCCGTATCTCACGTTTCCGTCGCCGTTGTCGCTCGGCAGCGAGAGTGTGTGTGAGCGGATGGATTTCCGCCTGTGTGAGCCGGTGGATTTGGCGACGCTTCCTGCGCGGTTTAACGAGACGCTTCCGAACGGACTGCGTGTGATTTCCGCGGCGCCGGCGGTGATGAAGGCCGGAAAACTCGGGTTTGCCTCGTACAAATTGACGTTGGATATGCCGTCGGAAACGGTGGAAGCGTTTTTGGCGCAGGAGAGCATCCTTGTGGAAAAGAAAACGAAAAAAGGTGCTTTGAAAGAAATTGAAATTCGCCCTGCGCTGACCGATACGACGATAGAACCCTGCGACGGCGGATGCGCGTTGTGCGTGACGCTTCCGTGCGGAGGAGAGGATACGGTGGTCAATCCGGCGTTGCTCCAAAAGGCGCTTAGTGCCTTTGCCGGTCGCGAAATCGGGATGAAAATTCTGCGAACGGCGCTTCTTTCGGCGGAGAAAACCGATTTTTGCTGAAAAAATTGCAAAAAAATGAAAAAAACACTTGCATTTCGCAAAACCCTATGGTAAACTATTCTGGTGTTTGAATGCCTGCGAGGTTTTTGCAGGCCTAACAACGATAAAAGCGGACGGTCCTCTGCCCACCGAGGCAAGAACGCCTGACATTTTAGGAGGAACAAAAATGGACGCATTGAAACAAATTGCCGCGGACAGCTTGAAAGCTGAACCGGCGCAGTTCGAAGTCGGTGATACCATTCGCGTGGACGTGAAAATCCGCGAGGGTGACCGCGAGAGAATTCAGGCTTTCGAAGGCACGGTCATTGCCCGTAAAGGCAGTGGCGTGGGCGAGACCTTCACGGTTCGCCGCGTGTCTTACGGTGTCGGCGTGGAGCGCGTGTTCCCGCTGCATTCCCCGAACGTGGCTGACGTGAAAGTCATCCGCCACGGTAAAATTCGCCGTAGCAAGCTGTATTATCTGCGTGACCGCGTGGGTAAGGCTGCCAAGGTGAAAGAGCGCTTGTAATACTCAAAAAAGAGGGGCTGTCTCGAAAGCGGTTGTTTTTGAGACACCCCTTTTTTACTTTTCTCGAGGGAGGTGTCCGTGATGGCAAAAACGAAAAAGCGGCGTAGTTTCGGCAAGTTTTTGGTGGACTGCGTGTATAGTCTTGTTTCTTTCATCGCACTTGTGATGCTGATGTGGTCGTTTTTGTTTTCGTTCGTGTTGCGCACGGTGCAGGTAGACGGTCAGTCGATGCAGGATACTCTCCAAAACCGTCAGCGGATGCTGTTAATTCGCGCGCTGTATACGCCGCAACGGGGCGATATCGTGGTTGCCAACCGCTTGGATTCCACCGAAACGACGCGGCTCGGCGTCTCCACCTATCGCGAGCCGATTATTAAGCGTGTTATCGGCGTGGGCGGCGACGTGGTGGAAGTGACGAAAGACGCGGTGTACGTCAACGGCGCGGAAATTTCCGAACCCTACGTCCACTATGAAAACTCCCACGAGGGCATTACCTACGTTCCCGAGGGAACGGTGTTTGTGATGGGCGACCACCGCAACGCTTCGACCGACAGCCGCTCTACCGGACCCGTTCAACTGGAAAACGTGATGGGACACGTTGTGGCGCGTATGAACAGCCTCACGGATTTCGACGTGATGGAAAACGTGACGTATGACAACATCCCTGCCGCGCCCTCGCAGGAGCTTGTGGACAAAGCGCTGAAAGCGATGGAAGAGAAAGCGGCACAAAAAGCGGCGCAAAAAGCCGCAATAGAGGAGGCGATAAACAATGGATGAGAACAACGTGAATTTCGAAGAAGAGTCCGCCGGCAGTGTGCTGGTTTCGGCGCTGTATGACGTGCTGGATATCGTTGTTCCGGCGTTGCTTGTTGTCTCGCTGCTGTTTTTGTTTTTTGTCCGCACCGCCGGTGTGGACGGCGAATCGATGCAGGATACTCTGCAAAACAACGACCGCTTGTTGATGGTGAATTTCCTCTATGAGCCCCAGCGCGGCGATATTGTGATTGTCAACCGCTTCCACAAAGGGGACACCGAGGTGGAAGAACCGCTTATTAAACGTGTTATCGGCGTTGCCGGCGATACCGTGCGCGTGGAGCCGACCGCAGTATACTTGAACGATGTGAAATTAGACGAGCCGTACGTCAACTATTTGAACCTGCCTTACGGCATCACCGAAACGGTGCCGGAGGGGTGCGTGTTCGTGATGGGCGACCACCGCAACAATTCCCGTGACAGCCGCGAATTCGGCTGTTTCCCTGTGGAAGAATTGATGGGAAAAGCGGTGTGGCGCATTTTCCCGACGGCGGATTTCGGTGGAATTTACGATAATCTGCCCCTTTCGTAAGGAGAGACGTTATGGAACAACAATCCTCTCAAATTCAATGGTTTCCCGGGCATATGGCGCGTACTCGCCGCAAAATCACCGAGAGCTTAAAACTCATCGATATGGTGGTTGAGGTGTTGGACGCGCGCATTCCGCTGTCCTCCCGTAACCCGGAAATGGACACGCTGACCGCCGGAAAACCGCGCCTCGTTTTGCTCAACAAGGCGGATTTGGCGGACGAAGCCGCCACCGCGCGTTGGGTGGCTTATTATGAGAAAAACGGCGTAAAAGCGTTGCCCGTAGACTGCAAAAGCGGTCGCGGGCTTTCTAAAATTACGCCGCTGATGCGCGAAACTCTAAAAGACGAAATTGCCGTTTGGCAACAAAAAGGCATGGTCGGACGCTCTGTCCGCGCGATGGTGGCCGGTATTCCGAACGTGGGAAAATCCTCGTTTATCAACCGCCTTTCTCGCGGAACAAAAGCCAAGGCGGAGGATCGCCCGGGCGTGACGCGCGGCAACCAGTGGTTCGGCCTGCCGGACGGCGTGCTGTTGCTCGACACTCCCGGTGTGCTGTGGCCGAAATTCGAGGACCAGACCGTCGGGCTGCATCTTGCGTTTACCGGCGCCATTCGCGACCAAATCCTCGACTGCGAGGAACTGGCGTGCGAACTCCTCGGTATTCTGAAAACCGAATACGCCGATCGCCTTGCCGAACGCTTCAAACTTGATTCCGTCGAGGGATGGCAAGAGCAGGAAAATTACGAATTGCTCGAAACCGTCGGCAGAAAACGGGGGATGCTCGTTTCGGGTGGCGAGGTCAACACCGAACGTGCCGCCAACACGCTTCTGGACGAATATCGCGGCGGAAAATTGGGGCGGATTACGTTGGAATTTCCGCCGAAAGAGGTCTGATTTAAGAATGACGAACGTAGAATTTGATAGCGCTGTTCGCGCCGAGGGGTTTCCTACGCTTTGCGGTATTGACGAAGCCGGCCGCGGCCCACTTTGCGGCCCGGTGTATGCGGCGGCGGTGGTGTTGCCGCCGGATGTGGAAATCGAGGGGCTTAACGATTCCAAAAAGATTTCCGAAAAGAAGCGTGAGCAACTGTTTGACGTAATATGCGAGACGGCGGTGGCGTATGGAATCGGGTTTGCCACCGTGGAAGAAATCGAGGAACTCAACATTTTGAACGCCACGTATCTCGCGATGACGCGCGCGTATGAAGCGACGGGACTTTCCGCCGACTTGGTGCTGGTGGACGGCAACCGTCTGCCGCCGGAACTTCCGGCAAAAATGCGCTACGTTATCAAAGGCGATGCGCTGTCTGCGTCTATTGCAGCGGCGTCGATTTTGGCGAAAGTCAGCCGTGACCGCGTGCTTTATGAGTTGGACGCGCAGTATCCGCAATACGGCTTTGCAAAGCACAAGGGCTACGGCACAGCAGCGCATTACGATGCGCTTCGGGAATTCGGCGTGTCGCCGGTGCATCGTCGCAGTTTTCTCAAAAAATTCTTGGCGAGCGACGACCACGGCAACGCGGTTTAATTTGAAGCAAGGAGAAATGCGCTATGGCAGGAATCTCCAAAGGAGCGGCGGGGGAAGTCATCGCCGCTCGTTTTTTACGGGAACACGGATACGATATTCTGGCAGTCAACGCGCGCAGTCGCCTCGGCGAGGTGGATATTATCGCGACCGATGCGACCTATATCGTGTTTGTCGAGGTGAAAACGCGCGGCGAACACGATTTGACAGAGTCGCCGAAAGAAACGGTTACGCGCGACAAGCAGGAGAAAATCAAAAAGACGGCGATGCTCTATTTGCAACGCCATAAAACGAAGTTACAGCCGCGGTTTGACGTGATTGAAATCGTCACGTCTGCCGGAGATGCACCGCTTGCGGCAAAACGAATTGATCATCTCAAAAACGCCTTTGAAACGGGGGATTTGCGTGCCGCTTTTTGACCTGCATTGCGACACCTTGACGGAATGCGTGCGAAAAGGGGAAGACCTTTACAGCAATACGCTCCACTGGGACGTGTCTCGCGCGCTTCGTTTTGCACCCAGTGCGCAGGTGCTCGCGGTGTGGACACCGGATACGCTGCGCGGTGAGGCCGCAACTTGTGCGGCGAGGCAGGCGATTGCCGTTGCTCATAAGGCGGAAAAGCGCTATTTTCCGGCGTTTCGCTTGTGGCACGCAGACGAGGCGTTTCCCACCGCTTTTGAAGAAGAGTGCATCGGAATTTTGGGGCTCGAAAGTGCCGCACCGCTCGCCGGCAACCTCGATTTGCTCGACGAATTTGCCAACAATGATGTAAAGGTGATTACCCTTACTTGGAACGGCGACAACGAGGCGGCGTCCGGTGTCCTCGGTGACGAAAATCGGGGGTTGACGGTGTTCGGAAAAGCCCTTTTGCACGCGATGGAACGCAAGCACATCGTCGCGGACGTATCGCATCTGAACGAGCGCGGCTTTTGGGACGTGTGTGAGGCGGCAACGGCACCATTTATTGCCTCCCATTCCGTGTCGCGCGCGGTGTTTGACCACAAGCGTAATCTCACCGACGCCCAGTTTTCGGAAATCGTGCGGCGTGGGGGATTGGTCGGACTCAACCTCTGTGTATCCCAGTTGGGAGAACAGAGTTTCGCCCGGTTCGAACGGCACTTGGCTCATTTTCTCGACTTAGGCGGCGAACGGTCACTGGCTCTCGGCTTCGATTTGGACGGTACGGATTTGCCGAAAGAATGGGGCGGCGTGGCGGTGGCGGAATCGCTTTTCGACTATTTTGTGGGGCGTGGCTACGAAAAAAGCCTGCTTTTGCGGCTTTTTTTCGAAAATGCACGCGATTTTTTTCAAAAAATGTAAAAAAACGGTCGGTTTTGATTTGACAAACCGGCCGTTTTGTATTATGATAGACAAGATGTCTATATATTTTATTTTGTTTATTACACGGGAGTGAACCTCTATGCAATACCAGAGCACGCGCAACAAAGATCTCCGCGTCACTTCGGCGCAAGCAATCGCACGCGGCATTTCCGCAGATAAAGGTCTCTTTGTGCCGACCGAATTTCCGCAAATCTCGCTGTCCGATTTGGAACGGATGAGCGGCGAATCGTATACGGCGCGCGCTAAGTTTGTTCTCGGCAAATATCTTTCGGATTTTTCCGATGCAGAAGTGGCGGACTGTGTAGACAGCGCCTATACCGACAAGAAATTCCGCTCGGCGGCGGTCGCACCGCTGACCCATTTGCACGATAACGCCTACGTCCTTGAACTGTGGCACGGCCCGACCTGCGCTTTCAAAGATATGGCGCTGCAGATTTTGCCGCACTTTATGCGCTACTCGGTGGCCAAAGCCGGCAATGGCGAAGAAATCGTGATTTTGGTTGCGACCTCCGGCGATACCGGCAAAGCCGCGCTCGAGGGTTTCTGCGATGCGCCGAACACCCGTATTCTCGTGTTCTATCCCGACCAGGGCGTTTCCAAAATGCAAAAACTGCAAATGGCGACGCAGGAGGGACAAAACGTCGGCGTGTTTGCCATTCGCGGCAACTTCGACGATGCCCAAAACGGTGTGAAAGCCATTTTCACCGACAGCGAAACCGGCGACCTGCTCGCCGAAAACGGCAAGAAATTTTCTTCCGCCAACTCCATCAACTGGGGTCGCCTTTGCCCCCAGATCGTGTACTACGTCTCTGCGTACTGCGACCTCTTGAAAGCCGGCGCGCTGAAAGCGGGCGAGCCGATGAACGTTGTGGTGCCGACCGGCAACTTCGGCAACATCCTCGCCGCGTACTATGCGAAGAAGATGGGCGTGCCGATTAAAAAACTCGTCTGCGCCAGCAACCAAAACCGCGTGCTGACCGATTTCTTCGAAACCGGCACGTACGACCGCCGCCGCGAGTTCTTTACGACCACGTCGCCGTCGATGGATATTCTGATTTCCTCTAACCTCGAGCGTCTGCTGTTCGACTTGTGCGACAGAGACGATGCCGAGGTGAAAGCGTGGATGGAAGCGCTCGTCTCTAACGGAAACTACACCGTCTCCGATAAAGTGCGTGCGGCGCTGGATGAGCAGTTTGCCTCCGGCTCTTGTGACGAGGCGAAAACCGCCGCCGTCATCCGCGACACGTTCGAAAACTACAACTACCTCATCGACACTCACACGGCGGTCGCCGTCGGCGTGTGCGAGGAGTATTTGGCGGCGACGGGGGACAAAACGCCCACCGTCATCGCCTCGACCGCGAACCCTTATAAATTCCCGGCGAGCGTGCTGACCGCACTGTGCGGCGACGCTCCGGCAGACGATTTTGCTTGCGCCGATGCGCTTTGCGAAAAATCCGGCGTGGCGATGCCCGATCCGCTTAAAATGCTGAAAGGCAAAGCGGTGCGGTTTACGACCGTCTGCAACAAAGAGGAGATGCGCGCCGAGGTGCTCTCGACGCTCGGCATCACCGAGGGGTGAGTGAATGGCGTTGTTTGCAATCGCAGACCCGCATTTATCCTTTTCCGTCGATAAACCGATGGACGTGTTCTCCGGGTGGGACGATTACGTCTCGCGCTTCGAGCAAAACTGGCGCGCTCTTGTGTCGGACGATGACACGGTGGTGATTGCCGGTGACGTCTCGTGGGGGATGTCGCTGGAAGAGGCAACCGCGGATTTTGCGTTTTTAGACCGATTGCCCGGCAAAAAGTTGATTTTCAAGGGCAACCACGATTACTGGTGGACGACTCGTCGCAAGATGGATGCGTTTTTCGAGGAAAACGGTTTTTCCACGTTGCGCATTGTTCACAACGATGCCGTAACGGTGGAGGGTTTCGCTGTTTGCGGCAGTCGCGGCTGGTTCTTTGATGCCGGCGATGCGGATAAAAAAGTCATTTTGCGCGAAGCCGGGCGGCTTAGAACCTCTATTGAAGCCGCCAAGCAAACCGGACTGGAGCCGGTCGTGTTTCTCCATTATCCGCCGGTCTTCGGAACCGACACCTGCGACGAAATCTGGCAAGTGCTGAAAGAAGAGGGCGTTTCCCGTGTCTACTACGGTCACGTCCACGGCGCCGGCATTCGTCACGCTGTTACGGGCGAGGTTGAGGGAATTCACCTGACCTTAATTTCCTGCGACAGCTTAAAATTCACTCCGCTTCTCGTTTCGCCGTCGGCGAACGTTTAACCTTGTACCAATACCACAACGTTTTGTGGAAAAAATATCAAATCATTCCGGGAGGAAGTACCAATGAGTTTAGTCAAAGCAGAAAAAACCGAAAACGCCAATCGCGTCAAACTGGAAGTCAACGTTGACGCCGCCACTTTCGAGCAGGCTGTTAATGCCGCGTATCGCAAGAACGTGAAGTCAATGAACATCCCCGGCTTCCGTAAAGGCAAAGCGCCGCGCAACTACATCGAAAAACTGTACGGCACCGAAATCTTCTATGAAGATGCGATGAACGCCGTGTATCCGTCCGCGCTCGACGAAGCCATCGCCGAAAGCGGTTATGCGTTTGTGGAAGATAAAATCGACCTCGACGTGACCACCGTCGGCAAAGAGGGCTTGACCTTCACTGCCGTCATCACCGTGAAACCGGAGTGCAAAATCGCCGGTTACAAAGGCCTGAAAGCGGAAAAAGCCGCTGTGTCCGTGTCGGATGACGACGTGGATGCCGAGCTCAAAAAGTTCCAAGACCGTCAGTCCCGTCTCGTGTCCGTTGAGGACCGCGAAGCCAAATTGGATGATATCGTTATGATTGATTATGAAGGCTTTGTGGACGACGTGGCGTTTGCCGGCGGCAAAGGTGAGAACCAGTCGCTGACCCTCGGTTCCGGTCAATTCATTCCGGGCTTTGAGGAGCAGATTGTCGGCAAAAAAATCGGTGAGGAATTCGACGTGAACGTCACTTTCCCGACCGAGTACCATGCGGAAGAACTCGCCGGTAAAGAAGCGGTGTTCAAATGCAAACTCAACGAAATCAAATTCCGCGAACTGCCGGAACTCAACGACGACTTCGCCAAAGATTGCAGCGAGTTCGACACGCTGGACGAGTTCAAAGCCGACGTGAAAGCGAAACTGACCGAAGCCGCGGAAAAAGAGGCGGATGGCGCGTTTGAGACGGCTTTGGCCGAGCAACTCGCCGATTTGCTGGAAGCGGACATCCCGAATGCGATGTTCGAAAACGCGATGGACGACGCGGTGGAGGATTTTGCTCGCCGTCTGCAAATGCAAGGTCTGTCCCTCGATATGTATCTGCAATACACCGGCATGGACGAGAAAGCGTTCCGCGAGACGATGCGCGAGCAGGCGGAGAAACAAGTCAAAGTGCGTCTGGCTCTCGAGACCATCGTGAAAAACGAGGGCATCGAAGCGTCTGCCGAGGATGTGGAAGCCGAGTATGCCAAATTTGCCGAGATGTATAAAATGGAAGTGGCGCAGGTGAAAGCCGCGATTCCGGAGAAGAGCCTGCGTGAGGATTTGACCGTCGAAAAAGCGTTGCATTTCGTGAAAGACAACGCCAAAGTCGGGAGGCCGGCGGGGAAGAAATCGACCGCTAAGAAAGCGGAAGCCGACGAGACTGCCGAAAAGAAACCGGCGGCGAAGAAGACCACTTCTACCGCGAAAAAACCGGCCGCGAAAAAAGAGACTGCCGCGGCTGCCGAAAAGAAACCGGCGGCGAAGAAGTCTACTTCTACCGCGAAGAAACCGGCCGCGAAGAAAGAGACTGCTGCGGCTGCCGAGAAGAAACCGGCGGCGAAGAAGACTACTTCTACCGCGAAGAAACCGGCCGCGAAAAAAACCGAGAAATAATTTTCGATTAAACCCGGACAATTTTGCCTACACTCTCTGATGAACCATGAAAGGAAGATGGCTATGAACGAACGAATGAGCAGTTTGGTACCGTACGTTGTGGAACAAACGGGCCATGGCGAACGCAGTTATGACATTTTCTCTCGCTTGCTGAATGACCGTATCATTATGCTGTGCGATGAGGTGAACGAAAACAGTGCCTCGCTCGTTGTGGCACAACTTTTGTACCTTGAGGGTCAAGACCCGGATAAGGACATCCATCTGTATATCAACAGCCCCGGCGGCAATATCAAAGACGGTATGGCGATTTACGACACGATGCAGTTTATCAAATGCGACGTGTCCACCATCTGCATTGGTATGGCGGCCAGCATGGGCTCGTTCCTGCTCGCGGCAGGCGCCAAAGGCAAACGTATGGCGCTTCCGAACAGCGAAATTATGATTCACCAGCCGCTCGGCGGCACGCAGGGTCAGGCGAGCGATATCAAAATCCAAGCCGATCATATCCTGTATATCCGCGGCAAGATGAACAAAATGCTTGCCGAGATGACCGGTCAGTCGATTGAGACCATCGAAAAAGACACCGACCGCGACAATTATATGTCTGCGGAGGAAGCCGTGAAATACGGTCTTATCGACAAAGTGATCGAGAAACGCGCGTAAACCCCATTTTTGAAAGAGGTGAAACCGTATGCCGAACGTGGATAATCCCCAAAACATTTCCTGCTCCTTCTGTGGCAAAACGCAAGACGACGTGTCGCGCTTGCTCGCCGGTCCCGGCGTGTGCATTTGCAACGAGTGCGTCAAACTTTGCTACGATATTTTGGTAGAGGAATTCGGCGAAGTCCCCAACAAACGCAGTAAACCTGCCCAAAAAGCGGAGGCGGATTTCGATTTGCCCAGTCCCCTGAAACTGAAAGAGGGCTTGGACGAATACGTGATTGGACAAGATCGCGCCAAAGTGACCCTTTCGGTGGCGGTCTATAACCACTACAAACGTATTTTCTGCAAGAACGACAATGCGCCCGAACTCGGCAAGAGCAACGTGTTGCTCCTTGGTCCGACCGGCGTGGGCAAAACCGCGCTCGCGCGCACGCTTGCAAACTTGCTCGACGTGCCGTTCGCGATTGCGGACGCCACCACGTTGACCGAAGCCGGCTACGTGGGTGAGGACGTGGAGAATATTCTTCTTCGCCTCATTCAAGCGGCGGACGGCGACGTGAAAAAAGCGGAACGCGGCATCATCTACGTGGACGAAATCGACAAGATTTCCCGTCGCAGCGAAAACCCGTCTATCACGCGTGACGTGTCCGGCGAGGGTGTACAGCAGGCGCTCCTCAAAATCATTGAGGGTACAGTGTCTAACGTGCCGCCGACGGGCGGACGCAAACATCCGCAACAAAACTTCATCCAAATCGACACGTCGAATATTCTGTTTATTCTCGGCGGTGCGTTCTCCGGCCTTGAAAGCATTATCGCTAAGCGCGTAGGCGGCGGTTCGCTCGGTTTTGAAAACCAGGTGCTGTCCAAATCCGACTTAACGTCCAGCGAGATGCTGCAAAAGGTGACGGCGCAAGACCTCGTGAAATTCGGTCTGATTCCGGAACTCGTCGGTCGTATGCCGGTTATCACCACGCTGGAAGCGCTGGAGACGGAGGCAATGGTCAAAATTTTGACCGAGCCGAAAGACGCGCTTGTGAAGCAATACGAATATCTCTTCTCGCTGGATGACGTGAAACTGGAGTTCACCGACGGCGCGCTGAAAGCGATTGCCGAAAAAGCGCTGGAGATGGATACCGGTGCACGCGGACTCCGTTCGGTGATGGAAGGTATTTTGACCGATCTTATGTTTACCGTGCCGTCCAATCCGCTGATTTCCAAAGTGGTGGTGGATGAGGACTCTGTTACCGGCAAAGGGGAGCCGAAGTTGACCGAAGACCCGACACGCAAAGGGAAGGCAACGCGCTCTCCCATTAAACGGCAACAAACGCGCCGTGCCACGGCATAAATTTCCGCTTGTGAGGAATTCATAGTATGAGCATACAACCTAACGTTGCTCGTGTAAAAGCCCTGCCCCTGCTTGCTTTGCGGGGGCTCGTGCCTTTTCCGGGCGTGATGATTCATTTTGATATTGGGCGAGACCGTTCTATGGCGGCGCTTTCTCAGGCGATGGAGGGGGACCAAGAACTGTTCCTCGTGATGCAGCGAGACGAGCGGACGGAAGAACCGTCTATCGACGAACTGCATACCGTCGGCGTGGTGGCGCACGTACGCCAAATTATGAAACTGCCGAAAAACGGGTTTCGTGTCGTGGCAGAGGGATTGTACCGCGCGACGGTAACCGACGTGTTGGAGGCCGATCCGTGCCTGCGCGTGCAGACGGTGGAAAAACGCAGTCGTCTTCCTTTGGACGAGGAAAAACGCGAGGCGTTTTTGCGCCTTCTTTCGTCTTCTTTTGTGGAATATGCGGCGTTGTCGCCCAATGTATCCGCAGACACCATAGACCAAGTATCGGCGCTTCGCGGCGATTTGTGCGGTCTGTGTGACCATATTGCGTTCGCTCTGCCGCTTCTTCCCGATAAGAAGCAGACACTGCTTGCTCAGTTGCTTGTGGCGACCCGCGCCCAGACCGTTCTCGCGTTACTGGAACGGGAAAAGAACGTGGCACAGTTGGAACTGGAACTGCACGATCGGGTACAGGAGCGGATGGACGACAGCCAACGGGATTACTATCTGCGTGAGCAGATGCGCGTAATTTCGGACGAACTGGGGGATGAGGACGATCCGCTTCGCGAGGCGGAGGAATACCGCGAAAAACTTGCGAAACTGGGATTGTCGGACGAGGCGAAAGCCACCCTGGAAAAAGAGTGTAAAAAACTCGCGAAAATGCCTATCGGTTCGCAGGAAGCGACCGTGGTGCGCACGTATCTGGATACCTGCATCGACCTGCCTTGGAACGTTAAAACCGAAGACGACACCGACCTTGCGCGCGCAAAAGAGATTTTGGAGCGCGACCACTACGGGCTGTCGGATGTGAAAGAGCGCATTTTGGAATTGCTCGCGGTGCGCCGCCGCAATCCCGAGGCGCGCGGTCAAGTGATTTGCTTAGTGGGGCCGCCCGGTGTGGGCAAAACGTCCATCGCCAAATCGGTTGCCGAGGCGATGGGTAGAAAATTTGCCCGTGTGTCGCTCGGCGGCGTGCGCGACGAAGCGGAAATCCGCGGACATCGCCGCACCTATATCGGCGCGATGCCCGGCCGCGTGATGGCGGCGCTCGCCAAATGCGGTTCGAAAAATCCGCTTCTGTTGTTCGACGAGGTGGATAAAATGGGCAACGACCATCGCGGCGACCCGGCATCCGCTCTTTTGGAAGTGTTGGATTTCGAGCAAAACCACGCGTTTATGGACCATTACGTAGATTTGCCGTTTGATATTTCCGACGTGATGTTTTTGACCACCGCCAACGATGCGTCCGCCATTCCGGCGCCGCTTTACGACCGTATGGACGTCATTACGTTGGAGGGCTATACCGAGCAGGAAAAAATGCACATCGCCAAACGTCATTTGGTGAAAAAACAGCTTGCCGCCAACGGAATGGAGGGGACAAAACTCCGCTTTTCCGATGCGGTGCTCAAAACGCTCATCGAGCGATACACCCGTGAAGCCGGCGTGCGTACACTTGAGCGTACCATCGGTAAAGTGTGCCGCAAGATGGCGCTGAAAGCCGAAAACGGCGAATCGTGTACGCTCTCGGTCAAATCGCTGGAATCGCTTCTCGGCCCGTGTCCGTATAAACCCGACCAACCGCCCGAAAAAGATGAAATCGGCGTAGTAAACGGGCTTGCGTGGACGAGCGCCGGCGGTGAACTGCTCCCGATTGAGGTGGCGGTGCTTCCCGGAACGGGGAAAATCGAGCTTACCGGCTCGCTCGGCGACGTAATGAAAGAATCGGCGAAAATCGCCGTCAGTGTCTGCCGCGCCAATGCGGATACCTATGGCATCGACAGCGAATTTTATAAAACAAAAGACTTACATATCCACGCGCCGGAGGGCGCTGTGCCGAAAGACGGCCCGTCCGCCGGCATTACCATGACGACGGCGCTTGTGTCGGCACTTTCGGGAATTCCCGTTCGTCGCGATTTGGCGATGACCGGCGAAATCTCGCTTTTGGGCAACGTGCTTCCCATCGGCGGACTCAAAGAGAAACTGATGGCGGCGTATGCCCGAAAAATGACCACGGTGCTGATTCCGAAAGAAAATTTGCCCGACCTTGCCAAGGTGGACGAAGAGGTGAAAGCCGGATTGTCCGTTTTGCCGGTTTCCCGTATTGACGAGGTGCTTTCTCTGGCGTTAACCCGTCCGCTGAAAGCGCGAAATAACGCGAAAAAGCGCGAATCTCGCTCCACGGTGACCTCGGCCGCCGGACAACGAATGAAAGGAACACGCGTATGAAACCCGAATCTGCGGTCTTTGAAACGTCGGTGGGCTTAAAATCTCAGCTGCCGGCGGATACGCTTCCCGAAATCGTGTTTTCGGGGCGCTCAAACGTGGGCAAATCCACGCTTATCAACACGCTGTTACGCCGCAAGAACTTGGCGCGCACCTCCGCAACGCCCGGCAAAACCGCGACCATCAACTTCTATAAGCTTGATACGATGCGGTTTGTGGACTTACCCGGTTACGGCTATGCGAAAGTCGCCAAGGACGAAAAACGCAAGTGGGGCGAACTCATCGAGGGCTATTTTGCCGAAGAGCGCGACTTGCGGCTTGTTTGCCAACTTTGTGATATGCGCCACGACCCGACCGCTGACGACCGCCAGATGATTGAGTTTATGGCGGAAAACGGCATTCCGTTTTTGGTGGTGCTCACCAAAGCGGACAAGCTCAACAAAACCGAACGCGCCGCGCGGCTTGCCGCCTACGACGCGGTTTTTGCCGAATTTGAAGGTCTAACCGTGCTCCCGTATTCGTCCGTGACGGGCGAGGGGAGAGCGGAACTGCTCTCTATTATCGAAGAGGTCGGCGAAGACGAATAAACCCCGATTGGGAGGATGTTTTATGATGATTTCCGGAAATTTAGGCGTCAATTTCGCCGGTCACCTGACCGTCTCCGGCGTGGATACGGTGGATATCGCGAAAGAATACGGCACGCCGCTGTACGTGATGGACGAGCAAACCATTCGCGAGAACCTGCGCTCGCTCAAAGAGGCCATCGACCGCTCCTGCGAAAACGGCGGCCGCGTCGCCTTTGCCAGCAAAGCGTGCAGTTTCAAAGAGATGTATCGCATTGTGGCGAGCGAGGACTGCGGCACGGACGTCGTGTCCTGCGGCGAGATGTATACCGCGAAACAAGCCGGAATGCCGCTCGATCGCGTGTATTTCCACGGAAATAACAAGACGGATGCCGATTTGCGCTATGCGCTCGAAAACGGTGTCGGGCGCATTGTGGTCGATAACTTCGACGAACTGCGCGCGCTCGAAGCGGTGGCCGCCGAGATGGGCAAAACTGCCGCAATCCTGATGCGTGTTACGCCCGGCATCGACGCCCACACCCACAGTTTCATCCGCACCGGTCAAATTGACTCGAAATTCGGCTTTACGCTCGAAACCGGCGAAGTGTACGAGGCGGTCAAAACGGCGCTTTCTCTGCCGCATATCGACTTAAAAGGCCTGCATTGCCACGTCGCGTCCCAAATTTTTGACGAAGAACCGATGATTCATGCCGCCGAAGTGATGGTGGGCGTGATAGTGGAAATCCGAAACCGCTTTGGTGCAACCCTTTCCGAGTTAAACCTCGGCGGCGGCTTCGGTATCGCGTATACGGACGAAGACCACCCGAAGCCGGCGCACGAATATATGGAACTCGTGGGAAGCGCGGTGACCAAAACCGCCAAAAACAACGATTTCCCGACGCCGTTCGTCATTGTCGAACCCGGTCGCTCGATTGTCGCCGCCGCCGGACTGACGCTGTATACGGTCGGCGGAGTCAAGCGCATCCCGAACGTCCGCACCTATGTGAGCGTGGACGGCGGTATGACCGACAATCCGCGTTACGCGCTGTATCAGGCGGCGTACACCGCGGTGCTGCCCGAAAAGGCGGCGGCGGAGCCGACCGAAACGGTGACGATTTCCGGCCATTGCTGTGAAAGCGGCGATTTGCTGCAGGAAAACGTGCCGCTGCCGTCGGTCAAACGCGGCGATTTGCTCGCGTTCCTCACCACCGGCGCGTATAACTACTCGATGTCTTCGAACTACAACCGCTATCCGAAACCGGCGGTTGTGATGGTCAACGACGGCGAGACCCGTGTGGTCGTTCGCCGCGAGACGTTCGAGGACGTCGCAAGAAACGATATATAATCCTAATGAAAAAGGGCGCTTTTGCGCCCTTTTTTTGGTTTTTTCAAAATATTTCAAAATATTTCCAATACATTTGCGTTTTCAAACGTTATGGTAATAGAAACCCCGAAAGGAGAGATTTCTATGAAAAAATGGATCAGTATTCTGTTGACCGTTTGCCTTTTATGCTCGACTTTTGCAATTGGCGCTTCGGCGTTTACCTATGAGGAATATATGGCAAAATGGGACGAGGTGAAAACCAAATGGATAGCACTCGGCGAAGAACAAGGGCTGTCCGAAGAGGACGCCGACACAGCAGCGTGGATTGAATTTAACGAGTGGGTCGATGCGGAAAACGCGAAAAAGCCGAAAATCACTCCGCTGTTGCAGGAAACGATGGACGAAAGCGCCGAGGATGCCGAGTTGTCCGTTTGTGTCTACTTTAAAACCATTCCGTATAACACCGCGTATGAAGTGGCAAGAGCTATCCGCGAATTAGCGGAAAAAGCGTTTGACGAAGGGGAGACCATATCTTTAGATGCGGTGCGCGAGATCGTTGTAAACGCCGGTCTTGAGCGGTTTGCGGACGGTGTGGTCACGCTTGTGGACGAGTGGTATAAACAAGAAGAACGCAGCAAAACCGAAATGGTGATGTTGTCTGCTGACGTGGTATCGTACTTGTATCAAGACATGTGCGAAGTGTTGGCACGTGACCTTTTTGCAGAGCTCGGATTCGGTGAGGAACAGATTCAAACCATCTATCCGGGAACACATTTTATGATTCTTAAACTGACTTTGAGCGACATCGCAAAAGCGGCGCAAAACGAAAAAGTCACAAAACTCGATTGGTCTTCCGGTGACGTGTTTGACTATGTCACGTATCATCCCGAAATGGATTTTTTGACGTGCCCCGATCCGGATACGACGAGTCTTTTTGTATGGAGCGTTGAGTGTATGTGCGGCGCTATGCATCAAGTCGGATGCTCGCACTCTCTGGCGATCAACGTTGATGAGAAAAAGGCGTTTGAAACGTTCCGATGGGTCAGCGATGCGGACTATATGGTGGATTTTGAGAACGATATAACGACAGTTCCCGACTGTTTTGACACTCGCGTTACCAATGCTTTTAACAATGGCAAGGTGTTGTTCTTAAACGGTGTGCCGAACCTCGGCGACTATTTGATGTTCTTCGAGCGCCGCATTAAAGAGGTGTATATTCCGAACACCGTTAAAAAAATCGGTGACCACACGTTCTCGCAATTCGCGGACGTGAGCATCTACTGCTATTCCGGCTCGTACGCCGAGGAATACGCCAAGAGCCACAATATTGAATGCCATTTGCTCGACACCGACGAGGTCATTCCGGCGGCGATGAGCGGTGACGCCAACGGCGACAACGCGCGCAACTTAAAAGACGTGCTGGCGCTTCGCAAAGCGCTGGCAACCGATTCCGTGAGCACGCTTTCCGCCGGCGCGGACTGCAACGTGGACAAAAGCGTGGATATGAAAGACGTGCTGCTGCTCCGTCAGCATCTCGCGGATATGCTTGTGTAAGATAACAAGAAAAAGACCTCCGAATATTCGGAGGTCTTTTTTATACGTAAAATTAAATTCCCACGTGAACGAGGTCGGCCATCGTATAGAAACCGGCAGGCTGTTTCGTAAGGAATTCCGCGGCAGAGAGAGCGCCGCTTGCAAAGGATTCCTTCGACTGCGCGGAGTGGGAGAGGGTAATTACCTCGTCGTGACCGCAGAACATCACGTCGTGCTCGCCGACAATCGTACCGCCGCGAACGGCAGAATAGCCTATTTCGTGCGGCGCGCGTTTTTGGCGTACCGCGTGGCGGTCAAAGGTGGGAATCGGCTCGTAGGGAAGCGCTTCCGAAACGGCTTTGCCGAGCAGCAGCGCTGTGCCGGACGGGGCATCCACCTTTTGGTTATGGTGTTTTTCGACAATTTCCACGTCGAAGCCGTCGCCGAGGATGCCGGCGGCAACCTTGCACAACTCGGTCAGCACGCTGATGCCGAGCGACATATTGGCGCTTTGGAAAACGGCGGTGTCCGCCGCGGCATCTTTCAGCAGTTGTTCGTCTTGCGCCGAAAGACCGGTGGTGGCAACCACGAGCGGCAGTTGTTTCGCCCGCGCGTAGCGCACGATAGCGGGAAGCCCGCTCGGGTGGGAAAAGTCGATGATGACGTCCGCTTCCACCGCGCAGTTGTCGGGGTTGCTGAACACGGGGAATCCCGCGTGGCTTTCTACGTTGATATCCACGCCTGCCACAATTTCGCAATCGCACCGCGCGGCAACCAAGTTGGTGACCACGCGACCCATTTTGCCGTTACAGCCGCACAGAAGAATTCGCATTTCCGATACGTCCTTTCCTTTGACGATGAGGTTTGACTCTTAAAATTTACGCTTTCAGCAGACCGTATTTGTCGAGCACGGCGCGCAATTTCGCGCGGTTTTGCTCGTTCAGCCCGACGAGCGGCAAGCGCACGTCGCCCACGTTCCAGCCCATCATATTCATCGCTTCTTTGACCGGAATGGGGTTCACATCGCAGAACAGCGTGTTGGCGAGTTCGAGGTATTTCAGCTGCAAATCGCGGCTTTCGTCCGGTTTGCCTTCAAACCATTTGGCGCAAATCTCGTGCGTTTCGCGCGGGATGACGTTGGACAAAACGGAGATGACACCTTTCGCGCCGAGCGCGAGCATGGCGACGATTTCGTTGTCGTTACCGGAGTAGATGTCAATGTCACAGCGGGACGCAATTTCCGCCACCGAGGAGAGGCTGGCGTTCGCTTGTTTTAAGCCCACGACATACGGGTTTTTCGACAGTGCCACCACCGTGTCCGGGGTGATGTTCACGCCGGTGCGGGAGGGGACGTTGTAAAGAATGGTGGGCATTTTTACTTCGTTTACCGTTTTTTCGTAGTGCGCGATAAGACCCGCTTGCGAGGTTTTGTTGTAGTAGGGGGTGACGAGCAGCAGCGCATCCGCGCCCATCTCTTTGGCTTCCATCGAGAGGTGGATACCGTAGGCGGTATCGTTCGAACCGGTACCGGCGATAACCGGAACGCGGCCTTTCGCT
>JAZUEK010000044.1:0-12448 GCA_045640165.1 Acutalibacteraceae bacterium | reverse complement strand
ACTCGAGGGTGACAAGCCCCCGTCGGCACAAGAGACTCTATATAGAATGTATATATATCTATATAGCGTCCTTTCTAGGCCGCTTTTGTGTCAGGATTACTTCTTCGGACGTTTGGCACCGTACTTGGAACGAGCCTGCATACGGTTGGCGACACCCTGGGTATCGAGCGTACCGCGGATAATGTGGTAACGCACACCAGGCAGGTCGCGAACACGGCCACCGCGCAGCAGCACGACGGAGTGTTCTTGCAGGTTGTGACCCTCGCCCGGAATGTAGGTGGTAACCTCAATACCGTTGGAAAGGCGCACACGAGCAACTTTACGCAAAGCGGAGTTCGGTTTTTTCGGCGTAGTAGTCTTGACGGCAGTGCACACACCACGTTTTTGCGGAGCGTTACGGTCAGTCGCGATCTGCTTTTTGGAGTTCCAGCCTTTCAAAAGAGCCGGAGCTTTCGCCTTTTTCTCCAAATCTTGGCGTCCCTTGCGAACCAGTTGGTTAAAAGTCGGCAAACAAAACACCTCCTCAATAAAAATTTATTCGGGCGTAGGTGGACAGACGGGCTGTCCACCTACGCAACCAAATATACATTTTAGCATACCCCTTTGCGGTTGTCAAGCGGATTTTTTCGATTTTTTCGCTTAAAACCGCGCTTTTTTCGCGTTTTTATTCCGCGGAGGTATCCTCGGCGCCGTCTTCGGCGTCAGCCGCATCGTCGCTACCCTCGGCAAGCATACTGCGCAGAGCGTTGACGTACGGATCGTCATCCGACGCGTGGGTGTTAATAACTTCCACGTCGTTGTAGGTCTGCACGCCGGTACCGGCAGGAATGAGTTTACCGATAATGACGTTTTCTTTAAGACCGAGCAGCGGATCGACCTTGCCTTTGATAGCGGCATCGGTCAGCACGCGCGTGGTCTCCTGGAAGGAGGCCGCCGACAGGAAGCTGTCGGTTGCCAAAGCGGCTTTGGTGATACCGAGCAGCAGGGTCTCGTACTCGGCGAGGCGGAGATTCTCCTCCCCTGCGTCGATGCGCGCCTGCACCGCGGCATTCGCCATCTCGGCTTCCACGCGGTCGACGGTGGAACCGCCGATGAGCGTCGAACTACCGGCATCGCTGACGTAGACCTTGTGCATCATCTGACGCACGATGACTTCGATGTGTTTATCGTTGATTTTAACGGACTGCAAACGGTAAGTGCGTTGCACTTCCTCGGTCAGATAGTTCTGCACCGCCGTCGCGCCGTTCACCGCCATAATGTCGTGCGGATTGATCGCGCCGTCGGTCAGGCGTTCGCCTTTCGCCACGTGATCACCCTCGTGCACACGAATGTGCGTGCCGAACGGAATGACGTAGGAGCGTTCGTCGAGCTCGCCGTCCACATTGTTGGTCACGACCACGAGCTGTTTCTTCTTCTCCTCCGCGAAGCGCACGTCACCCTCGATTTCGGTGATGATGGCGTGGTTCTTCGGCTTGCGCGCCTCGAACAACTCCTCAACACGCGGAAGACCCTGGGTGATGTCTTCGCCGGACGCGATACCGCCGGTGTGGAAGGTACGCATCGTCAGCTGAGTACCCGGCTCACCGATGGACTGAGCAGCAATCGTACCGACCGCTTCACCCACGGTAACCGGATCCACCGTCGCCAAGTTGGCGCCGTAGCAGTGTGCGCACACACCGTGCTCCGCATGGCAGGTAAGCACCGAACGAACACGGACTTTCATCGGAAGTCCGAACTCTTCCAGTTTTTCCACCATAAATTTGGCGTCTTTCTCGTTCATCATATGGTCGCGGCTGATGATGACTTCGCCGGTCTTCGGATCGGTAAAGTCTTCCACGAGGAAACGACCGGTCAGACGCTCGGACAGCGGCTCGATCATCGCGTCGCCATCTTTGATGTCATACACTTCGATACCCTCGTGCGTGCCGCAGTCGCGCTCGCGGATGATAACATCCTGCGCCACGTCCACAAGACGACGGGTCAAATAACCGGAGTCAGCCGTACGAAGAGCGGTATCCGCCAAACCTTTACGCGCACCACGGGAGGCGATGAAGTATTCGAAAACGTTCAGGCCTTCGCGGTAGTTCGCACGAATCGGAACCTCGATAGCGCGACCGGAGGTGTTGGCAATCAGACCACGCATACCGGCGAGCTGACGAATCTGAGCAGACGAACCACGAGCACCGGAATCCGCCATCATAAAGATCGGGTTGAACGGATCCATGTTGTCGTTCAGCGCGGCACCGACTTTCTCGGTGGTCTCGTTCCAAACGCGGACCACGTTGCGATAGCGCTCTTCCTCGCTCATAAGACCTTGGTTGAACAAATCGACAATGTTGTCCACCTGCGCCTCGGCGTCCGCAATGAGTTCTTTCTTTGCGGGCGGAATGGTCGCATCCACGACCGAAACGGTCAGCGCGGCAACCGTGGAATAGTGGTAACCCTGCGATTTAATGGCGTCGAGCACTTCGGAAGTATCCGCCGTGCCGTGCACTTTGATACATTTTTCAATGATCTGGGACAATTGTTTTTTGCCGACTTTGAAGTTGATTTCATACTCGAACAAATTGTCCGGATTAGAGCGATCCACAAAACCGAGGTCCTGCGGAATCGGACGGTTGAAGATAATGCGGCCGATGGTGGTCTCCACCAAACGGGACTGCTCCACACCGTCAATCGTCAGCGTGCGGCGGACGCGGATTTTCGCGTGCAGACCGAGCGCACCGTTATCGTACGCCATCTGCGCCTCGTCCTCGCTGCCGAACGCGTTGCCCTCGCCCGGCTCACCCTCACGCTCATAGGTCAGGTAGTACGAACCGAGAACCATATCCTGCGTCGGCACCGCAACCGGTTTACCGTCAGACGGTTTGAGCAAGTTGCCGGCGGCGAGCATCAGGAAGCGAGCTTCCGCCTGCGCCTCGGCAGACAGCGGCACGTGAACGGCCATCTGGTCACCGTCGAAGTCGGCGTTAAACGCGGTACAAACGAGCGGATGCAGTTTGATAGCGCGACCTTCGACCAAAACCGGCTCAAACGCTTGGATACCGAGGCGGTGAAGCGTCGGGGCGCGGTTGAGCATAACCGGATGGTCTTTGATAACGATTTCCAGCGCATCCCACACGTCCGGATGAACGCGCTCCACCATCTTACGGGCGGATTTGATGTTGCCGGCAACACCGGTTTCCACAAGACGTTTCATCACGAACGGTTTGAACAGTTCGAGCGCCATCTCTTTCGGCAAACCGCACTGATACATTTTCAGTTCCGGACCGACAACGATAACCGAACGACCGGAATAGTCGACACGTTTACCGAGCAGGTTCTGACGGAAACGACCCTGTTTGCCTTTCAGAATATCCGAAAGGGATTTCAGCGGACGGTTGTTCGGTCCGGTGACCGGACGGCCGCGGCGGCCGTTGTCGATGAGCGCGTCCACCGCTTCCTGCAACATACGTTTCTCGTTGCGGACGATAATATCCGGCGCACCGAGTTCGAGCAGACGTTGCAGACGGTTGTTACGGTTGATCACGCGGCGATAGAGGTCGTTTAAGTCGGAGGTGGCAAAACGGCCGCCGTCCAACTGGACCATCGGGCGGATATCCGGCGGAATAACCGGAATCACATTGAGAATCATCCACTCAGGACGGTTGCCGGACGCGCGGAACGCCTCCACAACCTCCAAACGTTTGATGATACGGGCACGTTTTTGACCGGTGGACTCTTCGAGTTCGTCTTTCAGCTCTTTCGCAAGGGCTTCGAGGTCAATTTCGGCAAGCAGTTTCTGGATGTATTCCGCACCCATACCGGCTTCGAAATCGTCCTCATATTTTTCGCGCATATCGCGATAATCTTTCTCGGAGAGAATCTCTTTTTTCGCGAGCGGCGTCGAGCCCGGATCGGTCACGATGTAGGACGCGAAATACAGCACGTTTTCGAGTTGACGCGGCGTGATATCCAGCATCAAACCGATGCGAGACGGGATACCTTTGAAGTACCAGATGTGCGACACCGGCGCGGCGAGTTCGATGTGACCCATGCGCTCGCGGCGCACTTTCGCGCGGGTGACTTCCACGCCGCACTTATCGCAAATCTTGCCTTTGAAGCGAATACGTTTGTATTTGCCGCAATGGCACTCCCAGTCCTTCGTCGGGCCAAAGATACGCTCGCAGAACAGGCCGTCCCGTTCCGGTTTGAGCGTACGGTAGTTGATGGTTTCGGGCTTTTTGACCTCACCGTAAGACCAGCTACGGATTTGGTCGGGAGAAGCCAGACCGATTTTAATGGAATCAAAAACATTAAAGTTCATCATAAAGCATCTCCCCTTTCTTAAACATCCAGGTCATCGTCGTCATCCGCGCCGAGAAGCGCACCGAGGACGGAACCCAAATCATCATCGTCGCTTTCCGGCGCTTCCTCGACGGAATAGCCGGAGAATTCGTTTTCGTTGGCGACCATCGAGAACGCTTTATCGTCCTCAATATCGCTGATGCGGAAATCGTCATCGTCATCCTCAAAGTTCTGTTTGAGGTCGATTTCGTTCTTGTCGCGATCCATCACGCGCACGTCAAGACCGAGCGATTGCAGCTCTTTGACGAGCACTTTGAAGGATTCCGGCACGCCGGACTGCGGCACGTTCTGACCTTTCACGATCGCTTCGTAGGTCTTCACACGGCCAACCACGTCGTCCGACTTAACGGTCAAGATTTCCTGCAAGGTATACGCGGCACCGTAGGCTTCGAGAGCCCACACCCCCATCTCACCGAAACGCTGGCCGCCGAACTGGGCTTTACCGCCGAGAGGCTGCTGCGTAACGAGCGAGTACGGACCGGTGGAACGGGCGTGAATCTTATCATCGACCAAGTGGTGCAATTTAAGGAAGTACATATAACCGACGGTAACCGGGTTATCGAACGGTTGACCGGTACGACCATCATACAGCGTAATCTTACCGTTACGCTCGCGACCGACTTCTTCGAGCATCTCTTGGATTTGATCTTCGTGCGCACCGTCGAAGACCGGCGTCATAATCTTGATGCCTTTCGCGGCGCAAGCGGCACCGAGGTGTACCTCGAGCACCTGACCGATGTTCATACGGGACGGAACGCCCAACGGGTTCAACACGATGTCGAGCGGACGGCCATCCGGCAGGAACGGCATATCCTCACTCGGGAGAATACGGGAAACGACACCTTTGTTACCGTGACGACCGGCCATCTTATCGCCGACGCTGATTTTGCGTTTTTGGGCGATGTAGCAGCGCACCACTTCGTTGACGCCGGGCGACAACTCGGAGCAGTTCTCACGCGTAAACACCTGCACGTCCACGACGATACCGTAAGCACCGTGCGGCACACGGAGCGAAGTGTCGCGCACCTCGCGAGCTTTTTCGCCGAAGATGGCGCGCAGCAAGCGCTCCTCGGCAGTCAGTTCGGTTTCGCCCTTCGGCGTCACTTTACCGACAAGGATGTCACCGGCACGCACTTCCGCGCCGATGTGGATAATACCGTGGGAATCGAGGTCTTTCAGCGCGGCATCACCGGCCTGCGGAATATCACGGGTGATTTCCTCCGGCCCGAGTTTCGTGTCGCGCGCTTCAATCTCATATTCCTCAACGTGCACCGACGTAAAGATATCGTCGCGCACGAGTTTTTCGTTGATGAGAACAGCGTCCTCGTAGTTGTAACCTTCCCAAGTCATAAAGCCGATGAGCACGTTCTTACCGAGCGCAATCTCACCGTTGCTGGTGGCAGGACCGT
Source organism: Acutalibacteraceae bacterium (assembly GCA_045640165.1). GTDB lineage: Bacteria > Bacillota > Clostridia > Oscillospirales > Acutalibacteraceae > RGIG426. Next base: position 6,692 of record JAZUEK010000044.1, on the reverse strand, counting down.
CGGCGGGCACTTCGTGCTCTTCCACGTGTTGATTCACCGCCACGACCGGATGTTGGTTAATGCAAGTGCCTTGGTTGGAACGGGAGAATTTGATGAGCTCATACACGTCCTCTACCCCGTCCTCGTCGCGGCGCACTTTGACACAGCGCGCGTCAACGGCGGTAACGGTACCGGCGTGTTTCGCCAGCACGCAAACACCCGAGTCCACACCGGCTTTGTATTCCATACCGGTACCGACAATCGGGGATTCGGTGGTGAGCAGCGGCACAGCCTGCCGCTGCATGTTCGAACCCATCAAGGCACGGTTCGCGTCGTCGTTCTCGAGGAACGGAATCATCGCGGTAGCGACCGACACGACCATCTTCGGCGAAACGTCCATGAAGTCCGGCTTATCCGGAGTCACTTCGAGGAACTCGCCGCGGAAACGCGCGTTGACACGTTTGTTGGCAAAACGACCCTGCTCATCGAGCGGCTCGTTCGCCTGCGCCACAATGTAGGCGTCTTCCACGTCGGCGGACATATACACCACGTCGTCGGTGACGATGCCGGTCTCTTTGTCCACGCGGCGGAACGGGGCTTCCACAAAGCCGTACTCGTTAATACGGGCAAAGGTGGCGAGGTACGAGATAAGGCCGATGTTCGGGCCCTCAGGAGTCTCAATCGGGCACATACGACCATAGTGGCTGTAGTGAACGTCGCGGACTTCGAATCCGGCGCGATCACGGGACAAACCGCCAGGACCCAAAGCGGACAAACGGCGTTTGTGGGTAAGCTCTGCCAACGGGTTGTTCTGATCCATGAACTGGGACAGCGGCGAAGAGCCGAAGAACTCTTTAATCGCGGCCACCACCGGGCGGATGTTGATGAGCGCTTGCGGCGTGATTTCGCCGGCATCCTGCGCTTGCAGGGTCATACGCTCGCGAATGACGCGCTCCATACGGGAGAAACCGATGCGGAACGCGTTCTGCAGCAGTTCGCCCACCGAACGGATGCGGCGGTTGCCCAAGTGGTCAATATCGTCCACGTTGCCCACGTCAAAGCACAGGCAGTTGAGATAGCTGACCGATGCAAAGATGTCGTCCACCGTGATGGTGTTCGGAATGAGTTCGTCGTGACGGGCTTTCAGAGCCTCTTTCAGAGCTTCTTTCTTGCCTTTGGTCTCGGCGAGAACTTCTTGCAGCACGGTATAGCGCACGTTCTCGTTGATACCGCATTCCGCAAGGTCTTCCTCGCTCAATTTCACATAAGCGCGGATGTCCACCATCTGGTTGGTGATGATTTTGACCTCTTGCTGTTCGCCGTGGTCGTCCACGGTGATGTAAGCGATTTTCACGCCCTTGTTCTGCAGTTCAAGAGCGCGCTCGGCAGAGATTTTCTCGCCGGCTTCGGCGAGCAGTTCGCCGGTCGCCTCGTCCACAATCGGGCGAGACAACACACGGCCGATGATGCGGTTTTGCAGGCCGAGTTTTTTGTTGTATTTGTAGCGACCCACGCGAGAAAGGTCATAGCGGCGCGGATCAAAGAACAGGCTTTCGATATGCTGTTGCGAGTTTTCGGTGGTCGCCGGCTCACCCGGACGGAGCTTGCGATACACTTCGAGAAGACCGTCCTCAGTGGATTTGGTAATATCCTTGAGGATGGTGGCTTTCATCAGTTCGGTTTCGCCGAAGAACTCGAAAATCTCGGCGTCACTGCCGAGGCCGAGCGCACGCAGGAAGGTGGTCACCGGCAGCTTGCGGTTTTTGTCGATACGGACGTAGGCCACGTCGGTGGAATCGGTCTCGTATTCGAGCCACGCACCGCGGTTCGGAATCACCGTCGAGTTAAACAGTTTTTTACCGGTGGTGTCATACTCCATACCGTAGTAGACGCCCGGCGAACGAACGAGCTGAGATACAATGACGCGCTCGGCACCGTTAATCACAAACGTGCCGCTGTCGGTCATCAACGGGAAATCACCCATAAAGACTTCGTTCTCCTGGATCTCGCCCGTCTCTTTGTTGAGCAAGCGCGCCGTCACGTGCAGCGGCGCGGCGTAGGTCACGTCACGCTCTTTGCATTCCTGAACGGAATATTTCGGCGTTTCTTCCAGACGATAGTCAATAAAATCAAGAACAAGGTTGTCGGAATAGTCGGTCACCGACGCGATGTCGCGGAAAACCTCTTTAAGGCCTTCCTCGAGGAACCATTTGTAGGAGTTCTTTTGAATTTCAATGAGGTTGGGCATATCCAACACTTCGTTGATTTTCGCAAAACTCATACGCGTCGTTTTACCGAGTTGTACCGGTTTGAGATTCGTCATACGTATTTTTCACTCCCGTAAAGATTTCGCGGAGAAATCGCTTTCTCCCGATGAGGTTGTACATAAAAATAACCAGTGCCTGCGCGGTGAAAAAAGATTCGCTTGCGGCCCGGCTTCGGCTCTCCCGAAACCGGCGTTCAAGCCCTGTTTCTTTTATGCGCGCAAGAATTTTATTTTACTATTATAGAAAAACTTTGTCAAGGGGTAATTTTAGACGAAATCCAAAAGAAAGGGACGAAATCGGTGCACTTTTCGTTAGAATGCGACGATTTGTGTAAAAAACAGCCCTATCTTCCCCTAAATATTAAACGCGTGGTTGGGTTGTGGTTTTCGGTGTTTCGCTTCCGTTTTCGCCCCTATAATAAAGGTTATAGAAAAGATTTTTATCTATCATTATTCGAAAACCTCTTGACAAGCGTCCCTCTTTTGCATACAATAAAAGTGCTATGACCGGGAACAAGTAACCGCTCGTCCCCCGATCCACAGAGAATGCCGCCTTTGGCTGAAAGCGGCTGATCGATCGCGCGGTGAATGCCTCTCGCAGCACGTTGACGGAAGCCGGTTTCGGTGTGTATGTCGCGCGGTCGCCCCCGTTATCGGGCAGGAAAGTGTCGGCTTTCCCTGAGTGAAACATTGGAGTGGAACCGCGAGCAATCGCCTCCTTTGCGCTTTGGCGCGAAGGAGGTTTTTTATTTTATCCCTCGAAAAAAGGAGGAATTCTCTTGTCTGCCTTACGAAAAAAAGATATCGCCGCCGTACGCGAGCGCGACGCCGCCGCCCGTTCGAACGTGGAAGTCGCGCTTCTCTATAACGGCGTCAAAGCCGTGCGCGCCCATCGCCGCGCCAACTGGTGTCATCGACACAAACTCTTCTTTTTGGCGCGCGCCATCTCTCAGCGTTGCGTACGCCGCACGGGAATTGAAATCCACCCTGCCGCCACCATCGGCGAAGGGTTGTTTATCGACCACGGTGTGGGTGTCGTTATCGGCGAAACAACCGAAATCGGCAACAACTGCACGTTGTACCAAGGCGTGACCCTCGGTGGTACCGGTAAAGACCACGCCAACCCCCACCCCCCCCTCGGCAATAACGTGATGGTGGGCGCCGGCGCAAAAGTGCTCGGCCCGATTACCATCGGCGACAACGCCCGTATCGCCGCCGGCGCGGTAGTCCTTGAGGATATTCCTGCCGACAGCACCGCCGTGGGCGTGCCGGCTCGCGTGGTGCGCATCGGCGGCAAACGCGTAGAAGATCTCGACCAAATCCACATTCCCGACCCCGTGTCGCAGGAGTTGTGCCGTCTGGAAGCGAAAATCAGTCAGTTAGAAAAGAAATTGGAGGAGCAAACGAAATGAGCAATTTGCAATTATACAGTTCGATTTCCCACGAAAAAGAAACCTTCACCACCTATGAGCCGGGTAAATGCGGTATGTATACCTGCGGCCCGACGGTGTATCACTATGCCCATATCGGCAACCTGCGCACCTATATGATGGAAGACGTGCTGGAAAAATACCTGCGCTACGCCGGCTACAACGTCAAACGCGTGATGAACATCACCGACGTCGGCCACCTGTCGAGCGACGCGGACACCGGCGAAGATAAAATGCTCAAAGGCGCGCGCCGCGAGCACAAAACCGTAATGGAAATCGCCAAATTCTATACCGACGCGTTCTTTGACGACTGCAAAAAGCTCAACATCAAACGCCCCGACGTGGTCGAACCGGCCACCGGTTGCGTACCGGAGTTTATCCACATCATTGAGACGCTCATCGAAAAAGGCTACGCCTATTTGGCCGGCGGCAACGTCTATTTTGACACCGCCAAACTCGACAACTACAACGTCTTCACGAAGCAGGAAAGCGACGAAATGGCGGTCGGTGTGCGCGAGGGCGTGGACGAGGACGAGAACAAACGCAACAAGAGCGACTTCGTGTTGTGGTTCACAAAATCCAAATTCGACGACCAAGAACTCAAATGGGACAGCCCGTGGGGCGTCGGCTATCCCGGCTGGCACATCGAGTGCTCCGGCATCAGCTTAAAACACCTCGGCGAGCATCTTGACTTGCATTGCGGCGGCATCGACAACGTCTTCCCCCACCACACGAACGAGATTGCCCAAAGCGAAGCGTATCTCGGCCATCCGTGGTGCAAACAGTGGTTCCACGTGCTTCACTTAAACACGACGAGCGGCAAAATGAGCAAATCCAAAGGCGAATTTTTGACCGTTTCACTGCTTGAAGAAAAAGGCTATTCTCCCCTCGCCTACCGTTTCTTCTGCCTGCAATCCCACTATCGCAAATCGCTCGTCTTCTCGTGGGAAGGCCTCGACAACGCCCAAAAAGCGTATCTGAAACTCCGCGGCCGCACCTCTGCACTCAAAGACGAGGGCAACGTGGACGAAGCGAAACTCGCGCCGTTCAAAGCGGCGTTCTGCGAGGCAATGGACAACGATATCAATACCTCGCTCGCACTCACGAGCGTCTACGACGTGCTGAAAGCCGACCTCACCGGTGCGGAAAAACGCGCGCTTATCGCCGATTTCGACGCGGTTTTGTCCCTCGACCTGCTTACCCCCGTTGCGGCGCAGGCAAGCGACGACGACGCGGAAATTGACGCGCTCGTTGCCGCCCGTCAGCAGGCGCGCGCCGACAAAAACTGGGCGGAAGCCGACCGCATTCGCGACGAACTCGCCGCACGCGGTATTGTCGTAAAAGACACGGCGAACGGCGCCGAATGGAGCCGCGCCTAATCGCCGAAAAAGGATTGAAACGTATGATTTCATTTAGAAAACAACTGATTGCCCAAGTGGCCGCTGCGGCGACGCTTGCGCTCGCCGTGTGGCTCGGGTGCGAAATGCGCGCGCCTTACCGCGACGTGGCAACCGCCCTGCTCGTCACGTTCCTCGTGTCGGGATGTATGGTCGGTTGCGGCATTTTTGCGCGGTTACAGAAAACCGACGGTATGAAGAATTTTCACTCCGACTGCCGAATGTTCATCTTCACCGGTCTTGGCATTCTTCTCGCCGTTTTGGGCGTATTTTTGTCCTTTGCCGGCGTGCGCGACATCTTAGACGAAGACGGCCGCGAAGCTGCCAATTTGATGATTTTGGTACTTTCTGTGTTCCCGTTGCCGTTTCTCACTCGTGCCGCCACCTGCTCGCTGTTTTCGCAGGATGAAAACCAATCCCGTCGCACCGTGATGCGCGTGATTACGGCGGCGCTGTGGGGCGCTGCCGTGGTGCTGACCGTGTGCGGTCTTCTGTTCGGGCTTATCCCGGCGGTGAGCGTATGAGCGGCTGTACGCTTTGCCCACGCCGTTGCGGCGTCAACCGCCCCGAACGGTCAGACAAACCGGTGTTCGGCTCGGTTTGCGGAATGGGTAGCGATGCCGTCGTTGCCCGTGCGGCGCTCCACTTTTGGGAAGAACCGTGTATCAGCGGCAAAAACGGCTCGGGAACGGTGTTTTTCTCCGGATGCCCTCTGCGGTGTGTCTTCTGTCAAAACCGAAAAATAAGCGCCGAGCGCTTCGGAAAAGCCCTCTCTCCCACCGAACTGCGCGCGGTGTTCGACAACCTCATCGCGCAGGGCGCGCACAACCTCAACCTCGTCACCCCCACCCATTTTGTCCCGGCCATTTTGAAGGCGCTTGAGGGCGGCGTATCCGTCCCCGTTGTCTACAACACCGGCGGCTACGAAACGGTGGAAACCCTGCGGCTTTTGGCCGGGCACGTGGACGTGTATCTCCCCGATATGAAATACCGCGACAGCGAGATGGCGGCGCGCTATTCCAAAGCGCCCGACTATCCCGATGTTGCCGCCGACGCGATAAAAGAAATGTTCCGCCAAGTCGGGCCCGTACAGTTCGACGAGCACGGCATGCTCAAAAAAGGCGTGATTATCCGTCACCTCATCCTCCCCGGCGGACTTTCAAATACCAAAGCCGTCATTGACTGGGTCGCAGACACGTTTCCGAAAGGCGCGGTGCTGTTCAGTTTAATGAGCCAGTACACGCCGGTGTCGCTCTCCGACGGTTATCCCGAGATAAACCGCCGACTCACCACGCGCGAGTGTACGCGCGCCGAGGAATATCTTGCCGAGCGCGGCATCGAAGCCGGTTTTGTGCAAGAGCGCAGTTCCGCCAAAGAAGAGTATATTCCCCCATTCGATTTAACGGGGCTTTGAAAAACGCGAAAAAAGCGGTGTGCAAAGCACACCGCTTTTCGTTTTGCCGCGTTTAGCCGCAGCAATTGCCGGCAGGGCTGCCGCAGGAGTTGCAACCGCAACCGCAATCGTCATCCATCAGCAACATCACGATGATGAAGAACAGGATCCACGTGCAATCGTTGCCGCAGAAAAGGTTTTTAAGACACATACGCCCATATCCTCCT
>JAZUEK010000043.1:0-3734 GCA_045640165.1 Acutalibacteraceae bacterium | reverse complement strand
TATTGGTATAACGATACCGAAGGGGTGAAGCTCAAAGAAGACGATACGTTTGCCGAGGGGAACTCGTATTCGTTAAAATGGGTGCTCGTTCCCAACACGGGGTATCGCTTCGATACCGATGCGAGCGTTTCGATCAACGGCAGCGAGACGAGCATAGACAAGGGAAATACGTCGGTCGCTGCGGAAAAATGCATTATTTCCACGCCGTCTACCGAGGCGGTCGTGTCAAAGGAGATTCACACGATCAACCTTACGTGTCCGGAAACGCTGATCGCGGGCGCAAAGGTGAGCGATTATATGCATGTTTCGGTGCCCGATGACGCGAAGTATACCTGCAGAAATTTCTGGTGGTTCAACCAAACTCGGTGGGCGGACGTGTCAGAAAACGACATTTTTGTTGAGGGAGTGCCGTACATCAGCCGGTGGGTCCTTTGGGCAGAAGAAGGATATTCCTTTGCCGATGACGTGAAAATTTTGGTCAATGGCGTCGAGGGAAAAACAAGTGAACTTACGCAGATCAACGGCGATACCGCTGATATTTGGACTACACCGATCGAGACGGAGCCGCCGACCCTCATTTCCAAAATTGAGCTTACCGATATGGACGTTACGCCGATTCGCGGTCAAAAGAGCGGCGATTGGCTTCATGTTACTCTCCCGGAAAACTGTGGGTATACGGTTAATGAACATGTTTGGCATGACGTGAAGACATGGTACCATGTGGGACCCGACGAGGTGTTTCGCGATGACCGTGAGTATTTTGTCTATATCACCTTTACAACGCTTCCCGGATACGCGTTTTCCGAAGATGTTCAGGCGACAATCAACGGTTCTACCGATTCGGTCGATCCCGATAACGGCGGACGCGAAGGCTCCCATAATTTTGTCATTTGGACAAAAAGAACCAAAACGCCGCCGCCGACCGCCATTTCCGAAATCAACCTTACCGACGTGGATATGACGCCGGTCGTGGGCGATAGAAATGGCGATTGGCTTCATGTCACCCTTCCGAAAAACTGTGGATATACGGTGAGTGAGCAATTTTGGCATAATGTCGGAACGGGCGATATGGACGCCGACGAAATCTTTTACGCCGGCACGTCGTACAGAGTCACTTTCAAACTGAAAGCAAAGCCCGGCTATGTGTTTGCCGAGGATGCTGTCGTGAAGGTCAACGGCTCTGAAGAACTGGTTTATGCCGGTAACAGCAGACGGCTGAGCGACAATGAGTTCCGCGTTTGGACGACAGATGTCCAAACGCCTTCGCCGATAGTTATTTCCGAGATTAACCTTACCGACGCGGATATTACGCCGGTTGCGGATATGCGCGTGGGCGACTTGCAGCACGTTACTGTCCCGGAAAACTGCGGATATACGGTGAGCAATTATTTATGGAACGAATATGGAGTGGGCGATTGCGAAGATGACGACATCTTTGCCGGTGGTTCTTCGTACAGAGCGGTTATTCGGCTGCAAGCCGCCCCCGAATATGTGTTTAGTGAAGATGCGGTGGTGACAATCAACGGCTCTACCGTTGAAGTCGACACCGATTACAGCGAAATGTATAATCCCCACGAGTTTGGTGTTTGGGCGAAACCCAAAGTGGCGCAGTATGCGTTTGATTTAGACAGCGGCATCCACCTGATGGTGGGCAAAACGTGGGTATGCACGAAGAACGCCGCGGACATCTTGGGCGACGGTCGTGCAAGCTACGATGACGCGACCAAAACGCTTACGCTGAAAAACTTCACCATGTTGGGTTGCTCGTACGTGGAGGAAGTGGAGACGTATTGCTCGATCTATGCCAGCCAGTATATCACCATCAACGTGGCGGGAAGCTGTTTGGTGCACCAGGGTATGGAGACGCTGGATAAGCCCTGCTGCGGCATTTACGTTGCCGGCAGCGGCGACGACTGCCCACCGCTTTTAACCGGTGACGGCACGCTTTCCGTTTACGCCGGCGATACCTTCGGCGGTGATTCCACGGCAGTGTATGAGGCTGCCGAAAACGTAGAGATTGCCTCTACCGGCAACTTGCTCTTCCAATCGAGTCTTTGCAGCGACGAGGGAGCGAGCATTCCGCTTTCCTGCCTCGGCAGCGTGTTCTTCTCCGGACTCAACGCCAAACACGACCTGTCGTTGTTGTCCGCCAAGGAGTTTACCCTTCAGGCCGCCTTCCCTTGCGAGGTGAAGGCAACGCTGTTTACGACGGACGATTATGAACGTGTGGAGGCGCCGGCGGAGTGGTTTGAAACGAAAGACGGTTTGAACTATTTTCATCTCGGTAAGGGATACGCCGAGGCGTACATCTCCTTCCTCGAGACCGTTATTGACACGATTGAGCTCGGCGGCAGCTGTTACCCGATCATCGGCGGCAAGGTGAGTGATTACAGCCATTTCACGCTGCCGGAGGGAGTGCCCTATCATTTTGACGAGGAAGGTCTGTATTGGAAGAACGATACCGACAACGTGAAAATGAGCGGTGACGATACGTTTGAAAAGGGCAAATCGTATTCCATCGGCGGTTGCTTGGTTGCCGACGCGGAATACGTCTTTGACGCCAAACCCACCATTCTTTTGAACGACGGCAAATTTACCCCTGCGAAAGAACGCACGAAGGTCGATGAGCTCGACGCGCACTGCTTTATCCTTTGGAGCAAATCGAGAGAGGCGGTCAATGGTGTTATCGACACGGTTGAAGTCAATGGGTTCCATGTTCCGATTGCCGGCGCAAAGGCAGGCGAGTATACCGATCTCACCCTTCCCGAGGGCGTGCTGTATGCGATTGTTCCGAACAGTCTGTATTGGACGAACTATACCGACATTGTCGGCATCGGCGATTACGAGGCGTTTGAAAAAGACAAATTCTATGCGCTCGGCGGTACGCTGATTGCCGACGAGGGATACATCTTTGCCGAGAATTTCAAGATCGTTTTGAACGGCGGCAAATTCGGTGCCGATAACGACTATACGTACGTAAGCGGCAGTGACGAGCGCTATTTCTTCTTCTCCGGTGTATCGAGAAAAGCCGTTGACCAATCGGAGCAGAATGTTACGACGGTAGACCTTCGCATCGGCGATCAGGAGTTTACCGGCGTAAAAGGCGGCGAAACGCTGATGGTTACATCACTCGACGACTTGCAGGATATCACTGTTCTTGTTCAAGACGGCGTGGACGTCGAGGGGATGTCGGACGAGTGGTCGATGTCTACGAAATTCCTTGACAGCGAGGGTCGCGGCGTGCTGGAGGTGCAGGTGTTCGAGCAAGGTGCCGATTACGTGACCTTTAACCTGCAATCCCACTACAGCGACTGTCCCGGTGCGTGGCTGGAGGATTTCCAGATTATGCTTATCACCGTGAGACTGCCGCAGGTTTTGCTGCTCGGTGACGCGAACGACGACGGCGCGGTGAATATGAAAGACGTGCTGACGCTGCGCAAAATGCTGGCGAGCATCGAGATTGCCTACAACGCCAAAAACGCCGATGTCAACGGCGACAGCGACGTCAATATGAAAGACGTGCTGATGCTGCGTAAGTATCTTGCAGGACTTATCGAAACGCTCGGTGCATAAATGAAAGAAAAAGCCGCAGGGTCTTGGCCGGGAGTTCGTAAGGAATGTATTCCTTAAAAACACGAGATTTTGGCGCAGAACATTGTCAAACCGCCTCGCTATACGCCAGTATAGTCGAGGCGGTTTTTCGCGTTCTCCATCCAAAATCTGTGTTTTAAGGC
>JAZUEK010000042.1:0-15781 GCA_045640165.1 Acutalibacteraceae bacterium | reverse complement strand
GAGAGCGGCGTGACCGAACGTCTGTCCAAGACGGTGCAGAACGAACTGATGAACATCGTCACCATCTTCCTCGGTGTCACCGTTGGTGCTACCGCGACGGCGGCGACCTTCCTCAGCTGGCAGACCATCAAAATCGTCGTTATGGGTGTCGTGGCGTTCGGCTGCGGTACCGCGGGCGGCGTGCTGCTGGCGAAGTTCATGAACCTGTTCCTCAAACACAAAATCAATCCGCTTATCGGTTCCGCCGGCGTGTCCGCCGTGCCGATGGCGGCGCGTGTGTCCCAGAAGGTCGGCCAGAAGTACAATCCGGCCAACTTCCTGCTGATGCACGCCATGGGCCCGAACGTTGCCGGTGTTATCGGTTCGGCTATCGCCGCCGGTACGCTCATCGCGCTGTTCGGTTAAGGAGGTATATGACTTATGGCTAAAAATCCTGTTTTAATTACCGATACCATTCTTCGTGACGCACACCAGTCCCAAGCGGCGACCCGTATGCGTATCGAAGATATGCTCCCGGCGCTCAAAACCCTCGATTCCATCGGCTACTGGTCGTTGGAGTGCTGGGGCGGCGCGACGTTCGACGCTTGCATGCGTTTCCTTAACGAAGATCCGTGGGAGCGTCTGCGCACCCTGCGCAAAGAGATGCCCAACACCAAACTGCAGATGCTGCTTCGTGGCCAGAACTTGCTCGGCTACAAGCACTATGCGGACGACGTGGTGGACGCGTTTGTGAAAAAATCCATCGAAAACGGTATCGACGTTGTTCGTGTGTTCGACGCGCTCAACGATCCCCGTAACTTGGAGCGCGCCTGCAAAGCCGTTAAAGAATACGGCGGCACCTGCGAGGCGGCTATCAGCTATACGAAGAGCCCGGTGCACAACGAAGACTACTTCGTGCGCCTCGCTGCCACGCTCGAGGAGAACGGTGCGGACGTTATCTGCATCAAAGATATGGCGAACCTGCTTCTGCCGGAAGATGCCTACTCCCTCGTGAAAGCGCTGAAAGCCAACTGCTCTGCGAAGATTCACCTGCACACCCACAACACCACCGGTACCGGCGCGATGACCTATCTGCGTGCCATTCAGGCCGGTGTGGACATCATCGACACCGCGTTGTCGCCGCTCGCCGGCGGTACGTCTCAGCCGGCGACCGAGTCGATGGTTGCCGCCCTTCAGGGCACCGACCGCGACACCGGTCTTGACCTCAAAGTCCTCAGCGAAGCCGCCGCGCATTTCCGCGTGGTTGCCGCTCGTCTGAAAGAGGCCGGCGTGCTCAACCCGAAAGTGCTCAACACCGACCCGAACACCCTGCTGTATCAGGTGCCGGGCGGTATGCTCTCGAACCTCATCAACCAGCTCAAAGAGGCGCACGCCGAGGATCGCTACTACGACGTGCTCGAGGAAGTGCCGCGTGTCCGCGAGGACTTCGGCTTCCCGCCGCTCGTTACCCCGACGAGCCAAATCGTCGGCACTCAAGCGGTGCTCAACGTGCTGTCCGGTGAGCGCTACAAAATGGTCACCAAAGAGTCCAAAGCGTTGCTTCGCGGCGAATACGGCAAATTGCCGGGCGAAGTCAACCCCGACGTCTGCAAGAAAGCCATCGGCAACGATGAAATCATCACCTGCCGTCCGGCCGACCTGCTCTCTCCGGAACTGGACAAATATCGCGAGGAGACCAAAGACATCGCCACTTGCGAAGAGGACGTTTTGAGCTACGCTCTGTTCCCGCAGGTTGCGCCGAAATTCTTTGCGGCGCGCAAAGAGATGCAGAACGCCCCCGAGGTGCGCGAACTGATTGTCGAAGACTGCGCGAAATAAGATTTCAAGAGAAAATCCCGTTGCAACTACGGTTGCAACGGGATTTTTTTGCGTTTTCGGCGGAATTTGTTTTGACATTACGGGAAAAATAGGGTATGATATAGGTGTATAACTATGACTATGCCTAAAATGGACAAAAAGGGGGCGCACCGCGTGTTTATCGATAAAGCAACCATTCATATAAAAGCCGGCAACGGCGGCGACGGCGCGGTGGCGTTTCACCGCGAAAAATTCGTGGCATCCGGAGGCCCTGACGGCGGCGACGGCGGACGCGGCGGTAACGTTGTGTTCGTGGTGGACGAGGGAATGAATACCCTCTCCGATTACCGCCACAAACGCAAATTCCACGCCGAAAACGGACTGCCCGGTGGCGGCAAACGCTGCAGCGGCAAAGCCGGTGCGGACGTGGTGCTGAAAGTGCCGCGCGGCACACTGGTGTATGACGACGAAACCGGCCGGCTGATGGCGGATTTGTCCGGCAAAGAGCCGGTGGTGCTCGCCAAAGGCGGCAACGGCGGCTGGGGCAACAGCCATTTTGCCACGCCGACCCGTCAAACACCGCGGTTTGCCAAACCCGGCATCCCGGGCGAGGAATTTACCGTGCGACTGGAACTGAAATTGCTCGCCGACGTGGGCTTGGTGGGATTCCCGAACGTGGGAAAATCCACACTCGTGTCGGTGGTGTCCGAAGCGAAGCCGCAAATCGCCAACTACCACTTTACCACGATTACGCCGGTGCTCGGCGTGGTGCGCGTGGGCGAGGCGTCGTTCGTGATGGCGGATATTCCCGGGCTTATCGAGGGCGCCGGCGAAGGCGTGGGACTCGGTCACGAGTTTTTGCGCCACGTGGAGCGGTGCCGCCTGCTTGTCCATATCGTGGACGTGGCAGGAAGCGAGGGCCGCGACCCGCTTGCGGATTTCGATACGATTAACAAGGAACTCGAAACCTTTAATCCGGAGCTTGCCAAACTGCCGATGCTCGTTGCCGGCAACAAATGCGATTTGGCGACCGACGAACAGCTTGAGGCATTCGCCGCCGAAATGGAAAAACGCGGCTATCGCTACTTCCCGATGATGGCGCCGATTTCCCACGGCACGGACGAACTGATTAATGCCTGCGCCGCGACGCTCGCGACGCTGCCGCCCATTCGCGCGTTCGAGCCGGAAGCACCGGTGCAAGCGGATGCGGACAGTTTCAAAGACCGCTCGGTGACGGTGACCAAAACCGACGACGGGGTCTATTCCGTCGAGGGCAAGTGGCTTTTAACTGTGATGCGCGGCATCAATTTCGACGATTACGAGGCACTTCAATACTTTGAGCGTGTGCTCAAAGCCGCCGGTGTTATCGACGCTTTGCGCGACGCCGGCGTGCAAGAGGGCGACACCGTCTGCCTCTACGATTTTGAGTTTGAATTTGTAAATTAAGGGAGAACCGATATGCGACTGTATCCCGAAGAATTGGATACCCGTGGTTTAAGCCCCATTACGCTGGCGTTCGTCGGCGACGGTGTGTTTGAACTGATGGTGCGCGAGCACTTAGCGGCCTCTGCCAACCGCCCGGCAAACGCGTTACATAGGCAGGCGGTTTCCATGGTCTGCGCGCCGGCGCAGGCGGCGGCACTCGAAAAGATATTGCCGCATTTAACCGAAAAGGAACTCGCCGTCTATAAGCGTGGGCGCAACGCCCACACCGCGCGGACGGGTGACGATTACCATAAAGCGACCGGTCTTGAAACGCTGTTCGGCTATCTCTATCTGAACGACGAGACCGACCGCTTGCATGAACTGTTTGCCCTCATCGCGGAATAAGCGACGGGGAGAGATTTTTTTGAAACAATCGCGGCGGTTTTTGCTTGACGTTGTGTGTTATCTTGTGGGCGCAGTGTGCGTCGCGGTGGCGGTGACGGTGTTTTCGTCGCCGAACGAGATTGCGCCGGGCGGCGTGCTTGGCGTTGCAACCGTGATTCACGCGGTGTTGCCGTGGCTGTCCATCGGTACGCTGACGTTGTGCCTCAACCTGCCGCTTTTAGCGGTGGCTACGTTCAAATTGGGACGCGGATTTACCGTGCGTACCGCCCTGGTGACTATCGGGCTGTCGCTTCTTTTGAACGTCGCCGAGACCGCGTCGTGGATTCACCCGTATACCGCCGATCCTCTTTTAGCCGCCTTATCTGCCGGCGTGCTGATGGGGTTCGGTATCGGGCTTATCTTGTGGCGCGGCGCCACCACCGGCGGAAGCGAGATTGTGGCGCGATTGCTCGAACGCAAATTTCCCCACCTGCCAATCGGCCGGCTGCTCTTGCTGATTGACGGCGTGGTGGTCGCGCTTTCGGTGGCGGTGTTCGGCAAGCTGCAAAGCGGCCTTTACGCCGTGGTGCTGATTTTTATCAGTTCCCGTGTGACCGATGCCGTGGTTTACGGCCGCGACCACGGACGAATGCTTTTAATCCTGACCGACTGCGAACGCGCGGTCACCGACGTGATTTTACACGAACTCGGCCGCGGCGTGACGTTGCTCTCCGCCAAAGGCGGTTACACAAACGTCCACCGCAACGCGGTGTTGTGTGCGCTCCGCCCGTCGGAGGTGCACCCGTTGCGCGCCCGTATTCGCGCGCTTGACCCCAACGCTTTTACCGTTGTACTCACGACAGAACAGACTTTTGGCAACGGATTTATGAAGAACGAAAACCATTGAGGAGGAATCATCATGGACAAATTATTGACGATTTTGAACGACAATGCGCGCCTTTCCAACGCGCAAATCGCCGCAATGCTCGGCACGACCGAAGACGACGTGGCGGCAAAGATTGCCAAACTGGAGGCGGACGGCGTTCTGCGCGGCTATAAAGCCGTGGTGGACTGGGACCGTACCGACCGCGATTACGTGACCGCGATTATCGAACTGCGTGTCACCCCGAAACGCGACCGCGGTTTTGAAGAACTCGCCGAGACGATTATGCACTTTGACGAGGTGGAAAACGTGTATCTGATGTCCGGCGGCTATGATTTCTCGATTGTGGTGCGCGGCAAGACGTTCCAGGAAATCGCCATGTTCGTGGCGCGCCGCCTCGCGACGCTCGATTCGGTGGTTTCTACCACGACCCACTTTGTGCTTCGCCGTTATAAAGAGCGCGACGTGCAGTTCCTCGGCGAGCAGAAGGACGAGAGAGGGGCTTTTTAATGGATTACACAACCTTGCTGAATCCGGAACTTACGGCGCTTCCGCCGTCCGGAATTCGCCGCTTTTTTGACTTGGCGAGCGAGGTGGAGGACGTTATTTCGCTCACCATCGGTGAGCCGGATTTTTCCACCCCGTGGCACATCAGTCAGCGCGGCATTGAAACGCTTGAAAAGGGCAAGACGTGGTATTCGCCGAACGCCGGTTTTACGCAACTGCGCGAATCCACCGCCAAGTACTTAAAACGCCGCTTCTCGGTAGAATACGACCCGAAAACCGAAGTGATGATTACCGTCGGCGGCAGCGAAGCGATTGACAACGCGTTCCGCGCGGTTATCCAGCCGGGAGATGAGGTGCTTATCCCGTCGCCCTGCTTTGTTTGCTATGCGCCGCTGGCGAAACTTGCCGGCGGTGTGCCGGTGTCGCTTGTGACGAAAGAAGAGGACGAGTTCCGCCTCACGCCCGAAGCGCTGAAATCCGCGATTACCGACAAAACGAAACTGCTCGTGTTGCCGTTCCCGAACAACCCGACCGGCGCCGTGATGCGCCGCGAGCATTTGGAGCAAATCGCTGAGGTGCTGCGCGGCACGAACATTCTCGTGCTGTCCGACGAGATTTACGGCGAGTTGACCTACGGCGGCGTGCCGCACGTCAGCATTGCTTCGCTTCCCGATATGTGGGAGCGCACGATTCTCGTCAGCGGATTTTCGAAAGCGTTTGCCATGACCGGCTGGCGTCTCGGTTATGCCTGCGCGCCGGCGCCCATCTTAAAGCAAATGCTCAAACTCCACCAATACGCCATTATGTGCGCGCCGACAACGGCGCAGTATGCCGCCATTGAGGCGCTGGATAACGGCGAGGAAGACGTTCGGCATATGTGCGCCGAATACGACAAGCGCCGCCGCCTGATTGTGGACGAGCTTCGTCGGATGGGCCTCTCCTGCTTCGAGCCGGAGGGCGCGTTTTACGTGTTCCCGTGCATTGCATCCACGGGACTTACGTCGGAAGAATTCTGTGAGTGCCTGCTTCGCGAAAAGCAGGTTGCCGTTGTGCCCGGCACCGCGTTCGGCGAATGCGGCGAGGGCTTTGTGCGCATTTCCTACTGCTATTCGGTGTCTCACATTTGCGAGGCGACTAAGCGGATGCGCGAGTTTATTGAGGAGTTGAAAAAATGAAGCGTTTGACCCTGTCCGCGCCGGCAAAAATCAATCTGACGCTGGACGTGGTCGGCAAACGAGAGGACGAGTACCACCTGATTCGCACGGTGATGCAAACGATAACGTTGTCGGATACCGTGACCGTCACCCGTGTGGATGAGCCGGGCATCTTTTTGCGCCTTTCGGATAAAGAGTTGCCGACCGACCGCCGCAATACCGCCTATGCCGCCGCCAAAGCGTTTTGGAACGCGTTGCCGGAGGCGGAGCGTATCGGCGGACTGGATATTTACATAGACAAAAAAATTCCCCAGCAAGCAGGACTTGCCGGCGGAAGCGCGGATGCCGCCGCTGTGTTACGCGGCTGTAACCGCTTGTGGGACGACCCGTTTTCCACGGAGGCTTTGTGTGCGTTTGCCGTGTCCATCGGCGCGGACGTGCCGTTTTGCGTAAAAGGCGGCGCGGCGCTCGCCACCGGTATCGGCGAGGTGTTAGAACCCGTAAAAAGTTTGCCGGACGACCTCTTTGTGGTGGTGTGCAAACCGTCGGTTTCCGTCTCTACTGCCGAGGCGTACAAAGCGGTGGACACCTTCACGGGCGAGCGTAAGCTGTCGGACGAAGTGGGGATGATTGCCGCCCTCGAAGCCGGCGACGTCGCCGCGGTGGGCGAAAAGATGTATAACGTGTTCGAGGACGTGCTGGGTCTTTCGGAAGTGACCGCTATTTGCGAAAAAATGCGAGAATTTGCGCCCTACGGATGCCAAATGAGCGGAAGTGGCTCGGCGGTGTTTGCGCTGTTCAAAAACGAAACGGACGCGCGCGCCTGCCGCGAAGCGCTGCGCGATTTCGGTGCGGTGTATCTGTGCCGTCCGCTGTCGAATGAGTGAGGTTTTTATGGAAAACGAGAAAAAAGAGCCGATTTGTACGGCAAAAATGGCCTACACGATGCCGGTCTACCGCGCGGTGGTGCGCCTGCAACAGCGCTCTGACCCGAAAGCCGGCGCGCTCAAACGGCTGTATATCGTGGTCGGCGCGGTGTGTCTTTCGATCGCGGCGGGACTGCTTGTGCAGAATTTTACGCAGTTTTTTGCGATTTTGCCGTATCTGGCGGCGTTCGGACTTGTCGGTGCGTTTTCGCTGACCACCGGTCTCAACACCGACAAGGTGCTTGCCAAACGGTATGCGAAAAACAACCGCCGCCGCCAAAACGTTACCTATGCGTTTTACGACACCTATATGAGCCAGATTGAGCCGGCGGTCGGCGAAAACAAAATTCTGTTTGCCGATTTCACCAAACTCTATCAGGTGGGCGGTTTTTGGTTTTTCTTCTCCGGCCAAAACGGTGTGACGGTGGTGGATACCGCCGATCTCGATAAAGAGACGCAAAACGTTCTCAAGGACAACATTCGCACCGCCTGCCGGTTGAATTTCGAAAAAATTGCCTTATAAAGCGAGGAAACTCGCTTTCTTTTTACCTCCTTAGTTAAATGGATATAACAAACCCCTCCTAAGGGTTAGTTATCGGTTCGATTCCGGTAGGGGGTGCCAAAAACGCCGTTGCTTTTGCAACGGCGTTTTACTTTTTTACTCTTCACTTTTACCGCATCGCCCACTTTCTCTCCAATCTCTTTCGACTCGGTGTTTTTCGACAATGTTTGTCGAATTTTGTCGCACAAAAATGCCAAAAAATGGTAAAATTATCAAAAAATGTTATTTCCAACTATTGCAATTATCACCAAAATATGGTAATTTATACCCATGGACAACCCTCCGCGGCAAAGGACGCGGCAAGCCGACAAAAATCGGTGTTTCGGCGCGACAAAAATCTTTGCAAAGCGTCGACACGGTTCTTTGCAACGTGTCGATGGGATTTTTCTCTGTTGTCGAAAATGCCGTGGTCCGCGAAGGGGACGTTGAAAATGATTGGAGGCAACTTCTGTGGAAAATAATCGGAAAATTTTGATTGCAGACAACAGCGACGGATTCGGAAAGCCGCTGTGTCGCTTGCTTTGTGAGCGCGGCAAAGCCGCCGAAACCATTGTAAAAGACGGCCGTATGGTGCTGGACGCTATTGTGCAAAAACAGCCGGACGTGGTGGTTTTGGATATGTTTTTGCCCCATCTCGATGCGCTCGGAATTCTTAACGCTTTGCCGACGGCAGGACTCAAAAAACGCCCGTGCGTGTTGGTGCTGTTTGGGTTCGACAGCCCCGAATTAGAGCGTGAAGTGCTGTTGGCCGGCGCGGATTATTTCTTTTTGCAACCGTTTGACCTCGGCGAAATGGCGACCCGTATCGAGGCGTTTTGCGGCGACGGAGAACTGTCGATGCGCCGCGTGCCGACGACGATGGCCAAGCCCTCGACGCTTGAAATGCAGGTGACCGAAATGCTTCACCAAATCGGTGTTCCGGCGCATATCAAGGGCTATCAGTATTTGCGTGACGGCATTTTGATGGCGATTGACGACGAGGAGGTCATCAACAGCATTACAAAGCGCTTGTATCCGGCGGTGGCGAAGCGGTTTAAGACCACGTCGAGCCGTGTGGAACGCGCGATTCGCCACGCGATTGAGGTCGCGTGGGACCGCGGCGACGTGGACGTGCTCGATCACTATTTCGGCTATACCGTGCACACCGAGCGCGGCAAGCCGACCAACAGCGAATTTATCGCGATGATTGCGGACAATTTCCGCCTGCAACTCCGCGCGATGTGAGGGGAAACCCTGTTCTTGGCCCTCTCTGACGAGGGGGCTGTCGAGCGATAGCGAGACTGGGGGAGAGAAAAGCCGAAAGTGTTATCCAATTTCGTTCTCTCCCTCCGTCTTTTTGCTTCGCAAAAAGCCACCTCCCTCGTCAGAGGGAGGCAAGGCGTTGCCGCGGTAACGTAAAAAGCCACCCCGAAATCGGGGTGTCTTTTTGAGGTTGGGGGATGGGTTGACCCAACGTTTGTGATAATTTTAGAGATTGCCGAGAATCATAATAATGCCGAAAATCCAGAAGACGGTTAAAACGGCGATGATGTTCGAGACAAGCGTAAACTTCTTTTGTACTTTTTTGTATTTTTCTGCCAATTCCGGGTCGGCGATTTCTTTTTTGTAGGGTTTTACGCTATACATTTTTACCCATCCGATTATCAAAACAGGAGCAACGAAAATGCCGATAACCGCCAATATGCCGAGAAGTCCGGTTATTTGCGTTAATTCTTCCATAGTGTTTTCAACGATAGTGGTTTCGGTGTCTGCTTCTGTTACTTGTGTTTTGGTGTTGTAGCCGCACGACGGGCAAAAAGCCATATCGTCGGCCATCTCTTTACCGCATTTTGGACAAAACATAGAAAAACCTCCTAAAAAATGGTGTTATTTTAGCGAATAATCCGCTAAATCAGTAGTATTATAGCGAAATTTTCGCTAAATGTCAATAGCGAAAAACTTTCTAATGTATAATGTATAGTACAGAAAGCGAAAAGGAGAGGAGGGGCGAAATGCCGTTGTATCAGCGCATCCGCGACTTGCGCGAAGATAAGGATTTGACCCAAACACAGATGGGCGAGATTTTGTCTTGCAGTCAGCGAGTATATAGCAACTATGAGCGCGGCGACATCGACATCCCTACTACGACGCTTATCAAATTGGCGGATTTCTACGATGTTTCTGTGGATTACATTTTAGGTCGTACCGACAATGAAAAAACGAGCGAATGACTCTCTCGAACGGCTTCGGGGGAGTTTTGTTTTGCAATTTTTTTTGCACATAATCCCACCCTCGACGCATACACTAACCGTATATCGAGCGTTGCAAAAAAACGGGGTGGAGTGATGGACGAAATTACGGTTTGCGGTTTATACGATTTGTCGCGGACACGGGCGGCGGCGATTTTTGAAAACGTGAAATATCCGTGGGCGGTTTTGGGGCGGTTGGCGGCGTTTTCCGAGAGTCTCGGACGGTCGCTTCCCCGTGACGAATTCGAAGAACGGGAGCCGGGTGTGTTCGTGGCGAGAGATGCCGTTATCGCCGACAGCGCGGTGCTTTGCGCCCCGGCTGTGGTGGACCACGAAACGGAGTTGCGCCCGGGCGCGTATCTGCGCGGCGGCGTGATTATCGGCAAAAATGCGGTCATCGGCAACAGTTGCGAAATCAAAAACGCGCTGTTGTTCGACGGCGCGCAAGTGCCGCATTTCAACTACGTCGGCGACTCGGTGCTCGGGTATTACGCCCATTTGGGTGCCGGCGCGGTGACCTCGAATTTCAAGAGTGACGGGTCGCCTATTACCATCCACGCCGGCGACATTTGCTTTGATACGGCGCGGCAAAAGGTGGGGTCGTTTCTCGGTGATTTTGCCGAAATCGGGTGCGGCGCGGTGCTGTGTCCGGGCACGATTGTCGGGCGTTCGGCAACGGTGTATCCGCAAAGTATGGTGCGCGGTTACGTGCCGCCGAACCACATTTACAAAGATGCCTGCCGCGTGGTGCGCAAGCAGGCGCGATAGCCGAAATTTATACTTTCGGGCGTAAAATAGAAGCAAAGAGAAAGCGCGAAACGTCGGTTTCGCGCTTTTTCCTTTATTTTCATAAAATTTTTACAAATAAAAGAGGGAATTTGCTTGCAAATTTGACAATTTTTTTGTATAATAGGTTCAGATATACTTTTCCGTAGTGAAAAACTTTCTTTTGTGAAGGGGAGAGCCATATGTCGAATAGAGTATTTCAAGGAATTGTCCACCAAATGCGCGACGCGATCGACCGCACCATCGGTGTCGTTGACGAGACGATGAGCATCATCGCCTGCAGCGAGTTGGAGCGCATCGGTCAGCCGATGAGCGAATTAACCACGGCTCATTTTGCCGAGGCGGAGGCGTTCGCGTTTGGCGATTGTACTTACAAGGCGTTCGGCGCGCAACCGAACCCCGAATACTTGCTGTTTGTGGAGGGAACGGACGATCAGGCGAAAAAATACGCCGATTTGCTCGCCATTTCTCTCGGCGGCATCAAGCAGTATTATGACGAGAAGTACGACGGCGGCAACTTTGTTAAAAACGTGTTGCTCGACAACATTCTGCCGGGCGATATTTATCTGAAAGCCCGTGAACTCCACTTCAACAACGACGTGGAGCGCGTGGTGTTTGTGGTGCGCGTTGTCGGCGCGACTGACGTGTCGGTGTTTGACGTGTTGCAAAACCTGTTCCCCGACAAAGGCCGCGATTTCGTCATCAGCATCAACGAGACGGATATTGCGCTCGTGAAAGAGCTGCACACCGAAACCGAGCCGAAAGACCTCGAAAACCTCGCCCAGTCGATTGTGGATACGCTCGGCAGCGAGTTTTATACCCACGCGGTTATCGGCATCGGCACGGTGATCGAGGGCATGAAAGATTTGGCGCGCTCGTTCAAAGAGGCGCAGACCGCGCTGGAAGTCGGCAAAGTGTTCGATACCGACACGAGCATTATCAGCTACGACAACCTCGGCATCGCGCGCCTGATTTATCAGTTGCCGACGACGCTGTGCGATATGTTCCTGCGCGAGGTGTTCAAACGCGATTCTATTGACTCGCTTGACAACGAGACGCTGTTCACCATTCAGAAATTCTTCGAAAACAACCTGAACGTGTCCGAGACGTCCCGTAAACTGTTTGTCCACCGCAATACGCTGGTGTATCGCTTGGAAAAAATCAAACGGATGACCGGACTCGACCTGCGCGAGTTCGAGGATGCCATCGTGTTCAAAGTGGCGTTGATGGTGAAAAAATACCTGAACGCCAACCAAATCAAACGCTGAAAAAACAGCACTGCGCCGACGGGGGTGACCTTGTCGGCGTGTGTCTTGTACCCTTTCTGATTTCCAAAGGAGGCGAACGACTTGATCGAATTCAAGGGAGTTCACAAAGTTTACGAAACCGGCGTCAAAGCGTTAAAAGACGTCAACATTCGTATCGATAAAGGGGAGTTTGTGTTTATCGTCGGCGAATCCGGCGCCGGTAAATCCACGTTCCTCAAACTCATCACGCGTGAGGAAGTGCCCACCGCCGGCGAGGTTATCGTTAACGGCTATAACTTGAGCAAACTCTCACGCAAACAGATTCCGTATATGCGCCGCACGATGGGCGTGGTGTTCCAGGATTTCCGCCTGATTAACACGATGAACGTGTTCGATAACGTGGCGTTTGCTATGCGCGTTATCGGCGCGCCCAACCGCGAGATTCACAAGCGCGTGCCCTACGTGTTGCAACTTGTCGGTTTGTCCGATAAAATGCGCAGTTTTCCGCTGGAACTGTCCGGCGGCGAACAACAGCGTGTGAGCTTGGCACGCGCGCTTGCCAACAACCCGAGTATGATTATCGCCGACGAGCCGACCGGTAACGTGGACCCCGAAATGTCCTATGAGATTATGGAACTGCTCAACGCGGTTAACCGCCTCGGCACGACCGTTATCGTCGTGACCCACGCCCACGATTTGGTGGAGCGGTTCGACCGCCGCGTGATTCACATTTCCGACGGTACCGTGGTGTCGGATACGCAGGCGCAGGTGGCTTCTGCTCCGGCGGAGGAAGCGCCGGAACTGCCGGCGGAGCCGGAAATCGACCGCTTGGAAGAGAAAAAAGCGGCGAAAGCGGCGAAAAAGGCCGAGCGTGAGGCAAAAAAAGCGGAAAAAGCCGCCAAAAAAGCCGAAAAAGCCGAAAAGAAAAAGAAACGCCCCGTTGATGAGGACGCGTTGCCCCAAAAAGTGACGTTGCCCGAAGCGGAGTTCGACACGGATGAGCCGGAATTTAAGGTGTTCGACGAAGCGCCGGCTCCCGTTAGAGAGGAAACGCCTGCCGCTGTTGCGGATGAGGCGCAGGAAGGAGGCGAGGAGGCGTGAAAATCGGAAGTCTTCGCTACTTACTGAAAGAGGGATTCCAAAACCTGTGGCATAACCGCTTTATGGGCGTCGCCTCCATCGGCGTGCTTCTCGCGTGTCTCGTGCTTATCGGCGGTTCTTACCTGCTGTTTGCCAACGTCAACAACGCGTTTGATACGCTGTATGCGCAAAACGTGGTGGTCGCTTTTGCGAAGCAGGGCGCGACCGCCGAGCAGGTGCAGTCGCTCAACGACCAACTGAAATCTATCGCCAACGTGCGCCACGTGGAATATCAGTCGAAAGACGATATTCTCCAAAAATACGCCGAGTCGTTCTCGGAGGATTTGTTCTCCGAACTGCAGGGCGAAAACAACCCCATGCAAGACGCGTTTATCGTCACGTTTGCGGATTTGTCTAAGTTTGACGCGACGTTGTATCAAGTCGAAAAATTGGATTTGGTGGACAGCGTGTCCTCCAGCGGCAACATTGCCAAAACCCTCACCGAACTGCGCAACGCGGTGTTGCTCGCGGGCGGCTGGGTGATTGTGTTGCTCCTTGTGGTGTCGCTGTTTATCATCGCCAACACCATCAAACTGACCGTGTATAACCGCCGCCTCGAAATCGGCATTATGAAATCGGTTGGCGCGACCAACAGTTTCATCCGCATTCCGTTCGTGGTGGAAGGTATGGCGCTCGGCTTGATTGCCGGTGCGTTGGCGTTCGGCATCACCTATTTCGTCTATTCGAAGTTGACGGTGATGTTCTCGTTCAGTTCGTTCACGGGTCTTATCCCGTTCGCGACCCAGGTATGGATGTTGTTGGGCGGCTATCTCGGCATCGGTATTCTCACCGGTGCGGTGGGTAGTATCCTCTCGATGAACAAATACCTGAAAGACGAGGGGAGGAGCGCGTTTGAATAAGAAAGCATTCGCGCTTCGCGCGGCATCGCTGTTTGCGGTGGTGGCCTTGTCTTTGACCGCGGCTCCGGCGGCCTCGCCCGTCAAGGCGGAGAGCGCGTCGTCGCTCCGCGCCCAGAAAGAAGAACTGGAACAGCGCATTTCCGAACTGGAAAACAAAAAAAGCCTGCTCTCCGACGACTTGGAAGACAAAAAACAGCGTCAGTCCTACATCGAGGAGCAGATTGAGCTGAAAGAACAGCAAATCGCCGTTAACAACAACCTCATCGACGCGCTGGATGCGGAGTTGTACGAAAACAGCACCGCTATCGAAAATCGCGAGGCGGAAATTACCGCCAAAGAAGAGGCTATTTCGGCGCGATTTGCCGCGCTGAAAGAGCGGTTGCGTATTGTGGCGAAAACCGGCAATATGTCTACGCTCCAGATGCTGTTTGATACCGACAACTACGTGGATTATCTCTTGAAATCCAAAATCCTCGAAAAAATCGCCGCCAACGACCAACGGCTCATCGGCGAAATGGAAGAGGAAATCGCCGACATCAACGGCGAGAAAAAGGTGCTTGAATCCGACCGCGCCACCCTCAATTCCCGGAAAGAGGAACTGCTGGTGGTAAAAGCGGCGGCGGACGAAGACCGCACGGAATTGGAAGATTTGTATGCCGAAGCCAAAGGCGCGGTGTCCGACCTGCAGGACGATATGGACTATATCGACAGCGAAATCGCCTATACCCAAGAGCAGGCGGAGGCTCTCGAAGCGGAGATTCAGGAAATCTTGCGCAGAGCCGCCGAGTCGGAATATGCCAATAACCAGACGTACCACGGCGGCGCGATGTATTGGCCGTCTTCTACCTGCACGCTCGTTACCGATACGTTCGGTTGGCGCATTTTGGACGGTGCGTCGAACTTCCACGGCGGTATTGATATCGCCTGCCCGGGTTCGGCCTATGGCCAGGATATTGTCGCCGCAGAGGATGGCACCGTCGTCTACGTCAACGCCTATGACAGTTGGGGCTCCGGCTGGGGCTACTACGTAATCGTGGACCACGGTCTTGACGATTACGGCTGTCATATTACCACGCTGTATGCCCACTGCTCTGCCATCTACGTCAGCGAGGGGCAAACAGTTACCGGCGGTCAAACCTGCCTCGGCGCCATCGGCAACACCGGTTGGTCCTACGGTTCCCACCTCCACTTCGAGGTGCGTGTGGACGGTGACCGTGTCGATCCTTTGGGCTGCGGCTACGTCTCGCAACCCTAACGCGGAGCTTTTTCCGTTTTGCATTGCCGCTTTCGCTTGGCGTATCTCGATACGCCGGCGCTCGGGCGGCTTCCCAAAACGAAAAAACCTCTCGCGTTATCGCGCACTGTTTTGTTTTGCATTGCCGCTTTCGCTTGGCGTATCTCGATACGCCGGCGCTCGGGCGGCTTCCCAAAACGAAAAAACCTCTCGCGTTATCGCGCACCGTTTTGTTTTGCATTGCCGCTTTCGCTTGGCGTATCTCGATACGCCGGCGCTCGCCCAGCATAACGGAAAACCAACATTACGTACGTTTCTTTGAAAGGAGGCACACGCTGTGAAAAAACGAATTCCTTTAGCCACCGTGTTGGCGCTCGTTCTTATGGCCATCGCGTTGTCCGTATCGGCAACGATGATTTTCGCGATGAACCGTTTCAGCACCACGGTGAGCAACGTCAGCGCGCGCCAAGAAGTCGGAGGCCAAGCGGTCTTAGGAAGACAATTAGGGGCTACAACTCCTTGGCTCACAGAACGACATGGCTACGATCCGACTTAAAACGGTGCGCGATAACGCGAGAGGTTTTTTCGTTTTGGGAAGCCGCCCGAGCGCCGGCGTATCGAGATACGCCAAGCGAAAGCGGCAATGCA
>JAZUEK010000041.1:0-31497 GCA_045640165.1 Acutalibacteraceae bacterium | reverse complement strand
TTGGCCCCCGACTTTGTTGTTCGGGGAGGAGAGCAGGTTGCCGACAGCGGTGCCCGCCGTTTCCGTCAGCGCTTTTTGGCGCGCTTCGGCAAAAGAGATGCCGCCCTCCAAATGATAGCGGAGGAGCGACTCGCAACGGTCGGAGTGCAGGGCATCGGCGGCCTTTTTGAGGGCGGCGATATCGCCGCATTCGCTCCCGAACGCGAGCGTATCCACGCACCCGAGCGCAGAGAGCAGCGCGACACCCGCGCCGGCAAATCCCTCGGCAGAGGAGAGCGCGTACGGTGTCGGCAGTTCCACCACCACGTCTACGCCGCAGGCGAGGGCGGCTTTTGCCCGCTCAAATTTCGGGAGCAGGGCGGGTTCACCCCGCTGTACGAAATTGCCGCTCATCACGGCAACGACGTGGGTGGCACCGAGCCCGTCAGGACTTTTCAGTTGTTTCAAAAAATGGGCGTGCCCGTTATGGAGCGGATTGAATTCCGCCACGACTCCGCAAACTTTCATAATCTTCACCTTTTTATAAAATAATCATTGAAATATGGGAAAATGTGGAGTATAATACCAGTATACCAAAAAAATTTTAAGATGACAAGAGGAGATTATGCTATGAAAATTTTAGTGATTAACGCGGGCAGTTCGTCTCTGAAATATCAGCTCATTGATATGGACGGCGAAACGATGCTCGCCAAAGGTCTTTGCGGCCGCATCGGTATTGACGGCGGCTATTTTCAGCACAAAACCGCCGGCGGGTATGAGACCGAATACAAAGTGGAGATGAAAGACCATACCGCCGCGTTTGCCGAGGTCAAAAAAGCGTTGACCGAGGGCGAAGGCAAAGTGATTGACAGTTTTTCCGAAGTGGCGGCAATCGGGCACCGCATCGTCCAGGGCGGCGCCATTTTCGATAAATCGGTGCTGGTGGATGAACAGGTGATTAAGGACATCGAGTCGCTTATCCCGCTTGCGCCGCTCCACAACGCCGCGCACGTGCAGGGCATTCGTGCCGCGATGGAGACGTTCGGCAAAGACGTGCCGGAAGTGGTGGTGTTTGTCACCTCGTTCCACGCGACGATGCCGCCGAAAGCGTATCTCTGGGGTTTGCCGTATGAGTATTATGAGAAATACGCGGTGCGCCGTTACGGATTCCATGGCACGTCCCACCGCTTTGTCAGCAAACGCTGTGCCGAACTGCTCGGCAAGCCGGACGCCAAAGGCACCAAAATTATCACCTGCCACATCGGTAACGGCTCGTCCCTTGCCGCGGTGAAAGACGGCAAGGTCATCGACACCACGATGGGCCTTACGCCGCTTGACGGCTTTATGATGGGCTCGCGCTCCGGTGCGGTGGATCCGTCCGCGATTACGTTCATTATGGAGAAGGAGGGCCTCAGCCCTGCCGAGATGGACGAAGTGCTCAACAAAAAATCCGGTATGCTCGGTATTTCCGGCGTTTCGAGCGATGACCGCGACGTGACCAAGGCGATGACCGAGGGTCACGAGAAAGCCAAACTCGCGTGGGATATGCGCGAATATCAAATCCTCAAATACATCGGCGGCTTTGTGACGGCGCTCGGTGGTGTGGACGCCATCGTGTTTACTGCCGGTATCGGTGAGAACCAAATCCAACTTCGTAAAGAGATTATGGAAAACCTCGCGTATATGGGTGTGACCCTCAACGAGGAAAACAACAACACGCGCGGCCAGGAAATCGAGATTTCCGGCGCGGATTCCACTGTGCGTGCGTTCGTGATTCCGACCAACGAAGAACTCGTGATTGCGCGCGATACCAAAGCGATTGTGGAAACGCTGTAAAACGCAAATCAAAAGCAAAAATCCCGTTCCGAAAGGAACGGGATTTTTTTGGTTTCGATTAATGAGCACCTTGCATCGTGAGCGAGTCGTTTTCGTTCCGTTCGCGGAACAGAAGCGAGATACACCACACGCCGGCAAGGGCGACCACCGTGTAGATGATACGAGAGAGCAGGGCGTCTTGACCGCCGAAGATCCACGCGACGATATCGAACTGAAAAAGTCCGATACTGCCCCAGTTAAACGCGCCGATAATCGTGAGAATCAGCGCGAGTCTGTCCATAAACATACCGATCCTTCCTTTCTTCAAGAGTTAGGAATAGTATCGGCGGTTTTCGGACGATTATTCATCCAGCAGTTTGGCAATCGTATCGCGGAAACTGGTAATATCTTTGAAATCGCGGTAAACGGAGGAGAAGCGGACGTAGGCAACTTTATCGATGTCTTTCAGTTCTTCCATCGCATATTCGCCGATTTGTTCGCTCGTTACCTCGCGGTCAAGCGAGCCTTGCACACGGGATTCGATGTTGGTGACGATTTTTTCGAGCGTCTCCATCGAAATCGGGCGTTTTTCGCAAGCGCGCATGAGACCGCGCAACAGTTTTTCGCGGTCGAACGCCTGACGCGATTTGTCGCGTTTGATGACCAAAATGGGAGTTTTTTCCACCGTTTCATAGGTGGTGAAGCGTTTGCCGCAGGACAGACACTCGCGACGGCGGCGAATGCTCAAATCCTCGTCAGTCGGGCGAGAATCCACCACTTTGCTGTCGGCAAAACCGCAAAAAGGACATTTCATAGTTCAATCCTCCTAACATTCTCTACTACTATATGTTGTAGATATAATCAGTATAACATACAAGGTAAAAAAATGCAATAAAAAATCTCCGCTTTCCGAAAAGAAAGCGGAGATTTGTCGATTTACGAAGCCGTGCGGTGGTTGAGGAGGATGCGGATATCCGCTTCCTGAACGGCGTGGCCGTCCACCACGTCGGTGGAGCGAAGCACGCACATCACGGTTTTGGTGAGAATCTGCAGGTCGAAGAGGAGCGTGGCGTGACGGGCGTAGTAGCCGTCCATAAACGCTTTCTTGTTGACGCGCAGATTGTCGCGACCGTTAATCTGCGACCAACCGGTAAGACCGGGGCGCACGGTAGTGGCGTAGTGAAGCTCGCGCAGGCGAAGCAGTTCTTTTTCCGCCGGGATGACCGGACGCGGACCGACAAAGCTCATATCGCCGACGAGGATGTTCCAAAGCTGCGGCAGTTCGCCGAGGCTGAAGCGGCGAAGAAGGCGGCCGGTGGGAGAAACGTATTTTTGCGCTTCCAGGTCGCAGGTGGCGACGTTGGCCGGCGCGTCAATGCTCATGGTGCGGAATTTGAGGCAACGGAATTCTTTGCCGTCTTTTCCGATGCGCGTTTGCAAGAACAGAGGAGAGGCTTTCGTGTCGATGGCGGAGATGATGGCGACCACCAGTTCCACCGGAAGGAGAAGCACAAACAGGAGCAGGGCGAACACGATGTCCAGCGTGCGCTTCACGAAGAGGAAGCTCTTGCGCGGCGTTTTGATATTTTTGGTCGGTGCGTTCATAGAAATCAACGTTTCGCGGCTCATGTTCGTCACTCCTTTCGAATCTTAGAAAATTGCGAGATCTCTCGCTTTGCACCGTTATTATACTCTGTAAAATAACGAAATACAAGTTTCAATTTTGTAACCTTTTCGTCATTTTTGTAACTTTTGTTTGCCGCATATTGTGTCGATTTTAAGGGAATTCTAAACGAAACGGTCAAAAAAGGAGGCGCGCGAGAATGTATCCGTATATCAAACGGCTACTGGATATAGTGTTATCCGCGTTGTTGCTCGTGTTGCTTCTACCGCTTATGGTGGCGATTGCGTTGCTTTTGCTTTTGACACAGCCGCGCCACGTTTTGTTTTCGCAACAGCGCGTCGGAAAAGATGACAAAATCTTTACTATTCGGAAATTTTGTACGTTATACCCCGAAACAAGAGTATCCATTCCCGTCGCCGGTAACGTGGCAACGCCGCTCGGTGCGGTGCTGCGTGCGTGGAGTCTTGATGAATTGCCGCAGTTGTGGAACATCCTCGTCGGTGAGATGAGTTTTGTCGGTCCGCGCCCCGTTGTGCCGGAGGAATCGGCGCTTTTACTGCGCCGCCGTCAACTCGGCGCGGTGGGGGTGCGCCCCGGTCTTACGGGACTTGCGCAGGTGCGCGGTCGTAAGCAGCTAAACGTCGAGGACAAGGCGCGATGCGATGCGTATTACTGTAAACGGCTGTCATTTTCGCTTGATTGTTACGTGGTGTGGCGCACGCTGTTTTGCGTGCATTGCCGAGAGACAACAAACCGTAAAAAGCCCTTGACAAACGGGTAAAAATTGGGTATACTAACGATAGTTATGAAAAGCGTTGACGGGGCTCATCCGTTTTCGCGGCAACAAGAGAGAGTGCCTCGGATTTTCCGGCTGAAAGGGTGCTTATGCCGCATTCGGTGCGCCACCCCCGAGCTGTGCCGCGACGAGCGGCGCCGTTCTCCGCGTTAAGGAGCAAAGAGGCGGTCGGTTTCGACCGCAAATTGGGTGGTACCGCGGAGATTGGTCTTCGTCCCTTTGTGGGGGCGAGGGCTATTTTTTTATGGTTTGACCCAAAAACAGTAGGTAAAAAATTTACATAACGAAAGAAGGATTTTCAAATGGAATGGACCGGACTTAACGAATTGCGCGAAAAATATCTCGCGTTTTTCGAAAGCAAAGGACACCTGCGCCACGACAGCTATTCGCTGATTCCGCAAGGGGATAAATCGCTTTTGTTGATCCCTGCCGGCATGGCGCCGCTGAAAAAGTATTTTACCGGTGAGGCGGTTCCGCCGCGCAAACGGATGACCACCTGCCAAAAATGCATCCGTACGCCGGATATTGAGCGCGTGGGTAAAACCGCCCGTCACGGCACCTATTTTGAGATGCTCCGCAACTTCAGTTTCGGCGATTATTTCAAAAAAGACGCCACCGCGTGGGCGTGGGAGTTCTGCACGAAAGTGCTGGAAATGCCGGTGGACAAACTGTACGTCAGCATTTATGAGGACGACGACGAGGCGTTCGAGATTTGGACGAAACAAAACGGCGTCGATCCGTCCCATATGGTGCGCCTCGGCAAAGAGGACAACTTCTGGGAGCATGGCGAAGGCCCGTGCGGCCCTTGCTCCGAGATTTATTTCGACCGCGGACCGGAACACGGCTGCGGTAGCCCCGACTGCCACGTCGGTTGCGATTGCGACCGCTTTGTGGAGTTCTGGAACCTTGTGTTTACCCAGTTCGATTCGGACGGCAAAGGCACCTATACACCGCTCGCCAACCCCAATATCGACACCGGTATGGGCCTTGAGCGTCTTGCCTGCATTATGCAGGGCGTGGAAAACCTCTTTGAGGTCGATACCGTGCAAAACATCATGAAACACGTGTCGAAAATCGCCGGCGTGACCTACGGCGACAACGAAAAAACCGACGTGTCCCTCCGCGTTATCACCGACCACATCCGCTCCACCACGTTTATGGTGGGCGACGGCGTAATGCCGTCGAACGAGGGTCGCGGTTACGTGCTTCGTCGCTTGCTCCGTCGTGCCGCGCGCCACGGACGTTTGCTCGGCATTAAAGAGCCGTTCCTCTATCAGGTGTGCGAGACGGTGGTGTCCGAAAACCTGTCGGCGTATCCGGAACTGAAAGAAAAAGAGGACTTTATCAAGAAACTTATCCGCAACGAGGAAGAGGCGTTCGACAAGACCATCGACAGCGGTTTGCAACTGCTCAATGAGTGCCTCGAAAACCTCAAAGGCGACACCCTTTCGGGTGAGGATGCGTTCAAACTGTACGATACCTACGGATTCCCGCTCGATTTGACGATGGATATCCTCGAAGAAAAAGGCCTCAAAGTGGACGAGGAAGCGTTCCACGAAAAAATGACCGAACAGCGCACCCGTGCGCGTAACGCGCGCAAGGATGCCGGTGCGGACGCGTGGAAAGGTGAGGCGCAGGTTGCGGAAACGCTTGAGCCGACGAAATTCGTGGGCTACGATAGCCTGACTGCCGAGGCGAAAGTGGTCGCCATCATCTGCGAAAACAAATTGGTCGATAGCGTCAGCCTCGGCGATGCCGCTTCGGTGGTGCTGGACGTGACGCCGTTCTACGGCGAGTCCGGCGGCCAGGTCGGCGACTGCGGTACGCTCTCCGGTGAGGGAGGCACGTTTGACGTCGAAGGCACGATGAAAGTCGGTGCCGGCGTGTTTGTGCATAACGGTACGGTGGCGCAGGGCGACCTTCGCGTGGGCGACACGCTGACGGCCGCTGTCAACGAGGACGTGCGGCTTGCCACGATGCGCAACCACACGGCGGCGCACTTGCTGCAAGCGGCGCTTCGCCGCGTGCTTGGTACGCACGTGGAGCAGGCCGGTCAGTTGGTGGACGACAAAAAAGTCCGCTTTGACTTTACGCACTTCTCGGCGCTGACCGCCGAGGAATTGACTGCGGTCGAAACCCTCGTCAACGAATGGATTCTTTCGGGCACGGCGACCGATATCCGCGAGATGCCGATTGACGAAGCCCGTAAACTCGGCGCGATGGCGCTGTTCGGCGAAAAATATGGCGACGTGGTGCGCGTGGTGTCCGTGCCGGACGTGTCGGTGGAATTTTGCGGCGGTACGCACGTGAAAAACACCGGCAACCTCGGCCTGTTCCGCATTTTGAGCGAGACTTCTGTAGCCGCCGGTGTGCGCCGTGTTGAGGCGACGACCGGTCTTAACTCGCTTGCCGCTGTGCGCGCGACCGATGCGCTGATCGCCGATGCGGTGAAAGAACTGAAAGCCAACGCCGCGGACGATCTCGGTCGCCGCGCCGCGCAGATTGTGAAAGAACTGAAAGATACGCGCCGTGAGCTCGAAGCCGCCGAGAGCAAACTCGCCGCTTCCGCGCTCGGTGACGTGTTGGATAAAGCCGAAACGGTCGGCGCGGTGAAATTTGCTTCGGCTGTCTACGACAACACCGATAACGCGGCGCTTCGCCTGCTTTGCGACCGCTGCAAAGATGCGATGACCGCCGACACGGTGGTGCTGCTCGCCGGCGTTTCCGACGGCAACGTGGCGTTCGCCTGCGCCTGCGGTGCAGAGGCGGTGAAAGCCGGCGCGAATGCCGGAAAACTCATCAAGGAAGCCGCTACCGCTTGCGGCGGTAACGGCGGCGGTCGCCCCGATTCCGCGATGGGCGCGGCGAAAGGTGTCGGCGACGGCGCGAAAGATAAGGCTGTGGCTGCGATTGCCGCCGCCAAAGCGACGCTGTAAGGAGGAAATACGATGGATTGCATTTTCTGTAAAATCGTGGCAGGGGACATCCCTTCCACCAAAGTGTATGAGGACGACACGGTGCTCGCGTTTCGCGACATCAATCCCCAAGCGCCTACCCATATCCTTGTGATTCCGAAAGAGCATATCGCGAACGGCGCGGCGGACATTACCGCCGACAACGCCGCGGTGGTGGGTCATATCTTCGAGGTGATTGCGAAACTCGCTAAAGAAGAGGGACTTTCCGACTTCCGCGTGGTCACGAATAACGGCGAGGGCGCCGGTCAAACCGTGTCCCACTTGCATTTCCACTTACTGGGCGGTCGCACGCTCGGCGTTGAAATGGGGTAAACTCAGATGCAGTACGTACTGATGGACCTCGAATGGAACGGTTCTTACTCCAAACGGGCCCACGGCTATTTTAACGAGATTATCGAAATCGGCGCGACGAAATTGGATGAGAATTTGCAAAAAATTGACCGGTTTCACTATATGATTAAGCCGGTGGTGAGCAAAAAAATCACCAACATCGTCACCGATTTGACCGGTATCGAGGCGTCTACGTTGGAAGACGGCGGCACGTTCGAAGAAGCCATCGCCGCGCTCAAAGCCTTTGTGCCGCGCGATGCGGTGGTGCTGACGTGGAGCAACACCGACTTGCTCGTTTTGGTGGAAAACTGCCGGTTCTTTTTCCGGCGCGAGCGCATCCCGTTCCTCGGATTTTATGCGGACGCGCAGGCGTATTGTCAGCCGCGCATTTTGTCCGAGTTGCCGTCGGGTCAACAGATGGGGCTCGCCAAGGCGGCGGAATGTTTGGGCATTTCCCAAGAGGGGTTGGATGCCCACCGCGCGGTGGATGACAGCGAACTGACGGCGCGCATCTTTGCGGCGACGTTCGATAAGCCGAGTTTCGAGGCGATTGTGAAACGAGCGGACGAAGATTTTTATAAACGTCTGCTCTACAAACCGCATTTTATCTCCCACGTGGGCAATCCGCTTGTAAAGCCCGAATGCTTGACATTCGAATGCCCGGCTTGCGGAAAGGCGTTGAAAGCCCAAAGCAAATGGCGCTATTCCGGGCGGATGCTTTGTGCGGATATGCCGTGTTCCTGCGGTAAAAAATACGTAGGACGCGTGCAAATCAAGGTTTTGTACGACGATGTGGCGGTGCGCCGCAAGTTGACCGAAGCCAAACCGAAAGAGGAAACCGAGTCTGCCGAAACGGAAGAATAAACACAGAAAAAGAACAAAGCCGCGTAAAGGAAGAAACCTTTACGCGGCTTTTGCGTTATGAATGTTACGTTTTATTTGCCGAGGAGCAGTAACAGCACGAGTTCGACGAGTCCCACGCCCAAAAGCAACATCGATCCGCGGAAACGGGGTTTGATAACGCGGAATTTGAGCAGATAGGTGGGAATGGCGGCGAGCAGAAGAATGAGGTAAATCCACTTAAATGCGCCGTCGCCCACGAGTCCACGCAACAGATACACGAGCGGCAGGACGAGGGAGATGTAGTTGACGGGGAATCCCTCATAATACCGGAACGGGCGGTCGCCCTGCTGTAACCGGGCTTCCTGCGCCACGTTGAAGTAGGCGAGGCGAATCTGCACCGCCACAGCGTACAGCGCCATAAAGAGGAGCACCACCGGATGGTGGAGTCCCACGCCGTAGCCGATGGCGATAGGAAGCAGACCGAACGCCACCATATCCGACAACACGTCGATTTGAAGCCCATAGCGTTTTTCCACAGCGGTGCGTTCTTTGGTGGTGGCGATTTTGCCGTCAAACATATCGATAACGCCGCACGCCATCAAGAACACAAGACCGGCCATCGGCGAACCATTGACGGCGAAAAACACGCCGAGGGTTCCCAGAAAAAGGCTTAAACACGTGGCGATGACGGTGTAATCGTAAAATCCGATGAGTTTTTCTTTTAACGAACTGAAAACGTCTTTCAGCATAGGACACGCTCCTTCTTTTTCCGCACAAAAGAGGGGTACGGTTCAGTGAGAGTACGTGTAGTATACCACAAAAAAACGAATTTGTAAAGTCCCCACGAAAATGGCTGTACAAACAGGCTTTTTTGTGGTATGATAAGAAAAAACCAAACGGAGGGATGTAGCGATGACACTTCCGCATACGCAGACGTTACACGCAGTCGAAAAAGACGGCGTGGTGGTCTATGAATTTCCGGCACTCGCGGCGCTTTCCTGCGTGCGACACGGGATGTCCACGCGGCTCGGCGGTGTTTCCGACGGGATTTTCGAAAGTATGAATTTGAGTTTTACTCGTGGAGATACGCACGAGAACGTAGCGGAAAACTACCGTCGATTTTGCGCGACGGTGGGGGTGACCACCGACCGCTGTGTGATGACGCGGCAGACCCATTCGATTAACGTACGCTGTGTTACGGCGGAGGATGCCGGCTGCGGTGTGGCGCGCGAACGCACCTATGACGAGGTGGACGCGCTGGTTACGGACGAACCGGATTTGCCGCTCGTTATCCTTACCGCCGACTGTGTACCGTTGTTTTTTGCCGACCCGAAGCGCCGCGTGGTTGCTGCTGCTCACTCCGGTTGGCGCGGCACGGCGAATGCGATTGGTGCTGAGGTTGTTCGCGTAATGAAAGAGCGCTACGGCTGTGACCCCAAAGACATTTTCTGCGGTGTCGGACCGTCTATCGGACCGTGTTGTTTTGAGGTGGATGCGCCCGTGTACGAAGCGTTTGCCGAAAAGCCGTTTTTTGATGCGTGCTGTGCGGTGGACGACAAAAACGGTAAGTATCACGTGAATTTGTGGGAAATCAACCGCCGTATTTTGCTTTCCGCCGGCATTCCTGCCGAGAATATCACGGTGGGGGATTTGTGCACGCGTTGCTATCCCGATTTGTTTTGGTCTCATCGCGCCACCGGCGGCGAGCGCGGAAGCCTTGCCGGCGTTATCGCGCTTACAAAGGATTAACCGAGCCCGAAAAACCGCAAAATGCCGTTATACATTCCGCGCGCGAACGCATCCGGTTCGGTGGCGAGTAAGTGGGCGTCGCGGCTGTTCGAAATGTAACCCATTTCCATTAAAACCGCCGGCATCGCGGTGCGCCGCAATACGTACAGCGACGGATTGGCGCGTACGCCGCGGTCGGCGAGCCCGACGGTTTCGAAAATGCCGTTTAGCATCTCCTCGCCGAGCGGAACGGCGCGGCTTTGCAGACTGTAGACGTACGCCTCGCTTCCCGAAACCGACGCATTTACCGAGGCGTTACAGTGGAGACTGATAAAGTAGTCGGCGCCCCAAAGATTGGCGGCGTTGACACGCGCGGCGAGACTGCTCGCGTTGCTGTTGCCGAGTTGGGTTGTCGGCGTGGGGCGCGAGAGTTTTACCTCGAAAAAGTCGTTGCCGGCCAAAAGCGTGCCGAGCCGAATGCCGATTTCGTAGTTGAGGTCTTGTTCTTTCAGCCCGAATCCCTCCGCGCCTGCGTTGGGATTTTTGGGATTGTGCCCCTGGTCGATAAAAATTTTCATAAAAAAGCCCTCTTTCGCATCGTATTACGCTACTGTATGCGAAAAAGGGGACAAACGTGAAAAAGAGCCTTCAACGAAGGCTCTTTTTTCATAGGTGTTTCAGTAATTCTTCTTTGGTGTTTTCGCAGTCG
This sequence comes from Acutalibacteraceae bacterium, assembly GCA_045640165.1. Classification (GTDB taxonomy): domain Bacteria; phylum Bacillota; class Clostridia; order Oscillospirales; family Acutalibacteraceae; genus RGIG426. The sequence goes on along the minus strand of JAZUEK010000041.1, from coordinate 20,698 downwards.
CCGTCCAGCACAAGGTCAAGCAGGCGGTGGAGCGTGTCGCCCAGTTCTTTTCCGGCAGGAATGCCGGCGCTTTTTAAGTCGTCGCCGTTCACCGCCAAGTCCGAAAGGGAGAGGCAGGCGTGCTCAGCAAGCAGTTTTTTCGCTAAATCCCGTACCGCGTCTTCCCGGGTTTTGCCGGGGGCGAAAAAGACGGGATTTTGGGCCAGCCGGTCGGCGGTGGCGAGGTCGCACAGTTCAAAGAAACGTTCTTCGCCCACCTTGGAAAGCAGGCGCTTGACCGCTTTTTCGGTGGGAGGAGTGCGTAGGTCGTGGAGCTCGATGAGTTCGAGCGCCGCCTCTTTTGTGCGGTTGTCGGCACGCAGACGGGTGAGTACCGCGTCGGCGCGTTTGGCGCTTTCCGACGGGTGACCGGTAAAATGGGATTCCCCGTTCGCGTCAATGGAGACGCAAGCCGGTTTTCCGGCATCGTGAAGCAGGGCCGCCCACCGCAAAGCCGGGGTCGCGGGGGTGGCGCCGACGACGCGCGCGATGTGGGAGTAGACGGTATAAATATGGTGGCGATTGTTTTGGGAAAATCCCACCGTGTCTTTGAGTTCGGGTAAAACGGCGCACACGATTTCGGGGAACGCAAGCAGTACTCGGGTCACGTTTTTGCCGCACAGCATCGCGGTCATCTCCGCAAAAATTCGCTCGGCGGAGACGGGGGACAGCGTGTCTCGGGCGGCGCGCATTGCGTCCGCGGTGGTGTCTTCAATCACAAAGCCGTGTTGCGACGCAAAGCGTAAGCCGCGGAGAACGCGCAACGCATCTTCCGAAAACCGCACGCGCGGCTCGCCGACACAGCGGAGAATACCGGCTTTAAGATCGGCTCTTCCGCCGAACAAATCGGTGACGCCGCGTTCGGGGTGGAACGCCATGGCGTTGACTGTAAAATCGCGTCGGGACAAATCGTCTTCTAAGTTGCGAGAAAAGGTGACGCCGTCGGGATGACGGCCGTCGGAGTAGTCGCCGTCTTTGCGATAGGTGGTGATTTCGAGCGGCTCGCCGGAAAGAAGCACCGTGACGGTGCCGTGTTGCAGGCCGGTTTCAATCCGACGTTCGTCGGCAAACACGCGACAGATTTCGTCGGGCGTGGCGGCGGTGGCAACGTCGTAGTCGTGGGGCGTTTTGCCCGAAAGCAAATCGCGCACACAGCCGCCCACGGCGACCGCCTCGAATCCGGCGGCTTCCAAACGGGCGATCGCGGCGGTTACCACGGGGGAAAGAGCGATCATACCGCACCTCCGAGGAGAAGCCACGCGAGAAGCGGCACGCCGACCACCGACGCGAGCGTGGTGATAACGACACTGGATGCCGCTAACTGTGCATCGCCGCCGTAAGTGTGGCACAGCATGGTCGAACTGTTGGCGGTGGGCATCGCCGCCATGACGACCGCTACGCCGAGCATCAGCGGATCAAGCGGCAGGCTGAGCACGCGAAGAAGCGCCCAAAACGCCGCCGGAAGAAGCGCGATTTTGATAACGGTGGCCGGATACAGCCGCCAGTAAGAAAACACTTTTTTGAGCGGCATTTCCGCCACCGTCGAGCCGATGATGAGCATAGAGGCCGGGGTGGTGATACTGCCGAGTTTGTCGGCGGTGCCGACGATGACGTCCGGCATGGACACGTTGAGAAGATACAGCGCGAGGCCCACGATGGGAACAATGACGCCGGGCTGTAACGCCGCTTGCCAAACGGGACGTTTGGGAGCGTCTTTGCCGGCCATCAGATGGACGCCGAGCGTGTAGTTGAGGAAACAGAAGGGGATTTGGAAAAACGAGGCGTAAAACACCGCCATGGTGGCGTCTTTTGTATAAATGGCGGCAACGACGGGGAATCCCATAAAGCCGATGTTGCCGAAGATAAACGAATAGCGATACACACCTTTTTCGTCGCCTTTGACCGCCAACAGTTTCGTAAACAAATAGCCGAGCGGAATGAGGAACAGATACAGACCGAATGCCACGCCGAGCAATACGAATACCTGCGAGGTGGCGAGGGAGTGGTCGGCTTTGAGCACCGCGGCGAGCACCATCGCCGGAAGCGTGACGTTTAGCACCAATTTGGAGAGTCCGCGATTGAGTGTGTCGTTCATCACGTTGCATTTGTTGGCGACAAAACCTGCCGTCATCAACAAAAACAGCAGGAGCATTTGATTTATGATGTTGCCCATATCCAACGCCACGAAAATCACCTCGCAAAAAGCCTTTATAAACGACAAAAACCCCGTGCAGAGCACGGAGTCTTTGCCGAAAAGGAAAAAACACGAAAAAGGGGAAATTATCAAAATCTATCAGGGTAGTCGGGACACGCCCTTCTACCTACGCCCACATTATAACAAAAGGCAGAGCGATTGTCAAGACAAATTTCCGAAATTTCCTGAAAAATTTTCCGTCCTTATAAAGCTTTTACAAATTAAGAAAATACGTGCCGAGATTCAAATATCCTGCGAAAATCAGCCAGGCCATATACGGAATCAGCAGATAGTAAGCCGGCTTGGAAAGGGCCCGAAATCCGACCATGGTCAGCGAGACGAGTGCCACCAGCAAAAGCAGCCAGAAAAAGGCAAACAACCGCCATTCGAGTCGGAAGAAAAACAGCGGCCACAGAATATTGACGATGAGTTGGGCGAGATAAAACCGCAACGCGCCCGACCGTTCGACGGCGTTGGCTTGCCACACGAGATAGGCGGCGATGCCCATCAACACGTAGAGAATGGACCATGCGACCGGGAACAGCCACGCCGGCGGCGACAGCGGCGGTTTTACAAGGTCTCCGTAGACGCCGGTGTTGCCGAGCAGCGCGCCGAGTCCGCCCAGTGCCAACGTGCCCAAAACAAAGCCGAGAAACACGGGGAGCGAAAACGCCTCGCGATTGGATGATTTTGCGCCGCCGCGCAATGAGATACTTTCTACAAACATAAAAAATCCCCCTTTGCCAAAAGCGTATGCAAAACGGGGGATTTTATGTATTTTATTTTCGTTCGACTAAGCGGAAGCCGTAACCCCACACCGTTTCGATGGCCGCCGAGCAAAACAGCAGTTTGCGACGCAGGCGTTTGACGGTGTCGTCCGCTACGCGCGAGTGGGTGTCTTCGGGAAGATTCCACACGGTGGAAAGCAATTCCGCACGGGAGACGGCGCGATGGGCGTTGCGCAGCAAAAACACGAGCACGTCCCATTCGGTGGGGGTGAAGTGGGTATCTTTGTCGCCGCCGGACACGATGGCGCGGCGGTCGAGGTCAAGCACAAATTCACCGAGCGAAACGGTTTTGGTCGCCACCGGCGCGCAAGAAAGCGCGATGTCTGCGTTTTCTAAAAACGGCGGCGCGGCCGGCTCGGCGGAATAACCTGCGGATTGCAGGGCATCCATCACCACCGACAGCAACGCGGCGTCGTCTTGTTCTATACGAATCCATTGTGCCATGGGAAAGGTCTCCTTCTTTTAGTATGGATTCAGTATACCAGATTTTTCGCGGCAAAATATGTCCGATTTGTGACGAAACAAGAAAGAATTTTTGAACAATAAAAAAACGACAACGGAAAACCGTTGTCGTAATTTTAATCGTTTCGATTAGACCGCGCGGGTGACCTTACCGGAGCGCAGGCAGCGCGAGCAGACATACGCGTGTTTCGGCGTACCGTTTTCAACGATCTTGACGCGTTTGATGTTCGGCTTCCAAGTACGGTTGGAACGACGGTGGGAGTGGGAAACGCGAATACCGAATTGCACGCACTTGCCGCAAACCTCACATTTTGCCATTGTCGGCACCTCCTTTGATTTTGCCCGCCTTAAAGCGGGCGGTCGCAATAACTCGTTCATTTTAGCAGATGCTTTTCGAAAAATCAAGGGTTTTTTTGAATTTTTTTGAAAATTTCGCACAAAAGGTGATTTTCGGCAAAATTCTTACGGGGTCGACGAAGAAAATTCTTGTAATTGACAGACAGATGAGGTATAATATATTTTGTATATTTATTGTGTGTTTGTTTATGGGGTTGTGGGAGGATAACGGAGATGAAGCAAAAGCACATCTTTAGCTTTTTGTTTGTTTTGACGATGGCGACGTCGTTGTTTTTAGTGATGAGTTCCGGTTTAACCGACGGGCAGATGGTGCGCGGCGATTGCAACGGAGACGGCGCCATCAATATGAAAGACGTGTTGCTTTTACGCAAATACATCGCCGATTTGCCGGTGGAATTTGCGGACCACATCTGTTCCGCGTCGCCGAGTACGAGCGAGACCGCCCCGGTGTGGACGTTGCCGACGGCAACGACACAGTCGAGCGTATCGCAGACCGAACCGTCGCAGACGGAAACGGTGCCGAGTGTGACCGAACCGAGCACGACGCAGCCGAGTGTCACAGAGCCGTCTCGGACGCAGCCGAGCACGACGCAGCCGAGTGTCACAGAGCCGAGCGTGACGCAGGTTCAGCCGACCGGTGACGAGGTGTTGCTGTCGCTGAATTTGACCAAACTCGGCAAATACGAGAGCGGCAACGTGAACGAAACGCACAATTTTGCTGTGACGAAGAATGCCGCCTCCACTGTGAAAATCATTCTCAAGAAGGTGTGGCACGCGTCGAGTTTGCCGGCGGACGAGTTAGCAAACTACGTGACGATGGGCTCTGCCTGCACGCTTGTTCCTGCGACGGCAACCGACCCGAACCCGAGTTTGGAGGACGTGGGGAACGGCAATCAGAACGTGACCTTTACCTATACGATTACGCCTGCTGAGGACACGACGGTGGCGGTGTCGATCAAATATTTTGTGGATAACCCCGACGTCGTGGTGCTTGTCAACGGCAAGAATTCTGCCGGCGGTACGGGTGAGACGACCAAACCGAGCAAGGATAGCACGCCGGTCGTGCCGGAAGAAAACGCCGCTGTCGATTTGGTTACGCTCACTTTCGCGGACGAGAGCGCTTCTTCCTATGGCGTGTCGTTTCACAGTTTTGAGTCGCTGACGAGCCCTAAAGTGCAGGTGATCAAGGGGACGGCGACCGATGCGGCCGCATTTGTGGGTGCGACAGAGTTCGCCGCCTCTACCACCTCGGCCAAAATGGGCGAATTCGAGAGTTATAATCCGCTCAACTACGATTTTTATTACACCGATGCGACGGAAGTTTTATCCTATCAGCATAAAGCGACGTTGTCCGGATTGGATGCAGGTACGACCTATTCCTATCGTGTGGGCGACAGCACTACCGGCAAATGGAGCCCGATTTATACGTTTACGACCAAGCCGGCGACGGTGGGAGATTTTTCCTTTATCTTTACCGCTGACTTCCAACCGGAATTGCCGGAGGAAGGACTGATGTACAAGGGCGTGGCACAGGTGCTGAATGCGGCACTCGGTCTTTGCCCGAATCCTGCGTTCATTCTCCACGGCGGCGACTTTGTGTATACCGATGCCAACGGGCAAAACGGTATCTCGCAATGGCGTAACGTGATTAACGGCTGCAACAACTGGTCGGAATCGAGCTGTGCGTTTTTTGCCGAGCATCCGTGGGGGATGGCGGCAGGCAACCACGATTCCCATAAAACGCCGTTCTTCTTTCATTACGATAACCAAGCCGCTGCAGGTGACACTCAAAGTTTGTACTACTCGTTCGACTACGGCGATATGCACGTGGTGTCGCTGGACACTGACGTACTTGCCGGCGCCGGCGTGAATGCGGCGCAACTTGCGTGGTTGCAAAACGATTTGGCCTCCACCGATAAAAAGTGGAAAATCGTGGAAACCCATTATTCGTTCTACGTGAATACGAACCGCGATTTGGAGGATTACGGCACGTCGGATACCGATCGCACGACACTTTTAAACCTCTTTGACCAATACGGCGTAGACGTGGTGCTTTCCGCCCACGTGGTGCAAAACTACTACACCACCTATCCGCTGAAAGCCGGTGTGGTTACGACCACGGCGGTGACCAACCAAGGCGGCGTGGACTGCTACACGAATCCGGGCGGCACGGTGTATCTGCAAAACGGTGCATCCGGCAACTCGTTCGGCATTGAAAACGAAGAGGGCAAGATTAACGGTTACGGATGGAGCTATCCGTCGCTCATGAAAGACAGCGAGGCGGGACATTACGGTTCGTTTGCGGTTATCAAACGGCAGGGCGATGCTCTGATTGTCAACCGCTACTATTTAGACGAGGCGAGCAAGGAATTAAAAACCTATGCTCACGGACAGTTTGGTATTATCAAGACCTAACCGCAACAGAAAGGCAAAACGATGATTTTTGATTTAATTCGACTGATTAAGGACGGCGGCGGATTTTTCTCCGTGCTGTTTATGCTCGGCACGTTTGCACTGCTCATTTTTGTGGTGTTGCCGTTTCACGAGTTTGCCCACGCGTTTGTGGCGGTGAAGCTCGGCGATACGACCCCGAAATGGCGAAAGCGACTGACCTTGAACCCGATGGCACATCTTGACCCCATTGGTACGCTGATGATGCTGGTGTGCGGGTTTGGTTTTGCCAAACCCGTGCCGGTCAACTCCGCCAATTTCGAAAAGCCGAAAAAGGGGATGGCGCTGACCGCGCTTGCCGGACCGCTCTCTAACCTGATTTTGGCGTTTTTGGCGGTGGCGGTGTTCCGCGTTGTCGGTATTCCGCTCGGTTTGCGCGTGGAAGACGGCGGCCTTTGGGCGACCATTCCGGAATATGGGGGTATTCTCGCTATCCTGCGGCTGGTGTTGGTTGACGTGTTTGCCTCTATCAACATCGGTCTTGCGGTGTTTAACCTGCTGCCGATTTTTCCGCTTGACGGCTCGCATATTTTGGCGCCGATTTTGCCGGACAAAGTCAACTGGTGGATTGAGCGCAATCAGCAACTGATTATGCTGGCGTTGATTGTTCTCGTAATGTCGCCGGCTCTCAATGCGCCGCTTTCGTGGTTGATTCATCTTGTCGGCTACGTGTTGTGTTTGCCGCTTGGGTTGCCGAATCTGTTTTAAGGAGAAAACTCTATGGAAGCCATTTGCTACAAGTTGCCGGTGTTCGAGGGTCCGCTCGACCTGTTGTTGCAACTCGTACAAAAGAATAAAATCCAAATCACCGACATTCCGATAGCGGAAGTCCTGCGGCAGTATATGGACACCATTGCGCTGATGCAGGAACTCGATATGGACGTGACGAGCGATTTCCTCGATATGGCGGCGCGCCTCGTCTACATCAAGTCGGCGATGCTCTTACCTCGCCACGAGGAAGAGGACGATCCGCGTGCCGACCTCGTTCGGGAACTGATCAGTTACCAACTCTGTCAGGAAGCGGCGCGGCGCTTGGCGCTTCGCAACGTGGGTGCTGACCTGTTTATCCGCACACCGGAAGAAGTGGAGCCGGATTTAACCTATCGCCGCATCCATCCGCCGACGGATATTCGCGACGCGTATATCGCCGCCGCAGGACGCGGAAAACGGCGGTTGCCGCCGCCGCCGCAGGCGTTTACCGGTATTGTCACCCACAAAATCGTGTCGGTGGCATCGAAAATCTCGTTCGTGTTACGCAAACTGTATACGGGCGGCAAGGTGAAATACGATACGTTGTTTGAAAAAGCGGAAAGCCGCTCGGATTTGGTCGCCACGTTTTTGGCGCTACTCGAACTCGTGAAACAAAACCGCGTAACGGTCAGCGGCGAGGGCGAGGAACAACGCGTGGAAATGCTCGGCGAATATCACGAGGGCGACGAACAAGAATTGATACAGGGGTTGACGGTAGAAGATGGAGATTAAGAAATATATGGCGGCGATTGAAGCCGTGTTGTTTGCAAGCGGCGAGCCGGTTGAGCGCGCCCGTTTGGCGGAGGTTTTGGAGATTGACGAGACGACCGCCGGCAAGTTTGCAGACGATTTGATGAACGATTATAACACGCGCGGCGGCGGTGTCACGATGGTGAAACTGGACAACGCGTATCAGCTGTGCAGTAACCGTGACTATGCGGATTACGTGCGAAAAGCGATGGAAATTCGCCGCAACACGCCGCTTTCGCAGGCGGCGATGGAAGTGCTCGCCATTGTGGCGTATAACCAGCCGGTGACGCGCGCCTACGTCGAGCAGGTGCGCGGCGTGGACTGTTCGGCGGTGATGCAGGGTCTTGTTGCGAAGAGCCTGATTGAAGAAAAAGGACGTTTGGAACTGCCCGGCCGTCCGCTTCTTTACGGAACGACCAAAGATTTTCTGCGGTGCTTCGGCGTATCTTGCCTCGAGGAACTGCCGCCTCTGCCGCAGATGGAAGTGGCGGAAAACGGCGAGGAAACGCCGATGGAAGCCACGCTCGAAGATATTGTGGAACTGGCGGAGCAGGCGAAAAAACTGTCTGCCGCCGCCGAAGCGCCCCTGGAGGAAATCGACGAATAAACGTGGGAGAGGAAGCCTATGCTTGCCTTGAAAATCATCGGTTTTGTGCTTTTAGGGCTGTTGGCGTTGCTCGTTATATTGCTTCTTGTGCCCGTGCGGTTGCGCGTGCGCTATGAAACCGAGTTGGCGGCCACGCTGTGGGTGCTGTGTGTGCCCGTCCGGCTGGCGTCGAAGAAAGAAAAGCCGAAAACGGAGCAAAAAGCGGACAAGCCGAAGCCGAAAAAGGACGCAAAACCCGGCAAAGAGGAAAAAAAGAAAAAAGACGTTTTGGCGCTGAAGCAACACGCAAAGGAACTGAAAGAAAACGGCGTGGCCGCGGCGGTGGAATGGCTGAAAGAGGTGGCACAGCGCGTGCTGAAAGCCGCCGACCGCCTGCTTGCCGCCATTACGGTAACGAACTTGGCCGCTCGTGTGGACGTCGCAGGGGAGGATGCCGCTCAAACGGCGCTGACCTACGGCAAAATTTGCGGTGCGGTGTATCCGGCGCTTGGCGTGGTGGAAAGCAAACTGAAAGTGAAAAAGCAGGACGTGCAAATCGCCCCTGCGTTTTGCTTAGAAAAAACACGGTTTTGCTTTGATGTTCGACTGAAGGTCAGCGTATGGCGCGTGCTGGTTGCCGCGCTCGTCTTGCTGATTCAGTATATAAAATTGCCCTCGGTGGGCGAACTGAACCAACAACGTTTACAAAGAATACAAAGTCACGATAAGGAGGCTATTTGAAATGGAAAAAAGTGTGCAAGGTGTTATCGGAATGTCGATGGACAAAATCAAAGAGATGGTGGACGTGAACACGGTCATCGGCAAACCGATGGCGGTTAGCGGTGTGACGCTCATCCCGATTTCCAAAGTGACCTACGGTTTTGCCGGTGGCGGCTCTGACCTGCCGACCGCGGCGGACGGTCGCTTCGGCGGCGGCAGCGGCGCCGGTATCACCATTACGCCCATCGCGTTTTTGTCGATTACCGACGGTAAGGTGCAGGTGCTTCCCATCAACGACAAGCCGGGCGCGACCGAAGCGGTCGTGGCGGCGGTGCCGACGCTGGTGGATCGCCTGAAAGATACCTTCTCGAAAAAGGACAAAGTCATCGACAAGCCGTAAGAATGAAAGACCATACCTCCCACATACGCTGTATGTGGGAGGGGCTTTATAGGAGACAACCATGGCAACAGAACGACTGCAAAAAATCTTATCTGAATACGGAGTGGCGTCTCGCCGCAAAGCGGAAGAGTTGATTGCCGCCGGCAAAGTGAAAGTGAACGGTCATCCGGCTTCGCTTGGCGACAAGGCGGATGCGCGGCGCGATACCATTACGGTGGCAGGCAAAAAACTGACGAATATCGGGGAAAAGCCGCAGGAATACACCTATATTTTGCTCAACAAGCCGCGTGGCGTGGTGACGACGCTCAACGACGAGCAAGGGCGTCGCTGTGTCGCGGATTTGGTGGCGGATGCCGGAGTGCGGCTGTATCCCATCGGCCGGCTTGACCGCGATTCCGAAGGGCTTTTACTGTTTACCAACGACGGGGAGTTTGCCAACGCGATTTCCCACCCGAAACACCACGTCCCGAAAACCTATCGCGTGACGGTGCGCGCCGAAATCACCGAAGAGCAAGTGGCGCGCCTGCAAAACGGTATTGTGTTGGACGGCCGAAAAACCGCACCTGCTGAGGTGACGGTGATGGTGAAAGAATCGGAACGCTCGGTGCTTCAAATGACGATTTACGAAGGGCGCAACCGCCAAATTCGCCGGATGTGCGAAAGCCTTGGCTTAGAAGTTATCCGCTTAAAGCGGACAAGCATTGCCACGGTGAAAATCGGCGGTGTGCCGGTCGGTAAATGGCGGTATTTAGAGGGAAAAGAGGTCAAAGCGTTGCTGTTTGCCGCCGGAAGCGACGACAAATTGCGCGGTGCGGCTCGCTATATTCAAAACCACAAGTAACCGTACCGAAAACGGGACACAGACTGTGATAGAATGAGGTTGAAGAACGGATGAAGATTTTAGCGGTGGATTTGGGCCTTGCACGCACGGGCATTGCGGTGTCCGACGTGACCGAGAGTCTGGCAAGCCCCGTCAAAACGATTGAAGAACGCCATTTGGACCGTCTTTGTGAGACGGTGGTGGCGCTGGCGAAAGAAAAAGGCGTCGGCGAAATCGTTGTCGGGCATCCGTGCAATATGGACGGAAGCCACGGCGAAAGCGCACTTCGCGCCGAGGGCTTTGCCGCCGATTTGGGGGCGGCAACGGGACTGCCGGTAACGCTGTGGGACGAGCGATTGACCACGGTCGCCGCTACCGGATACTTAAACGAGACCAACGTCCGCGGAAAAAAGCGGAAACAAACGGTGGACCAGGTCGCCGCCGTCATCATTTTGCAAAACTATTTGGACAGCCGTCGTTGATGACGGCTGTTTGAGATTTTTTGGGGAGAGGAGTGTGTCGAATGTTTCAATTTATCTTGGGCGCAGGTGGCAGTGGAAAAACCTTTACACTGGTCGAGCGTATCGACACACTGCTGAAAAACGATCCGCAGGCACAGCCGATTTTGCTTGTTCCGGAGCAGTTTTCCTACGAAACCGAAAAATTGTTGCTTGCACGCGTGGGAGCGGAAAACGCGATGCGTGTAAAAGTGTATGGCTTTACACGCTTTGCGGAGATGCTGTTGCGTGAAAGCGGAAAAACGCCGAAAAAACCTTTGGATGAGGGCACGCGATTTTTACTTCTCAACCAGACGTTGCAGGAAACAGCCGACCGTCGTCGCTTACCGTTTCGCGCCGGAAACGCAGGACAGCTGTCCTTGCTTTCGGACATTCTGAAAGAGTGGAAACAAAACGCCGTGACCCACGAAATGCTCACCGACGTCAAAGCAAAATTGCCGGCGGATTGTGCGGTGCTTAAACAAAAGTTGGACGATTTGGACGTGGTGCAGGAAGCGTTTTCGACGCTTGTGTACGAACGCTTTGACGATCCTCAGGATTGGCTAACGCAAGCCTATGATTTCTTGAGAGAGACGCCGACGGCGTGCGCAGGACTGCACCTGTTTTTGGACGGGTTTATGGGCTTTACGGTGCAGGAAGAACGGCTACTCTCTTGCTTGTTCTCCCGAGCGGCATCGGTGACGGTGACGCTGTGTGTAGACCCGGCGACCGATACCGACGGCATGCCGGGACTGTTTTTGTTGCCCGAAGAGACGGAGCGCCGTCTGAAACGCCTGGCGCAGGAAGCCGGTATGACGGTGGCTGCACCGGTGCGGTTATTCGAGGATAAACGCCACGAGGGGAACGAGCCGCTTCGCGCGTTGTGCGAGGGGATGTTCCGTCCGTTCGGCGATACGTATGAGGCGCGCGAGGAAGCGGAAAAAACGGCGGTGACGGTCATTGCCTGCGCTGACAAAAGCGAGGAATGTAAGGCCGCGGCGCGCGAAATTCGGTTTGCCATGCGAGAACGCGGTATGCGTTGCCGCGAAATCGCGGTGGTTGTGCGCGATTTGGACGCGTATGCCGGCGCGCTGAAAATGGCACTTCAAAGTGAAGACGTGCCGTTTTATCTCGATGCTCGCGAAAGCATCCGCGGCGAGGCTCTGATTGAAACGGTGGTGGCGGCTCTCCGCGCGGTTGGCGGCTATTTCCACACCGAGGATATTTTGCGCTTGCTGAAAACGGGGTTGCCGGACGTGTCGGCAGAAGAAATCGCCGCGCTGGAAAATTACGCCTATCAGTGGAGTGTCAGCGGCGGCGCGTGGACGGAAGAGTTTACCTTTAACCCTGCCGGACTCAGCGCAAAACTGGGCGAAGAGGAGCAGGCGCGCTTGGCGGAGCTCAACGTTCTGCGCCGAAAAGTGATGGAGCCGTTATTGCGGCTGAAAACGGCGCTGACGGGTGAGACGGACGGCGCGACGTTTGCTAAAGCCGTGTATGCGTATTTGACGTCAATCGGTGCGCCGCAACAGACGAAAGAGCGCGTTTGTGCTTTGGATGAAACGGGGTATCCTGCGCTTGCTGATCGCACCGAGCGCGTGTGGGATGCGACGATGGCGCTTTTGGACACCTTTGCCAAGGGCGGTACACAGCGGCAGACGGTTGCCGCGTGGACGGAACTGTTTATGCTGACGGCAAATGCCACCGAACTCGGTGCGGTGCCGCAGGGATTAGATGCGGTGCAGGTGGGTAGTGCCGATCGCATTCGCTTGTCGGCCCCGAAACTGGTCTTTTTGCTCGGCGCCAACGAGGGCGTGTTTCCGGCGGTGCCTTCCGCCGGCGGTTATTTGAGCACGCGCGAACGCAAAACGCTGCAGGAACAGGGTGGATTGACACTCTCGAAACATCCCGAACGGGAGTTGACCGAGGAATGGCTGTATGCCTATAACGCGGTGTGTGCCGCGCGAGAGATGGTGTATATCACCTATGCGCAAAGCGATTTGGCAGGAGAGACGTTGTCTGCATCGCTGATTGTGACCGAAGTGGAACGCCTTTTGACGGGATATCGCCATACGGCGTTTTGTACCAGCGAGACGTGGATGCCGGAAACGCCTGCGGAAGCGATGCGGTATTATACCGCCACTTACCGTGCGCCGACGTCGCTGACTACCTCGGTGGGGGAAGTGCTACGGGAACTGCCGGAACAGCAGGTGCGGTTGGAGGCGTTGGAACGCGCCGCCGCGCATCGCTCGTGGTCGCTTTCGGACGAGGCACTTTCCAAACGTCTGTTTAACGATGGCGGTCGGGTTGACGGCGGAACCATGACGCTGTCCGCTTCTAAAATTGATACGTATTACAGTTGTCCGTTCCGGTATTTTTGCCGTTACGGGTTGCATATTCAAGACAGACAGCGTGCCGAACTCAACGCGATGGAATCGGGTACGCTTATCCACGCGGTACTGGAAACGCTTGTTCCGCGCTATCGGGAACAAGGGTTTAAAGCCGTTTCCTACGAGCAGGTGAGGGAGGACGTCGCGCAGGCGGTCGATGCTCACGTGACGAGAGAAATGGGCGGTTTGTCGGATAAATCGCCGCGGTTTTTGTATTTGCTGACCCGACTGAAACGGCTGGCACTTTCGGTGACGTGGCATCTTGTGCAGGAGTTTTGTCAAAGCGACTTTTTGCCTGCTGATTTTGAATTGGAAATCGGCACGCACGCCGGTGCGCTTTCGCCGATGACGTTACAGCTGAAAGACGGCTCGACGGTGCGCTTAAAAGGTAAAATCGACCGGGTGGACGTCTTCAAAAAGGATGACGTGACCTACGTGCGCGTGGTTGACTACAAAACGGGAGCGAAAAGTTTTAGCTTGAGCGACGTGGTCGGCGGATTGAATTTGCAAATGCTTTTGTATCTGTTTACCATTTGGGAAAACGGAAAGAGTCGCTATGCCGACGGCGGCGAAATTGTTCCGGCCGGTGTACTGTATTTGCCGGCACAACTTCCGATTGTGAGCGCAAAAGCGACCGAGGACGAACGCATTGCAGCACAGCGAAAAGCGCTGAAAATGGATGGACTCGTGTTGGATGACGTCGAGGTAGCGACCGCCATGGAAAAGGAATTGGCGGGGATGTACGTTCCCGTGCGTTCCACCAAGCCGGGAAGCGGCAAATTGCACGGCAGTTGGTCGAAACTGGCGACCTACGAGCAGTTTTATCTGTTGAACGTTCACGCCAAACGCCTGCTTTCGGAGATGGCGGAGGAGCTGCATCGCGGAAACGTTCCGGCTAAGCCGGCGGAACGGGGGAATCCGTGCGGATATTGCGAATATCATACCGTGTGCGGATTCGAAAACGGGTGCGAGACGCGCGCTTTTGACTATTTTCCGCCGAATATGAGCGGCGAAACCGCCAAAATGAGATATTTTGAGGAAACCGAAACCGCCGCATCTTCCGCGGAATTATAATGTATTGAAAAGACCGCCTTTTTGAAAAAAGGCGGTCTTTTTTGCGGTTGGTTTGTAAAATTGCACAATTTTCCCGTTTTCTCTTGACTTTTTCTATGTCATATTGTATACTTAATCTGTCTGAAAAGAACACTTTTCGGTAAAAACAATACTTATTTGAATGAGGTGCAAAAATTATGTCTCTCTCCAAGAAAAGCGTGAAATCGATTCTCGCTTTGGCACTCGTGTTGGCCATGGTGTTGGCGTTTATGCCGGCGCTGTCCACCAATATGAATGCGAAAGCGGTCTCCCATGATTTCGGCGGCAAACGCGTGGGTTGCTGGTGGTGGAGTTCTTCCGACATCAACGAGCCGAAAGCTACCGAATATCTCCAATGCATGAAAGATTGCGGTGTCAACGAGATTTATCTCTCTTGCTTCGCTCTTCTCAACACCGATGGCAACCGTGCCAAACTCCACGGTTTTGTGGAAAAAGCAAAGGGTTATGGCTGCCGTGTGTCCGTTCTCTACGGCGAGTGGGACGATTTTAACACCAACAGCGCGAAGAACTTCGATTTGCTGGTTGGCTACATCAAAACCTACAACGCGACCTATCCGAACGAGCCGATTTACGGTATCCATATGGACATCGAGCCGGGCAACTACAACGCTTCCGTGCTCCAAAGCTATGCGGATAAATTCATCGCTCGCGTGCAGGCGGCTCGTGCCGGCGGCATGTATATCGAGGTCGACGTCAACTGCGGTTGGAACGGTCAGGGCGGTACTTCCACCACCTTGAACGGTGTGACCGGCATCTACAACATCCTCGCGAAAAACTTTGACGCGGTGTTTGCGATGTCCTATCGTAACACGATGAGCGGTGCGGATACTATCGCCACCTTCTCGTCTCAGGTTGTCAGCGCGTGCAAATCCGCCGGTACGCCGGTGTTCCTCGGCGTGGAAACCGATAACGTCACTCCGGCGAAAGTTACCTTCTACGGCAAGAGCAAAGAGTATATGTTTGGCGTGATGGATCAAGCGATGGCGTATCTCGCGAACCAAGGTCTTAAGGAATACGGCATGGCTATCCACCAGAACAAATCTCTCCTCGCGCTGCAGGATTCCACCCCGACCACTGCGGCTCCGTCTGAGGGCAACTGCATTTGGCAGGGCGATATCAACATGGATATCACCACCAAAAACACCGTGGGTATCATCAAAGTGGATTCGCTGACCGAAGCCATTCGCAACGACATTGCGGCGTATGGTCCGGCGAGCAAATACGTGGCGGTTTCGGATAACAGTTCCTATGTGAACGGCCCGTCCGGCTACTGTGTGTTCGGTTTCTATCAGGATGCCAACGCAGCCAAAGGTCTTGAATACCTCGAGTCTTGGGGTAAATCCGAAAAAGGCGCCGAGCTCTCCTACGTGACGTGGGAAGTGGCGAAAGAACTGAATTTGATGGGTGCCGACGTCAACTTCTGCGTCTTCTCGGATGCGTCCGATGACGTCTGCCACATCGGCAACTTGAAGTTGTATGCGTATCACGGTGGTGTGGTTCCGACCACGGCGCCGACCACTCGCCAGATTCAGCCGACTACCGCGCCGACTACCGCGCCGACTACTCAACCGAGCCGCGTGGTGGAGATTATGTACGGTGACGCCAACGATGACGGCGAAATCAACATGAAAGACGTGTTGACCGTCCGTAAATATGTGGCTCAGCTTGACACGGGTTACATCAACACGAAGACGGCGGACGCCAACGGTGACGGTGCTATCAACATGAAAGACGTGCTCGTCATCCGTAAGTTTGTGGCGAACCTCATTGACGAAAGCGGTCTCGGTCCGCAATAAGTTTTCTGCTTACGAAAACCCATCGCGACAATTGTCGCGATGGGTTTTTTGTTGTTTTCGCGCATAAAGAGAAGAGATTTTGTGTAATTTTCACAAAAAGGGGAAAGATGCTTGACTTTATTTGTGCGATATTGTATACTATACTAAACTAATATGGCATTTTCTGCGGTATTAGAATACTAAATCATTTTTTATGAGGTGCAAAATGACCAGGGCAAAGAAATTGTCGAAATCTATGATTGCGGTGGTGCTTGCCGTCGCGCTGTTGCTGACGATGATTCCGGTGATTGTCGGAACGATGAACGCTAACGCGCAAACCTATGACGGGCGTAACCGTCTCGGTTGCTGGTGGTGGTATCCGTCAGACGGATATAATGCCTCCACTCGAGACCAGTATTTGACGCTTTTGGAAGAGACGGGCGTGACGGAAATTTATTTCTATGATTATAATGCCTTGAAATCGAGCAGCCAGCACGCAAAACTCCACGGATTTATCCAAGAGGCTATGAAACACGGTATGCGTGTGTCTATCATGATCGACGATCCCGCGATCGCGACCAGCGCCGGAAACACGCAAATCCAACAAATGTCCAACGGTTTCTTGCAATATATGAACACCTATCCGGACGACTGGCTCTACGGTATCCGCTTTGACGTGGAGACGCAAGATTATTCCAAAGATGGTTTGACCAAGTATTGCAACAACTTGGTGGCGAAGGCTGAACAATACCTCATTGAAAATAACATCTACGTGGAATTTGACGTAAACCCGGTGTGGGCCGGTGCTTCCGGCGTCTCCTATACCAAACGGAACGGAGAAACCGTAACCGGCTTCTACAACGCTTTGGCTAGTGTTATTGGCGGCGGCAAAGGTACGCTGTCCTTGATGTCTTATCGCAGTAAAAAAGAAAAAGTGCTGACCCGTGCCGATGAAGGTGGGGCGGTGCGTTCTGCCATCAAATACAACTGCGACTTTACGTATGGTATCGAAACCGACAAAGTGGAGACCGGCGTAGACATCCACGATCAAAACAAGGCGTATTTGTGCGATATGTTGGATTACATTTTCGCTGATATTAATGCGAAAAATTATCCCATGGACGTGGGTGTTGCTATTCACCACGCTAACTCCTATTACACGTATATTTCCGGTGAACTTCCGACGACGAAAGCGTATGTAAACGGTGGCACGACCGCCAGCCGCGCTTCCTATTCGGTGAAAACCACCGCGCCGACGCAGCCGCACACGGGTTCGCTTACCAAGAATGCACTGTGGGACGGTGACCTTAACGCTACCGTTATCATTGAGAACTATATCGGTACGCTTGACAACGCGGAAATTGATGCCGCCATTCGCGCGGATATTGCGAAAAACGGTCCGATTGAGGACGACGAATATTACGAGATTTTCACCACCGGTTATATGCAGGGACAAAGCGGTTATGCCGTGGCCGGCATTCTTACTGGTGACAGCGAATTTTGGGGTGACGATAAAGCCGCGTATTGCGCCACCATCGGCGAAAGCGAAGGACTTACCTGCCAAAAACTGGTTGGTACGGGGACCGATAAAAATGGTAACCTGTTGGCACCGTATTTGAGCGGTGACTATAGCCAACTTGCCTATTTCAGTGATGCGGATGGGTATACCGATAAAGTGTATATCTCGCACATTGAAATCAACGTCTATCGCTATTCCGGCGATTCGCCTAACCCGTCGCAGTCGCAGTCGCAATCTCAGTCGCAATCTCAGACGCAACCGACCTTCCCGAGTTCTGCTCCGGTAGAGGGCAACCTGATTAAAAACGGTAGCTTTGATAACGGACTTACCGATTGGAGAATCCAGAATCTGGAAGACGGCAAAACCATCACCGCGAACGGCGGTCAGCTGTCGGTGAATGCGGCGGATGCGTGGCACGCGTCCATTCGCGCTTCTATCAACGGCACAATCAAGCCGCATACGCAGTATACGATTCAGTATGATGCCGCGAATGTGAATAACCTGCAAGTGCGCGTCCACCGCGCGGACGGCAATGGAAGCGACGCCTCGCTCATTGTGGCGCCGGGCAAGACCACGTTTGAAACCGGTGATTTGGAAGAATCCGGCATTTTCTATCTGGTGATTGAAAACGTGGCGGATGGGGCGGCTTCCGGTATCTTTGACAATTTCGCTCTTGTGGAGGGAACTCAGATTGTTACGGCGACCCCGTCTTCGTCCCAGACCACGCCGTCTTCTTCCCAGACGACCCCGTCTTCTTCGCAGACCATGCCGTCTTCGTCGATGACGCTTCCCACCATCCCCTCGAAACCGGTCATCGACATCATTTGGGGTGACGCGGACGACGACTGCGAGATTACGATGAAAGACGTGCTGACGATTCGCAAACATGTGGCAAATATCGAGACCTATATTGATTTAAAAACTGCTGACGCCAACGGCGACGGCGACGTCAACATGAAAGACGTCTTGGCGGTGCGCAAGTTTATGGCCGGTTTGATTTCCGAACTCGGTCCCGACGCCGCGTAAGTGAGTTAAACGAAAATCTCTGCCGTGGAAGCGGCAGGGATTTTTTTGTAAAAAAGGGGTTGACAAGGGGGACGGAGGGGTATATAATAAATGAAAATGTGACGACCGGAAAAAAGTAAAAGCGCCGTCACTCCTTTCAGAGAGCCGCCGGTTGGTGCAAGACGGCAGGAGAAGCGCTTCGAATACATTCCGCGAGCAGCGCACCGAACGCAAGCGATTGCAAGTAGGCTGCGACGGGTACGCCCGTTAAAGCGTTAGGGTATCGTTTTTGTAACCGTACCCAAAGAGGCCGCTCGCCGCAAGGTGACGGTAAATTGAGGTGGTACCACGGGTTTTCCCGTCCTCTGTTTGAAAGAACAGGAGGGCGGTTTTTTTATTGCCTTCCGAAAGAAAAAAGGAGACAACATCATGGTCATTACGGAACTGTTGGAACGCAACGCCCGCTTGTACGGGAACGAGGCGGCGCTCGTCGAAATCAATCCCACCGAGGAGCACGATGCCGCGCACACCTGGCGGGAGTTTAACTTGATTGAAGCGGATGCGGAGCAACCGTATCGCCGCGAGATGACGTGGCGGGAGTTTGATATCCGCGCCAACCGCTTTGCGAATTTGCTTCTGACGCGCCACGTCAAGAGAGGCGACAAAGTGGGCATTCTGATGATGAACTGCCTTGAATGGTTGCCCGCGTATTTCGGCGCGCTGAAAGCGGGCGCGATTGCGGTGCCGCTCAACTTCCGCTATACGGCGGACGAAATCGCCTATTGTGTCGATTTGGCGGACGTGTCGGTGCTCGTGTTCGGGCCGGAATTTTCCGAGCGGGTGAGCGACGTGCTTCCCGCACTCAAAGAGAAAGTCAACGCCTTTTTCTTTGTGGGCAAAAACGCGCCCGATTTCGCCGAGGAGATGGATGCGTTGCTGCCGTTTTGCTCGTCGCAACAGCCGCCTGTGGCGCTGACCGAGCAGGATAATGCCGCGATTTATTTTTCCTCCGGTACAACCGGTTTCCCGAAAGCCATTTTGCATAACCACGAATCGCTTATCAATTCCTGTCGCACCGAGCAGGCGCACCACGGGCAAACCCGTGACGACGTGTTTCTCTGCATTCCGCCGCTGTACCACACCGGCGCGAAAATGCACTGGTTCGGCAGTTTGCTTGCCGGCAGTCGCGCAGTGTTGCTCCGCGGCGTGAAACCGGAATGGATTTTGCGCGCCGCATCAGACGAAAAGGCGACCATTGTGTGGTTGCTCGTGCCGTGGGCACAGGACATTTTAGATGCGATTGACAGCGGCCGCGTGGATTTGTCGCAATACCGCTTGTCGCAATGGCGCTTAATGCACATCGGCGCGCAACCTGTGCCGCCGAGCCTTATCCGTCGCTGGAAAGAGAAATTCCCGCAACATCAGTACGATACGAACTACGGTCTTTCCGAGTCGATTGGGCCGGGTTGTGTCCACCTCGGCGTGGAAAACGAGCACAAAGTCGGTGCCATCGGCAAAGCCGGCTATCTGTGGGAGACGAAAATCATTGACGAAGCGGGCAACCCCGTAAAACCGGGTGAGGTCGGCGAACTCGCGGTTAAAGGCCCGGGTGTGATGACCTGCTACTACAAAAACCCCGAAGCGTCGGCGGAAATTTTGCACGACGGGTGGCTGTATACCGGCGATATGGCGAAAGAGGACGAGGACGGCTTTATCTTCCTCGTTGACCGCAAAAAGGACGTCATTATCTCCGGCGGTGAAAACCTCTATCCCGTGCAGATTGAGGATTTCCTGCGCGGCAATATGAAAATCAAAGATGCGGCGGTTATCGGGCTTCCCGATGCGCGTCTCGGCGAAATCGCCGCGGCGATTATCGAGCTGAAAGACGGCGAGACCGCAACAGAAGAAGAAATCAACGCCTTTTGCGCTGATTTGCCGCGCTACAAACGCCCGCGCAAGATTATTTTTGCGGATATTCCGCGCAACCCCACCGGCAAAATCGAAAAACCCGTGCTTCGTAAACGCTATGGCGGCGATTTGCTTGTGGATGCTCAAAACAAAGGCTGATTTTAATCTCGATTG
>JAZUEK010000040.1:0-5360 GCA_045640165.1 Acutalibacteraceae bacterium | reverse complement strand
CGGTACCGACCGTATGTGTTCGTTCGGTGACTGGGTGGCGCTTTCCGATACCTGCGACGTGACCACCGCGCTGATGATTAAACGCGAGGTGTCCGACGGCGTGATTGCGCCGGATTACGAGCCGGAAGCGCTCGAAATCCTTAAAACCAAACGCAAGGGCGGCTACAACATCGTGAAAATCGACCCGAACTACGTGCCGGCGGAAGCGGAGCACAAACAGGTGTTCGGTATCACGTTTGAGCAGGGCCGCAACAACTTCAAAATCAACAAAGAACTGCTTTCCGATATCGTGACCAAGAACAAAGACCTGCCGGAAAGCGCGGTGCGCGATCTCATCATTGCGCTCATCACGCTCAAATACACCCAGTCGAACTCCGTCTGCTACGCGGTGGACGGTCAGGCAATTGGCGTCGGTGCCGGTCAGCAGTCCCGTATCCACTGCACCCGTCTTGCCGGTAGCAAAGCGGATACGTGGTTCTTGCGTCAAGCGGATAAGGTGCTGAATCTGCCGTTCAAAGCGGAAATCGGCCGCCCCGACCGCGATAACGTGATTGACGGGTACATCAACCAAAACGAGGAAGACGTCTGCGCCGACGGCAACTGGCAGAAATACTTCACCGAACAGCCGTCGCCGTTCACCCGTGAGGAACAACAGGCGTATCTCGCCACCATCGACGGCGTGGCGCTCGGTTCGGATGCGTTCTTCCCGTTCAGCGACAACATCGAGCGCGCCAAGAAGAGCGGTGTCAAATACATCGCCGAGCCGGGCGGCTCTATCCGCGACGATTTGGTTATCGAGTGCTGTGACAAGTACGGTATGACCATGTCCTTTACGAAAATGCGTCTGTTCCACCATTAAGGAGGAAAACTATGAAACTGTTGGTCGTCGGCTCCGGAGGACGGGAGCACGCCATTATCAAAAAATTGAACGAAAACCAAAACGTCACCGAGATTTTCGCCCTGCCGGGTAACGGCGGTATGGCGGCGGATGCCACTTGCGTGGATATCAAAGCCACCGACCTCGACGGCATTGTGGATTTCGCTGTGAAAAACGGGGTGGACTACGCCGTTGTCGCGCCGGACGATCCGCTGGTGCTCGGTTGTGTGGATCGACTCAACGAAAAGGGGATTCCCTGCTTCGGGCCGAAAGCGAACGCCGCGATTATCGAGGGCAGTAAGGTGTTTTCGAAAGACCTTATGAAAAAATACGGCATTCCCACCGCCGCCTACGAGACGTTCAACAATTTGGACGCGGCGCTCGCCTATCTTGAAACCGCGCCCGTGCCGACGGTGATTAAAGCCGACGGTTTGGCGCTCGGCAAAGGCGTGGTTATCGCCGAAACGCGCGACGAGGCGAAAGCCGCCGTCGTGTCGATGATGCAGGACAAAAAGTTCGGCAAAAGCGGCGAAAACATCGTGATTGAGGAGTTTTTGACCGGTCCTGAAGTGTCCGTTTTGTCCTTTACCGACGGCAAAACCGTCGTGCCGATGGTTTCGTCTATGGACCACAAGCGCGCCGGTGACAACGATACCGGCCTCAACACCGGCGGTATGGGCACGGTGGCACCGAACCCGTATTACACGGCGGATATTGCGGCGGAGTGTATGGAAAAAATCTTCCTGCCGACCATGAACGCGATGAACGCGGAGGGGAGAACTTTCAAAGGTTGCCTCTATTTCGGTCTTATGCTGACGCCCGACGGCCCGAAAGTCATTGAATACAACTGCCGTTTCGGCGACCCCGAAACGCAGGTGGTGTTGCCGCTTCTGAAATCCGACCTGCTCACCGTGATGCAGGCGGTGACAAACGAAACGCTCGCCGACTGCAACGTGGAGTTTTACGACAAACACGCTTGCTGTGTCGTGATGGCGTCTGAGGGCTATCCCGTTGCCTACGAAAAGGGTTACGAGATGACCATTCCGGCCGAAACCGCGCCGTACGTTTACGTGGCAGGCGCGAGCCTTAAAGACGGCAAATTGCTTACGAACGGCGGCCGCGTGCTCGGTGTGACCGCGGTGGAAGAATCGCTTCCTGCCGCGATTAAGACGGCGTATGACCGCGTTTCCACCATATCGTTCGGCAACGCCTTTTTCCGTCACGATATCGGTCAAAGAGCGCTTCGCGCTTGGGAGGAATAAACGATGGTTTACAGAATTTTTGTAGAAAAACGCGAGGGACTTCAAAACGAAGCCAACGCGCTGAAAAACGACGCGAAAAGTCTGCTCGGAATCGGTGGGCTTTCCGACGTGCGGCTGTTTAACCGCTACGACGCGGAAAATATCACCGCCGAGCAGTTCGATTACGCGGTAAAAACCGTGTTTTCCGAGCCGCAGCTGGATATCGCCACCGCCGACGTGGATTTGGAGGGCGCGACGGTGTTCGCGGTGGAGTATTTGCCCGGTCAGTTCGACCAACGGGCGGATTCCGCGGCGCAGTGCATCCAGCTTTTGTTCCAAAGCGAGCGTCCGCTTATCCGCAGCGCCAAAATCTACGCGCTGTACGGTGATTTGACCGAGGCGGACGTAGCGGAAATCAAGAAATATGTGATTAACCCGGTGGAGGCGCGCGAAGCCGCGCTCGACAAACCGGAAACCTTAAAAGTCGATTACGATATCCCCGAAACGGTGGAAACGCTTAATGGCTTTACGAAACTTTCCCGTGACGAACTCGCCGCGTTTATTAGGACCTACGGTCTCGCGATGGACGTGGACGATATCGCGTTTTGCCGCGCCTATTTCGAGCAAGAACAGCGCGACCCGACCATTACGGAGATCCGTATGATTGACACCTACTGGTCGGACCACTGCCGCCATACCACGTTCGGCACGGTGATCGACGACGTGAAGTTTGAGGACAAACTGCTCGAAGATGCCTACAACGACTATCTCGCGACCCGAAAAGAACTCGGGCGCACGAAACCCGTTTGCCTTATGGATATCGCGACGCTTGCCGTGCGCTATCTCAAAAAGACCGGCAAACTCAATAAACTCGACGAATCGGAAGAAATCAACGCTTGCACCGTCAAAATCGACGTGGAGGTGGACGGCAAAACCGAGCCGTGGTTGCTTCTCTTCAAAAACGAAACCCACAACCACCCGACCGAAATCGAGCCGTTCGGCGGCGCGGCGACCTGCATCGGCGGCGCTATCCGCGATCCGCTGTCCGGTCGTTCTTACGTCTATGGCGCGATGCGCCTGACCGGTGCCGCCGACCCGACGGTGCCCGTTTGCGACACCATCGAGGGCAAACTGCCTCAGCGTAAAATTGTCACGACGGCGGCGAACGGCTATTCGTCCTACGGCAACCAAATCGGCCTTGCCACCGGCATTGTGGACGAGTTGTATCACCCGGGCTATGCCGCAAAACGCATGGAAATCGGCGCGGTGATTGCGGCGACTCCGGCGGAAAACGTCCGCCGCGAAGTGCCGGCGCCCGGCGACGTGGTTATCCTCCTCGGCGGCAGTACCGGCCGCGACGGTATCGGCGGTGCGACCGGCTCTTCCAAGGCGCACGACTCCCATTCGGTGGAGACCTGCGGCGCGGAAGTGCAAAAGGGTAACGCCCCCGAAGAGCGCAAACTCCAACGCTTGTTTAGAAACGGCGATGCCTGCCGGATGATTAAACGTTGCAACGACTTTGGCGCCGGCGGTGTGTCGGTCGCTATCGGCGAATTGGCGGACGGTCTTTCTATCGACTTGAACGCCGTGCCGAAAAAATATGAGGGTCTCGACGGCACCGAGCTCGCTATCAGCGAATCGCAAGAGCGTATGGCGGTGGTCGTTGAAGCCAAAGACGTGGCGGCGTTCTTGGCGCTTGCCGAAAAAGAAAACCTGCAAGCCTGCCCGGTAGCAACCGTGACCGCCGAGCCGCGGCTGACGATGACCTGGAACGGCAACACGATTGTGGACGTGAGCCGCGAATTCTTAAATTCCAACGGCGCGGACAAGCATATTACGATTTTGCCGGCGGCGACCGCTAAGCCCGAAAAAGAAATCGGCGGTACGTTTACCGACAGTTATAAAGCGCTTCTTGCTGACCTCAACGTCTGTTCGAAACGCGGTCTTTCCGAGCGTTTTGACTCTACCATCGGCGCCGGAACGGTGCTGATGCCGTTCGGCGGCAAGTATCAAAAAACGCCGATTCAGGCGATGGTGCAAAAAATCTCGGTGGAGAAAAAACACACCGACGACTGCTCGCTGATGTCGTGGGGCTATAACCCGTATATCACCGAGCAAAGCCCGTTCCACGGCGCGTATCTCGCGGTGGTGGAATCGGCGGCGAAACTCATCGCCACCGGCGCCAAATTCGAGGACGTGTATCTCACGTTCCAAGAGTATTTTGAAAAACCCGGTACCGACGGCAAGCGTTGGGGCAAGCCGTTCGCGGCGCTGCTCGGCGCATTCAAGGCGCAAAAAGAACTCGGTATCGGCGCTATCGGCGGCAAAGACTCGATGAGCGGCTCGTTCGAGAAGATCGACGTGCCGCCGACGCTCGTTTCTTTTGCCGTAACGACCGAGAAAACCGCGTCGATTGTCTCGCCGGAATTCAAGACGGCCGGCAATAAAGTGATGTGGCTGAAACCCGAGGTGGACGAAAACGGTCTGCCGACGGCGGAAAGCCTTCTCAAACTCTTTGACAAAGTCACCGACTTGCTCCGTTCGGGCAAGGCGGTCTCCTGCTACACTCCGGGCTTCGGCGGTGTCGCGGAAGCGGTGTATAAAATGGCACTCGGCAACGGCTTCGGCTTCGATTACGCCGACGGTCTTTCGATGGAAGACCTGTTCGGCTACGCCACCGGCAGTTTTGTCTTGGAAGTGACAGGGGAGACGGACGGCGTTCTCCTCGGCACGGTGACGAACGGCGATGCCATCACGCGCGAAGGCGAGAGCGTTTCTCTTGCCGCACTCAATACCATTTACGAGAACAAGTTGGAGGGCGTTTACGCCTGCAATATCGCGCAAACCCCGTCCGCGATGGAGACGTTCTCCTATGACGGCCGCAACACCGCGGCGCCCTCGATTACGGTGGCGCGCCCGAAAGTGTTGATTCCGGCGTTCCCGGGTACTAACTGCGAATTCGACAGCGCGAAAGCGGTCGAGGATGCCGGCGCCGAAGCGCAGATTTACGTTATCAACAACCTCTCTGCCGACGGGATTCGCCGCAGTGTGGAGGAGTTCGCCAATGCGGTGAAACAATCGCAAATCGTGTTTGTTCCCGGCGGTTTCTCCGGCGGCGACGAGCCGGACGGCAGCGGTAAATTTATTACCGCATTCTTCCGTAACGCCGCGATTAAAGAGGCGGTCACCGACCTGCTCGATAACCGCGACGGTCTGATGTGCGGTATCTGCAACGGCTTCCA
>JAZUEK010000039.1:0-13814 GCA_045640165.1 Acutalibacteraceae bacterium | reverse complement strand
CCCGGTATTCGCCGGACCACCTACGCTGTGACCTATATCGACGGCAAAGAAGTGTCGCGTAAAAAACTGTCTGAGGCGGTAACCAAACAGCCGGTTACTCAAGTCAACGCGGTGGGCGCGTTGGATGCGGGCGGTGGCTCCGGTGTTGCCGGCGACGGTGTCGCTCGCGGGATGATTTGGCCGCTTCCGAGCAGTTACAGCGTGGGCGAGACCTACGGTCCGCAAGATGGCCGCTTCCATAACGGTATCGACATCTATGGTGACTACGGTGCACCGATTATCGCGGCGGATGGCGGTGTTGTGGTAGAGGCGAACGCTTCCGGCTATAACGGCGGTTGGGGACTTTCGGTGCTCGTGGACCACGGTAATGGCTATCAGACCCGCTATGCCCACTGCTCGGCGGTACTTGTCACCGCCGGCGAGCGCGTGTCTCGCGGTCAAGTTCTCGGGCGTGTCGGCTCTACCGGTTACAGTACGTGTAACCACCTGCACTTTGAGGTCTACCGCGGTGGCGGTCGAATCGATCCTTATCCGCTTGTGGCGGGTTAAGATAAATATTTTCGGAGGATTTGTAAAATGAAAAAACTGGCAGTTCTCTTGGCAATGGCGCTTTTGCTGACGACTTTGTTCAGCGTCATTACGCTGTCGTCTGCGGCAGAGGGGGAGACGGTGACCGGCGGCTACGGCTATTATTATAACCAAGCCGGCAAACCGATTATGGACTTCGTTGACCCTGCTGACGGTGCGCAGGTCGGTACGTGGTGGTGGTGGACGGACGATGCGTTCAACATCAACACTCGCGACAAGTATTTGAATTTCTTGGAAGAAAATAGTATTAACGAAATCTACTATTACGGCTATTATTTGCTGCAAAGCAAATCCGATCGTCAAAAGCTCCACGGCTTTGTGCAGGAAGCCAACCGTCACGGCATTGCGATTTCCTTTATTTACGAGGAAAACTCTACGCTGAAAGGTTCGTCTTCTGCACTTAACTGGGTGTGTGACGAATATCTCACCTACGTGGGAGAGTATCCGGACGATAAACTGAACGGTATCCATTTCGACGTGGAACACGAGAGTGTCACTACGTTTGCTGATAAAATTGTGTCACAGTTCCCGAACGCCCGTTCTCGCGGTGTGCCTCTGTCGATGGACGTTAACTGTGCGATGGATACCAACACCCAAGTGACCGCCGGCGGCGTAACCGGTAACATTTACGAGGTTATCGCGGCCAACGTGGATACGCTGACGCTGATGTCGTATAAAGACAGCTACAACGCCATTTGGAATTTGGGCGCGAAAGCGCTGGCGGCTGCGAAAGCCAAAGGCTGCCGTGTTGTGTTCGGCGTGGAGACCGGTGACTACAGCTCCGGTGCCGCTCCGCACAAGGAGACGTTTAACAGCCCGTCCGACGAGTTTGCCCAAGAAACCAAAGAGTATATGTATGGCGAGCTTGCCAAGATTTATGAATCGCTGCAAAAAGACCATCCGACCGGCGGTTTCGGCGTCGCGATTCACCAGCACGAGGACTGGTATAACTTAAAACAGTCGGATACTCCGATTACCACTGCCGGCTCGGGCAAAACCGAAAAACAGACGGTGAGCCACGCTTCTGTTTCGGAAGAGACCACCAAAACCACTAAAAAGACCCCGTCCACGCCGCTTGAAGAAACCGTGCTGTGGTCGGGCGACGTGAACCAAGACGTCATTATCGGCAGACCGGATACGTATACCGGTCGCCTTTCCGGCAATGTGGCGGAGGAGATTAACGCCGCCATTCGCGCGGATTTGGAAGAAAACGGCACGATTTCCGGCGACGAGTATTATGAGATTACGACCGTCGGCTCCGCTTCCGGTGCGAGTGGCTATGCGACCACCGGTTTCGTCGTGAACGGTGACGGCCAGCTGTGGACCGAAGGAAAAATCGCCGGCACGACGCTTATTTTGGATGCAAAAAAAGCCTACAACCAACGACTTTTCGGCACGACGACCGATAAAAACGGCGTGCTGCTGGCGCCGCAGATGAACGACACCACCGAGTTTGTGTATTTCAGCGATGCAAAAGGCTATACCGACACCGTGTCGGTGGATAGCCTTGTGATTAAAGTCTATCGCCATGCGCCGTATACCGGCACCGAGACGGAGACCGAAACCGAGCCGAGCGAAACCGAAACTACCCCGAGTTCGAGTGAAACTGAGCCGAGCGTGAGCGAGACCGAACCGAGCGAAAGCGAGACTACGCCGAGTTCGAGCGAGACCGAGCCGAGCGCCACGGTGTCGGCGACGGAATCGAGTGCTACGGCGACTGAGACGCAGGGGAGAACTATCCTGCTCGGCGACGCCAACGACGACGGCTTTGTCAATATGAAAGACGTGTTGACGCTCCGCAAAGTGCTCGCCGACTTCGACGTGCCGATCAACAACTTTAACGCGGATGTGAACCGCGATTCGCTTGTCAATATGAAAGACGTGTTGATGATTCGTCAGTTCCTCGCGGACATTATTAAGAGCTTCTGATAACCCCTTACCGGGCGGCATTCGCTGCCCGGTATTTTTTTGCCCGAAAGTCTTGCGTATGGGGATTTTTTGTGCTATACTATATCGGTTAATGAATTCTACATATAAAGGGAAGCGAAACTATGCAAAAACGAGAAGATATCCGCAACGTCGCCATCATCGCCCACGTGGACCACGGCAAAACCACCCTCGTGGACCAACTGCTCCGCCAAAGCGGCGTGTTTCGTGACAACGAGCAGGTTGCCGAGCGCGTAATGGACTCGGGCGACTTGGAACGCGAGCGCGGTATTACGATTTTATCCAAAAACACCGCTGTGAAATACGGCGATACCAAAATCAACATTGTGGACACTCCCGGACACGCCGATTTCGGCGGCGAAGTGGAGCGTATTCTGCTGATGGTGGACGGCGTTCTGCTTTTGGTGGACGCGTTCGAGGGCTGTATGCCGCAGACGCGTTTTGTGCTGAAAAAAGCGCTGGAAGCCGGCAAACGTCCGGTGGTCGTCATCAACAAAATCGACCGCGACGGTGCACGCCCGGCCGAGGTTATTGACGAACTCATCGACTTGTTTATCGAATTGGATGCGGACGAGGAACAACTGGAGTTCCCGGTGGTGTACGCCTCGGCGAAAGACGGCTATGCCTCGCTGGACCCGACGGTGCGTTCGGGCGATATGCAACCGCTGTTTGAGGCGATTTTGCAAAACGTTCCGGCGCCCGAGGGCGAGCCGGATGGGCCGTTGCAAATCCGCTTTTCCAACATTGACTATGATGATTATATCGGCCGCATCGGCATCGGTCGCGTGGAACGCGGCGCGGTGAAAGTGGGGCAGGCGGTGACCATCTGCAAAGAGGACGGCAAGACCCAAAACGCCCGTATCGGCAAGTTGTATCAGTTCGAGGGGCTCAACCGCGTGGAGTGCGAGGACGCGAAACTCGGCGACCTCGTGTCGGTCAGCGGTATTCCCGACCTCAACATCGGCGAGACGGCCTGCGATCCCGAGCACGTCGAACCGCTCCCGTTTGTCCACATCGACGAGCCGACCATTTCGATGCTCTTTATGGTCAACACCAGTCCGTTTGCCGGCAAAGAGGGCAAATTTGTGACGAGCCGCAACCTGCGTGACCGCCTTTTCAAAGAGGTGGAGACCAACGTGAGTATGCGTGTGCGCGAGACCGAGACGACGGATGCGTTCGAGGTGTCCGGCCGCGGCGAACTGCATTTGTCTATCCTCATTGAGCAAATGCGCCGTCAGGGCTATGAATTCGCGGTGAGTAATCCGCGCGTCATTATGAAAAAAGATGAAAACGGCAAACTTTTAGAGCCGATGGAACTTCTGATGATTGAAGTGCCGGAGACGTACGTGGGAAGCGTGATGGAGCGCCTCGGCAACCGCAAAGCGGAACTCATCAATATGGGTACGCGCGACACCGGCATTTCCCATCTCGAATTCCGTATTCCGTCGCGCGGTCTTATGGGCTATCGTCAAAAATTCCTGACCGATACCAACGGCCACGGCATTATGAATAGCTTGTTTGACGGTTACGATGAGTATAAAGGCGATATTCCGCAACGTACGCAAGGCTCGCTTGTGTGCTTTGAAACGGGAGAGACCCCCGGCTAGGGGCTTTGGAACGCCCAAGACCGCGGTGCGATGTTCGTTGGCCCGGCAACGCCGGTGTATGAGGGTATGATTGTCGGCGAATGCCCGAAAAACGAGGATATTACCGTCAACGTGTGCAAGAAAAAGCACGTCACGAATACCCGTGCGTCCGGCTCGGATGAAGCACTTCGCCTGACGCCGCCGGTCAATCTGTCGCTCGAGCAGTCGCGTGAATTTATCAACGACGACGAACTTGTGGAAATCACCCCGAAATCCATTCGTCTGCGCAAACGCATCTTGTCCCACGAATTGCGGATGAAAGACCAGTTCCGCAAAAAATGAGTCTGTTTAAGCGCCCGTTGTTGGCAGTAGGTGTCAGCGGATTTTGTGCGCTCGTCCTCGCTACTTTGTTGCCGCTTTCTGCAACGGTGAGTTTGTGCATTTTGTGCGCTGTGTTCGGACTTGGCGGTCTGTTCTTGAGAAAAACTCGCAAAATCGCCGTCTGTACGTTGGCGGCGGCGGTGGCGTTGTTGGGATTTTGGCTGACGGAGGAGCGCGTTTCCCGTCCGTTGGTTCCATTCGACGGAACGACCGTCACGGTGATTGGCACAGTGACGGACGCCGAAACGGTTTCTCACGGCGTGGTGACCGCGACGGTTCGCGTAACCGATGGAGATTTGCCTCGCGGTACAAACGTGACGTTGCGCGCGCCGTTTTCCGATTTGCCGCCCGTATACGGCGATGGTATTACGGCGGTGACCGCATTGGAATATGCCGATTCTGACGGATGGTTTGATACGGCAAAAGCCAATAGGACGCTTCTCTCCGGTTGGACGGAGAAAGCGGAGAATTTTGTGCTTGAGCGCTCGGATACGCGCTCGTTCCAAAAAGACGTGGCGTGTATGCGCGTCGCGGTAGCGGAGGCGCTTCTTTCCGGTATGACGCAGGACGTGCGTCCGCTTCTTCGCGCGATGTGTCTCGGCGACAAGAACGAATTGCCCGACGAGACCATTACGGCGTTTCGCCGTGCCGGAGTATCCCATCTGCTGGTGGTATCGGGACTGCATACGTCCATCGTGGCGATGGGACTTTACGGACTTTTGCGTAAACTGCGCGTCTCTCGTAAGGTTTCTTCTGCGGCGGCACTGTTGCTGTTGTGGGCGTTCGCACTCCTTGTCGGGTTTCATCCGTCGGTGGTGCGCGCATGTGTTCTTAATACGTTTGTTCTTTCGGGCAACCTCTTTCGCCGCCGTGCCGATGGGCTTAATTCCCTCGGTGGCGGTTTGTTGCTCTTATGGCTTTGCAACCCGTATTGTGTATACGACGTCGGTTTGTGGTTGTCGTTCGGTGCGACGCTCGGCCTTTTGTGGTGGTTGCCGCCGATGTTGAAAGCGTGTGATGCGCTTCTTGAAACGTGCAAAACGGGGAAACGGCCGCTCCGGTTTTTGATGGAATCGCTGTGCGTAACACTTGCGGCAACGCTGCCGATTTTGCCGATTTGTGCATTGGTATTCGGCGAGGTTTCGCTGGTGGCACCGCTTTCCAACGTGCTGTGCGTGTTCGCGGCGACGCTTCTTTTGTGGTGTGCCGCCGGTGCACTGGCACTGAGCGTGTTGCCGTTAGGCTTTTTTGCCGGCGGTTTGCGCCTTTGCGCTACGCTGCTTGCGCGGTATCTTCTGTGGGTTACGTCGCTGTGTGGCGGCTTTTCGTTTGCCACCGTGTCCACCGATGAGCCTTACCGTCAATGGTGGTTGGTCGGGACCTGCTTTGTGGTGTTTCTTTTGTGGAAATTTCGTTCTAAACGGGCGGCCGTCGCCGGATTTACGGCTTTGTGCGCTGTACTCGTGGGACTTTGGGGCGCCGCCGGTGTGCTCGCCAAAGGCAAAACCGACGTCACGGTACAACGTGCCTACGGCGACAATGCCGTTTTGCTCCAAAAAGACGGAGTTACCTGCGTGCTGGTGGATGGCGGTAACGGTTGGACGACCGCTAAATCGCTTGTCAGCCGCGCCGATACCGAACGGGTGGATGCGGTTGTGGTGCTTGACCCTGCACGCCGCTTAACCCGTAAGTGGTTGGAGTTTAACGACAGCACGGCGGTTGGAAAATACGTGCTTTGTGGCTATAACGAAAAAGCTTGCGCCGCACTCAAGGGTGAGGGCGAAACGGCGGAAACACAAGAAATCGCGACACTGTTTGACGGAACGGTTTCGGTGCACGTTACGGAAGAACGGGTGCTGTTGACAACCTCAAGCGGTGAACACTATACGATGGATTTGACCGATACGCAGGACGTGTCGGTTCGACTGAATTAAACCAAAAAGGAGGGGAAGCGTGTGACCTATACGGAAGCGGATCTCAAAAAACATCTGAAAAACGAGTCGCTCAAGCGTCTGTATGTGCTGTATGGAGACGAGAGTTATCTTACCGCGTTTTATGCGAGCAAAATTGCCTCGCTCGCCGTCACGGAAGATGAGGCGGATTTCAACCTCGATCGCCTGGACGGTACGGCTCTTTCCGCGAACGCCATTGTGGCGGCGGCCGAGACGCTTCCTGCTTTTGCCGAGCGCCGCGCGGTGCTCGTCTGCGACTATAACGTGGCGACCGACACCCAAGGTGCCGACGTGTGGGAGGAGTTTTTTGAAGATCTTCCCGAAAGTACCGTTTTGGTGTTTTGGTATTGCAGTGTGCTGCCGGATGGCAAGGCGAAATGGAAAAAATTCCTTGCCGCCGCGGCGAAAGTCGGTTTTGTGACCGAAATGAACCATCCGTCCGTGTTTGAAGCGGCTAAACTGCTGTGTGGCGGCGCGAAAAAACGCGGATGCACGCTGTCGGATAAGGTTGCCGAGCAACTGGCAACCCGTTGCGGCACGGATTTGCACTTGCTTCTTAACGAACTGGATAAACTGTGCGCCTGCGCCGGTCAGGGCGGCACGATTACGGCGGATATGGTGACGGCGCTGACTCACGAGACCTTGGAGGCGAAGGTGTTCGACCTCTCTAAATCGATTTGGCAGGGGGATTCCGCCCGTGCGTTTGCGATTTTGAATACCCTGCAGGCAGATAAAGAAAAAGCGACCGGCGTGCTGGCGGTGCTCTCGTCTGCGTATGCGGACGTGTACCGCGTAAAGGTGGCGCAGGCGGCAGGGGAGCGCCCCGAAAGCCTGACGCGCGATTTTGCTTACGGCAAACGGGAATTTGTTCTCCGTAACGCCGCTCGCGATGCCGGAAAAGTCAGTCTTGCCACCTTGCGCGCGTGTATTGCGTTGCTTGCCAAGGCGGACACGGCTATGAAGTCCTCGTCCATGGATAACTGGTGGATTTTACAGCGCACCGTGTCGGAATTGTTGACGAGAGCACGGGGGTGAATGAATGATTCATCTGCGTGAGGTGTTGGTGGTGGAGGGCAAACACGATGCGGTGAAATTGGCCGCCGTTACCGATGCCGTTGTATTTACGACCAACGGATTTCGCATTTTCAAAGATGCCGACCGCTTGGCGGAGTTGCGTGCTCTCGCAAAAGCGCGTGGATGCGTGTTGCTCACCGACAGCGACGGTGCCGGCTTTGTGATTCGTAACTATTTAACGGGAGCGCTTCCCGGTATTGTGGTGAAGCACGCGTTTATCCCCGAAATCCCCGGCAAAGAAAAGCGCAAGTCCGCCCCGGGAAAAGAGGGCTTGCTCGGCGTAGAGGGAATGGACGAACAAACGCTGGAACGGGTGCTGTTGGCGGCAGGAGCCACGGTGGACGATGTGCCGCGCGAGAGTACCACGTTTGTGACAAAAGCGCGGTTGTTTGCGGACGGACTGTCCGGAAGATCCGATTCTGCCGCGCGCCGTGCCGCGTTTCTTAAACAATGGGATTTGCCGCAAAAAATGTCGGTGGCGCGTTTGCTCGATTTCATCAACACCGCGTTGTCCGAGGAAGAGTACGTTGCCGCTTTGGAGGAAATTCAATGAAGACCGTGACGCTGATTTGCGTGGGAAAACTGAAAGAAGCCTACTGGCGTGACGCGGTGGCGGAATATCAAAAGCGTTTATCTGCGTTTTGCAAGTTTGATATCGTCGAAATCGACGAGTGCCGGTTACCGGACAATCCCTCCGAGGCGCAGATTGAAAAGGCACTTGAAACCGAGGGAAAGGCGATTTTGGCAAAGATTCCGTCGGGCGCGGCGGTGATGCCGCTTTGTATCGAGGGAAAACCGCTTTCGTCGCCGGCTCTTTCGGAATTGCTCCAAAAATGGGCGGTGGAGGGCAAATCCAAAACTGTGTGTATCATCGGCAGTTCGTTCGGATTGTCGCCGCAGGTGAAAGCCGCCGCGACGTTTCGGCTTTCGATGTCGCCGATGACGTTTCCGCATCAGCTTGCCCGTGTGATGCTGTGTGAACAGTTGTATCGTGCGATGCAGATTGAGGCAGGCGGCAAGTACCATAAATAATAATGCTTGTCAAATGGGAAAGAATAGTGTATACTAAAGGTTACCGAAAAATCTTTTAGGAAGGAGAGGAAAGCGTGGCTTTGAATTTTCCGATTTTCGTGAGCCTGGAAAACAACACTTGCGTTTTAGTCGGCGGCGGCGAATACAGCGCTGATGCCGCGGAATTGTTGTTGTCTTTCGGCGCCAAAATCACCGTCATCGCTCCCGAGCTGTGTCCGCGTTTGCGCGCGCTTGACGAAGCGGGACAAATTCGCCACATTCCCCGTAAATTCTTCCGTGGTGATACCGCGAATTGCTACCTTTGTGTGGCGGCGTCCGGCGACAAAAACACCAACATCGCCGTGGCGGTGGAGTGCAAGGCACGTCACGTTCTCGTCAACGTGGAAGAGCCTGCCGAATACGGCACGATGACGTTGCCGAAAGTGATTCAAGCCGACGGATTGGTCGGCGGCTTTGCGTCGCCCGACAGCGATGCGCTTGAAACGTTGTGCGCGGCAATGCAAAAGAAACTTCCCGACGTGTGGGAACAGAGCGAGACGCGCGCCAAACGGCTGAAAAATCAGTAACAGAACGAAAAGGAGATACGCTGTATCTCCTTTTTTAACAATGGAGGAATAACGATGACCATTCGTTTCGCAACCATCGCGGATACCGACGGCGTTTTGGAACTGCTTCGTCAGGTCAACAACGTCCACGAGGCAAACCGTCCGGATATTTTTATCAAAGATAAAACGAAATACACCGCCCTTGAACTCGCTGCGATTTTTGCCGACGAGACTCGTCCGGTGTTTGTGGCAACGGACGAGAAAAACGCGGTGCTCGGGTATGCGTTTTGCGTGTTCGAGCCGCACGGCAAGAACAATCTTCATGACTTTTTAACGCTCTATATCGACGATATCTGCGTGGATGAAGCGGCACGAGGAAAAGGCGTCGGCACCGCGCTGTTCGAGCACGTGCGTGCGTTCGCCAAAGAACACGGTGTCTATAACCTCACGCTCAACGTGTGGGACAAAAACGATGCGGCGCAGGCGTTTTATGAAAAATGCGGTTTTCATATCCAAAAAACCGGAATGGAACTGTTCATTGGATAAACTATCCGTAAAACATAAAAACCCGACGACTCGGTGTTACCGAATCGTCGGGTTTTACTTATCGCGAGAACACGCCGCGCAGTAGGTCGCGGCGGTGTTTTTTGTATTTTTCTTCCGGTGGAATGGGACGGGAGACTAAAATCGTCTCGTCGCCGATGATTTCGATTTCTCTCCAGGGGATGACGACGTCGTCCTCGTGACCGAGCAAGCCGAGAAGCTTTGGGCGTCCGTATATGACGAGCGCGGTGAGTTGGGCGTTGCAGGTGTCCACCTCCACGTCGTCCACACAGCCAAGCCGACTGCCGTCGCAGACGTTGATGACCTCTTTATCGTGTAAATTTGTGATACGGCAAAGCATAGACAATCCTCCTTTTTTTCCATTTCTATTGCAATTCGCAATGGAATATGCTATACTGACCGCGAATATATACAGATTTATGACGAAAGGAGGACCAACCGATGCGCGAACTGTTTTCTGAAGCAAAAGACCTGTCGAAAGAGCGGTATATGTGGGTGATTTTCTGTGTGCTCGGGGTGTTCCTCCTGCCGGAATATTTGGCGCCGTTTTCGGCGGTTTTTGCTTTGCTCTTGGCGTATAAAGAGACTAAAGCGCAGGGCATCGCCTCCCATCGTTTCGGCGAAACGGGACGGCGCACCGCCTTCTTTGTGGTGGGGATGCTGTTGACGGTGACGTTTTCCACCTCGCCGCTCGGCAGTCTTGCCACGGTGGCTATGTGGCTGTTGATGGCAACGGTGTATATGGCGCTTCTTGCCGTCATTACCGATAAAGAGCGGCTTTGCCGGCTGTTCCAGGCGCTGACCTTGTGCCTCGGTGTGTTGGGACTTCTCGGTTGTATGGAATATTTCGGCTGCTCGTTCCTCGGTTGGGGACGAAAAGCGTTGCAATTCTGGAACTTCCTTGACGAGCCGCTGTTAAAACTTCTGCCGATTGACACCCATCTTTACAGCGCCGGTACGCGCGTTGCCGCGACCTATACGAACCCGAATATTTACGCGGAGGCGATGGTGTTTTTAATGCCGCTGTCCGCTTACTGTATCCGTGCGGCGCGTCATACCGCTTCGCGTGTCATCTTCTCGCTGTGTCTGTTTGCCGGCGTGTGGGGGACGGCGTTCAGTTTTTCTCGCGCCAGTTATTTCGTGATGGTGGGACTGTTGTTCCTTTTTGTGCTGTATCTTGTGCCGCGCGTGAAACGTCCGTGGGGCGTGGTGATTTTCCTCGCTGCCGTCGCGGTGGTCGCGCTGTTGGCGTTGACGCCGAACATCTTCTCGGAGCGGATGCAAACGCTCAATAGCGGCGACGAATCGGTGTCTGAACGGACACAACTGTGGGCGGTGGCCCTTTCCGCTATTACCGAACGGCCGATTTTCGGCTATGGCGCCGGTGTGCAACCGGCTACGGAAATTATGAAAGCCGCCGGCCTTGCAACCGTGCCGCACGCGCACAGCCTGTATCTCCAACTGCTGATTGAGGGCGGCGCGGTACTGCTTATGCTCTTTTTCCTGCCGGTGTTTAATATCGTGTATACCCAAGGAGACACGCTGTTCCGCAAAAAGCGTCAGCCGTTGTTGGGCTTTTCGGTGCTTGTGTCGCTGATGGGGTTGATGGCGTTCGGCCTCGCGGATTTTCCGCTGATGACCCCGAAACTGGTGGGCATATGGTGGATTTTATTCGCGCTGTCGGATATTTCCGGCGCGTTTTATGCCGACCAACCGCTCGGCAAACTGATTGAGAAAAAGGAGGAGACACCCGATGCGTGACGACATTACCAGTATCCCGATTAGTGAGATTTTCGAAACGCAGGACGGTTGTCCCATCTGCCGTATGCGCGATCTTTTGGAACAGCGTATGGTGGACTATATCACCGGCGCCGCGATGATGGAGCCGGACGTCCGCAAAGAGACCAACAAACTCGGGTTTTGCTATACCCACTACGAACAGATGCTGAAAAAGCACAACCATCTCGGTGTGGCGCTGATGATGGAGAGCCATTTGGATTCGCTCGAAAAACGCATTTTCGGCGGACTCATAAAAGATGCCGGCAAGCAGGGGAAAGCCGCCAAAGAGGCGCTTTCTACCTGCTTTGTGTGTGAGCGCGTGGATAAAAATATGGAGCAGATGGCGGATAACCTCTGCAAGCTGTGGGAACGGGAACGCGATTTCCGCGACACGTTTGCCGCTCAGCCGACTCTGTGCCTGCCGCATTATGCATTGCTTATCGAAGCAGCAGGGCGAACGATGGGCAAGCGGTATCGTGGTGAATTCGGCGAGGCGGCGAGCAAATTGGCCCGCGGAGAACTGCAAAATCTGCGGTCGGACGTGAAGCATTTTTGCTCGATGTTCGACTATCGCAACAGCGGCGAAAACGCCGATTGGGGAACGTCAAAAGACTCCGTGGAACGCTGTGTGCATTTTTTCACGTCGCGCTATACAAAGTGAGTTGACGTTCCGTAAAGGGCGTTCAACAGATTGTCGAAAAATAAATTCAACTTTCCACAATTTGGGGATGAAAAACCCATATATCCCCAGAAAAAAACCCCAAAATGGTGGGATTCTTCCACTTTTTCCACCGGATTTTCCACAAAAATGTGAAAAAAGGGCACTTTACAATGTGTAAAACAGGGGAGTGTCAAGGGTAAAAAACGTCTGAATAGTTTGCAGTTTTCGTCAGAATTCGTCAAAAAAATACTCGCAAAAAAGGGTTGACAACGACGGGGAAAACAGATATAATAGACGGGTGCTTGGAGAGGTGTCCGAGTGGTTTAAGGAGCCGGTCTTGAAAACCGGTGACTCGTCAGAGCCAAGGGTTCGAATCCCTTCCTCTCCGCCAACCTCTAAAAGCCGCCACCCGACAGGGTGCATAAAATTAGATAGAAAACGGGCGGGTTCACCATCCGCACCGGATTCATACGGAGAAGTACTCAAGTTGGTGACGAGGCGCCCCTGCTAAGGGCGTAGGTCGGGTAACCGGCGCGGGAGTTCGAGTCTCCCCTTCTCCGCCAAAACCGCCGAGGCATCGCCTCGGCGGGTTTTCTTTGACAATCTTTCGAAACGTGATATACTATATTGTATAAACTCTTATTCCGTTTTTCGGGGGTGGATATATGAAAACCGAAAAGAATATTTTAGTGGCGTTTCTTTTGAATTTGGCGTTTTCGCTGTTCGAGTTGATTGGTGGCATTTTCACGAAATCGGTGGCGATTTTGTCCGATTCTGTTCACGATTTCGGCGATGCGCTCTCCATTGGCATTTCCTATTTTCTCGAAAAGAAAAGCCGCTCGGACGTGGATGAGGCGCACACCTACGGCTATCTGCGCTATTCTGTGCTCGGCGGGCTTATTACCACGGTGATTTTAATTCTCGGCTCGGGGATTATGATTAAAGAATCGGTAGAACGGCTTTTTCATCCCGTCGCGGTGGATTATCGCGGAATGCTCCTGCTTGCCGTGATTGGTGTGGTCGTCAACCTTATTGCCGCTTTCGTCACGCGTGAGGGGGATTCCTTAAACCAAAAATCGGTCAACCTGCATATGCTCGAAGACGTGCTCGGTTGGGCGGTTGTGCTGGTCGGTGCCGTGGTGATGTATTTTACCGATATCGGGATTCTCGACTCGCTGATGAGCATCGGCGTGGCGGCGTTTATTCTTGTGTGCGCTATCAAAAATCTTGTGGAGATTGCCGACCTCTTTTTGGAGAAAACGCCTGCCGATGTGGACGTGGCACACTTAAAAGAAGAACTGCTTCACGTGGACGGCGTTTTGGACGTGCATCACCTGCATATCCGCAGTATGGACGGCGCGCACCATTATGCCACTTTCCACGTTGTGACCGATTCCGACGATTTGCCGTCCTTGAAAGCCGCGTTGCGCGCAGAACTCGCGGAACATCATATCGTGCACGCGGTGATTGAGACTGAGGAAGAACGGTGCGACGACGTGGATTGCCATCCCGTGTTTTCCGAAGAAAACGGACACCATCACCATCACTAAAAGAAAACAGCACCGTCTTGGCCGGGAGTTCGTAAGGAATGTATTCCTTAAAAACACGAGATTTTGGCGCAGAACATTGTCAAACCGCCTCGCTATACGCCAGTATAGTCGAGGCGGTTTTTCGCGTTCTCCATCCAAAATCTGTGTTTTAAGGC